>JAGVGD010000172.1 GCA_020057245.1 Thiobacillus sp. | reverse complement strand
CGAACACGCCTTTCAGCATCAGGGCCGACATCTGCGCCGCCAGCAGCGCACCGGCCAGCGTGCCGAACACGATGCCGGGCACGATGCGGCGCACCAGCGGCCATTCGACCGCGCCGAGGCGATGATGCGCGCGCACGCTCGACAGCGAGGTGAACAGGATTGAGGCCAGCGAAGTGCCGAGCGCCAGTTGCGGCTCCATGCCGGCCGCCAGCCCCTGCGCATGCAGCAGAAAAATCAGTACCGGCACGATGATGAGGCCGCCGCCGACACCGAGCAGACCAGCGACAAAGCCAACCACCAGACCCAGTCCGCCATATGCGGCGAACATCGCTGGATCGGGCATCACAGATGCTTGACGATGAACGCGTACTCAGCCGGATCGACCGGCGTAATCGACAGGCGATTGCCGCGCTGCAGGATGCGCATGTTGGCGAGCTCGGGATAGGTGCGGATCTCGGACAGGGGCATCAGCCGCGTCTTCTTCACTAGTTTCACGTCGACGTTGACCCAGCGCGGATTCTCCGGCGTTGACTTGGGATCGAAATACTTGTGCCCCGGCTCGAACTGGAACGCGTCGGGATACGCCAGCACGCTGACTTCGGCCAGCCCGGCGATGCCCGGCTCGGCGCAAGAAGAGTGATAGAACAGCACCTTGTCACCGACCTGCATCTGGTCGCGCATGAAGTTGCGCGCCTGGTAATTGCGGATGCCGTACCAGGCGACACTTTGTTTTGGGAAGCCCGCGAGGTCGTCGATGCTGACGTCGCTGGGCTCGGATTTCATCAGCCAGTAACGCATATATATCCTTTAGTTTTCCTGTAGTTCTTTGCTGCCTCTTATTCCACTGGTTCTATATCGCGCAGCAGCAGGAAGCACGGATAGGGCAGATGCGGTACGCTCGCGATTGAGATACCGTTCGAGCAAGTGCGAGAACCCCGGACAGAAGTCCTGTCCTCCCGCCTGGGTTCGGAGGACGAACCCGTCATGTATTCGGGAGCATCTTTAGGATCTTCGCGCATTGTGCGTTGTCGCTGAAGCGTCGCTGCCTGAAGAATGCGATCCAGTCCGCCTCCGTGCTGTCGAGTTCGTTGGCTGTTACCGCTGTGATTATTCTCGGCTGCGCCTGTGAGAAGGTCAGGTTGGCCAACCACACATCATTGGTGTCTCCGGCAAGAAGCAGGTGGGCCTTCGGAATGGCGCCCGCCCCAACGTTCTTGTCTGCCGCAAAGGCCCAGACGAAACAGCCCCCGAGGATAAAGGGTTTCGCCGCCAGTCGGGCTATACCTGGGCTCTTGGTCGCATCGAACCCGGACTCGGTCCCCGCAGGAGCCGCAACCGCATCTCCCGATGGTTTAGGAGCGTCAGCGGACGGGGATGGCTTTGCCACTGGCTCCGGCCACTGCGAGTTCTTCGGGTGCACACCAACGGAGACGTCATTGCCACGAAAGATGTTCATCAGCAGGCGTTCCTTCGGGCCCTTGGCAATCATGACGCGGCGAAAATCCGCCATCGGCGCCTCTATCTGAGACTTCCACTCGTTGAAGTCAGGCGTGTTGTCGCGCTGCATGTCGCCGACCGTAAACCCCGTCTGCCTAGGCGAAACTCCAAAGAGTTTCGTCGCAAGATCCTTTGCTGCAGACTGGTCCTGAAAGCATTTGTCGAAGGCATCAGTGTTGAGCCAAGCTTCGTCCTTCAGAGCTTCATCGACGAACACCTTCGTCGCGACTACGCGGTCCACGGCGCTCAGACCGACCTCCCTGAGTAGCTTTGCGCTAACGTCGTTGCATATGTCGGTAAGCGATGAACCTGCGGCCACCCGTGCAAGTAGACTCGGCGAGCTACTGTTCAGCGACTGGAGCAGGTTTGGAATCGCCGGGTTGTGCATCGGGTAGTTGAGTACTAATGCACGCTGACGCAAGTCTATGTGAGGATAGAAGTGCGGCGCGACCGGCGCTGTGTCGAAGATAGATCTGACGAAGGAGACGCTGAACTGCACCTCGAACCGTGCAAGGGAGGGGTTAGTAGAGCCGGTCTGCAGCCTTCGGATAGCGTCTCCCGCATCTTCGCCGATGCCTGCCTCTCCTTCGTAGATCTGGAAAGTGTAGGTTCGAGGCGCCTTTCGAAGCTCTATCCAGTCCAGTGGAACCGTGGCCGTGCCAGCGGTGACATTGCTCGCGTACTGTTCGAACTCTTTGACTACGGGTGCCACTGCGGAACTCGCCAGAGCCGAACTGAGCCCGGCCACCGTGGCTGCACCGCCGCCAGTGGCCACAATCGAGATCGCTCCCAGGGCCACCTGGGCCTTCTCTACTATCTTCAGAGAAGTGTTTGTGGAAGACCTCACGTTCAGGAGGATGCGCAACTGGCCGGGATTCTCGGGAGGTCTCGTCTCCAGACGCGTCAGCGGGACTACGGCGACCGGGAGCTTTACTGGAGAAATGCATTCGCCCGTCGCCCCTCGAGAGTCGAACGTCGCGAGCGGAACCTCCCTCGCATCCAGGGCGGAGCCGAACCCGAAGGTCGTGACGGACAGCACAAGTTGCACGTCGGTATTGGACCTAAGGTAAGCCTTCCGCCCCAACGGAATACAAGTCTGACCAACGGGTAGTCTCACTTCCGCCGTGACTTGAACGTAGCCATCATCACCCGATCCCTGCGCCATCCAGTCTGGCACATTCACGGTTCCACGCGACGGTATTGCTTGGGGAAAGTAGACTGGTTCCGCGATGCTCGGTAGCGGGACAAACGCTACGAGCAGGCAGAGAACGGCTCGAAGCACCATTGTGTTCCCTCCTTGGTCGGTAATTCTAGAAGCGAGAATTGCATTTCTCACAAGGTAGCTTACGCGCCCCCCGTGCATCGAACAGTTAATATTGAGACTCATGGGTCCGGACGTTTTTTAACAAAGAAACAGACATTTTCACATTCTATCGTTCTGATTCTTATATAGATGTTGGTCCAGCTGTCTCTCTATTACTTTATGCAAAAGGAGACGGGAGCGGAAAAGACTTTAAAGCAAGCATTCGGGAATAGATATACAACGTTAGTATTTGTTGGGAGTCCCTTACCGTACGTCTGAAATACCACGACTCAATTGCGGATGCCGTGGCTGACCTTGGGCGCCCTGAGGAAATTGGCAAAGTGTTCAGCGGTTTCCAGAAGTACCTTTACCAGAATCCCGCTCCTTCAAGAGCCTTGTAGCAGTTTATGAAACACATATTGTTAAAAATTGACGCCGGCAACAGCGACGAATTCAGTGAACAGCATTTTGTCGACAAGGTGACAGGTAAGACTTACCGCAAGTACGCATACAAGCGAAAATCCTGTAAGACCGTTGTGATGACATCAAAGCGTGCAGAACAGCTCGCTGGTTACACTTTGATCGAAAAGGACCTCAGAAGCTGCCTTGCGTGGTTAGACGAAATCGACAGCCGACATGGGCCGACGGACAAGCAAGACTTTTTTATCCACAACACCGATCGCGCCACCTATACAATCATCAAGGGATTGTTTGTTGCGCTACTTACGTTCTATGCAAAATGTTTTGCTCAGTGTGAGGGAAGGCGGATCAAGCTAGACCGTAAGAAACTTGATCCGCAGTTTCACGAGATCCACGACAGTTGTATGAACATGCGCCATAACTTTGCGGCGCATAGCGGCGCTGAGAAAATTGAGCAAGCGAGGATCGTTGTCGCATACTCAATTCCCAAGAAGGGGAAGCTATCCATCAAGCTATACCGCGAACTCGATCAGCCAGACATGTTTGGAACACCGGACGGAGAAGCGAGTTTTCGTACGTTGCTAAATCACGTCCACGGTATGGTGAAATCCAAAATAGAAGATTTGGCAAGAGCGGTTCAAAACGAAGAAGCGCCCGAAGCGATCATGGCGGCCATAATGCCGGTCAGGGCTAAGATTTGAGGCAGGCAATGTTGAATCCCCACCCAGATTCCCACCCAAAATTCTAAACAGATGGTCTGATCAACTTCCAAACAACATGAAACTCATTTAACGGCGCGACATTGCGCCGTTTTTGTTTCAACAGCTGCGCTACTCAGCCAGTAGCGCATGGTCAGGCGCGCTTGACCAGGGTGCCGACGCCTTCCGGGGTCAATACTTCCAGCAACAGCGCATGCTCGACCCGGCCGTCGATGATGTGCGCGGTCTTGACGCCGCTGTTGACCGCATCGACCGCGTAGCCGACCTTGGGAATCATGCCGCCGGTGATAGTGCCGTCGGCCATCAGTTCGTCGACCTGGCGCGGCGTCAGTCCGGTGAGCAGCTTCATTTCCTTGTCGAGCACGCCGGGAATGTTGGTCATGAAAATGACTTTTTCCGCCTGCAGCACGCCGGCGATCTTGCCCGCCACCACATCGGCGTTGATGTTGTAGGCGTTGCCTTCCTTGTCGGTGCCGAGCGGCGCGACCACCGGAATGAAATCGCGCGCGTCGAGCACCTGGATGATTTCCGGATCGATACTGGTGATCTCGCCGACCTGGCCGATATCGAGCATTTCCTCGGAATTGTCCTTGCTCGCCACCAGCATTTTCTTGGCATGGATGAAATTGCCGTCCTTGCCGGTGAGCCCAACCGCCTTGCCGCCATGCTTGTTGATCAGCGTGACGATGTCCTGGTTGACCATGCCGAGCACCATTTCCACCACGTCGAGCGTTTCTTCGTCAGTGACGCGCATACCCTGGATGAAGTCGGACTGCTTGCCGATTTTCTTCAGCAGGTCGCCGATCTGCGGGCCGCCGCCGTGCACCACCACCGGGTTCATGCCCACCAGCTTCAGCAGCACCACATCCTTGGCAAACGCCTCCATCAGGTGGCGTTCGGTCATCGCGTTGCCGCCGTATTTGATGACAATGGTCTTGTCGTAGAAACGCTGGATGTAGGGCAGGGCTTCCGACAGGATGTGCGCCTTGTCTGCAGCGGAATGGGACGTGGTCATGGCAGCTCCGGTAAAGTCTGCGCGGATTTTACGCCAAACAAAAGGCGGCGCGCGGCCGCCTTTCTTACCGGCGCGGCAGGCTTACTGGATGGCGAGGCGCTTGGCCGCGGCAGCCGTTTTCTTCGGCAGCACCAGCTCCAGCACGCCGTCCTGATAGCGGGCGCTGGCCGTAGCCTCGTCCACTTCGTTTTCCAGCGCGAAACTGCGGCTGACGCGACCGAAATAGCGTTCGCGACGCAGCACTTTTTCGCCTTCCTTCTGCTCGGTGTTTTTCTTCACCTCGGCGCTGATCGACACGGTGTTGCCGTCGATGGTGACGTGGATGTCGTCCTTGGCAACGCCGGGCATGTCGGCGTGCACGGCGTAGGATTTTTCATCCTCCTTCACATCCATGCGGATCTGCGGCATGTCCTTGTCCATTTGCACCGGGCGGAAAAACCCCCGGAACAGGTTGTCCAGCGGATCGTTGATTTCAAATGGTTCATAGCGGCTGATATTTGCCATGGTGTCCTCCTTCAGATAACGGGTTACGGATAGAACCGATCTAGGGGACGTCGCCGGGATTTCAAGTCCCTAGGAGCCTGTCGGATTTGAAGAATCGAAGCGTAGTGGGGTTAGCAGGCAAGCCGCGCAGCGGCTGCTCGCAAAATTCGGCAGGTCGGGGCCAGCCCCAAGGGATACCGTCCCTATGGGACATAATTTTGACGATTTCGCAGGGCAATAGTCGTTCTATTGCCCAAGAAAGCGACGAAATATGGACCGGCCAGGCGGATTTGTAGCCGATTCCCTTCAAGTCCGACAGGCTCCCAAGATTGTGGTGCGGCACGACTGCCTCTAAAGTGCCGGTTCCCGCGTATTGCAGGCATGCTGCTTTGAACACGCTCGATCCCCATCGCTGGCTGGCCGACCACGGCGACTATCTGTTCCGCGTAGCGCGCCGCCAGCTGCATTCCGATGCGCTGGCCGAAGATGCTGTGCAGGAAACCCTGCTTGCCGCGCTGTCGGCGCAGGTCCGCTACGCCGGCGACGCCAGCCCGCGCACTTGGCTCACCGGCATCCTCAAGCACAAGATCGTCGACGCCATCCGGCGGCAGCTGCGTGAAACCGAGATTCCGCGCGACGCCGACGGCGAGGAAGCGGTCGACAGCCTGTTCCAGCAGGACGGTCACTGGGCCGAGCCGCTGCGTCCCTGGGGCAATCCGCAGGCCGAGGCGGAACTCAGCCAGCTGCGGCGCATCCTGGACGAATGCGCCGACCGTCTGAAGCCGGTGATGGCGCAGGTTTTCAGCCTGCGCGAAGTGGCAGGCATGGAAACCGAAGAAATCTGTAAGGAACTGAATATCACCCCGACCAACTGCTGGGTACTGCTACACCGGGCACGGCTGTTCATGCGGCAATGTCTGGAAGTAAACGGCTTTGCGAAGGCAGGCGCGGCATGAAGTGGATGACCACATGCAAGGAAACAACGGAACTTGTTTCGCGCGCCATGGACGAAGGCCTGTCGCTTGGCGACCGGGTCGCGATGAAAATGCATCTCGCGATCTGTACGAACTGCAGGCGTTTTACCCGGCAAATACACGATATGCGCCGCTTGTTTCGGCTGGAAACAAGGGCAAACGATGACGCACCGGGACTCGCACCCGAAGCCCGGCAGCGCATCGCAAACGAATTGCAGAATAAGCTCGACCCATAAATAGAGCCTTTTGCAAGCCGCCGACCCCGGTCGGCACCCCGTTGTCCCATTGTTTATCAATTGTTAGGAGAGAGCACCATGTCCAAGAAAACCCTGATCGCCGCCGCTGCCGGTACCGCTTTTGCCGCCGCCCTGGCCGCCCCCGTCGCCTCGGCTGCCAGCAACCCGTTTGCGCTGTCCGCCCTGTCTTCCGGCTATCAAGTCGCCGACAACCACGCAGACAAGCCTGTTGAAGGCAAGTGTGGCGCTGCCAAGCCTGCTGATGGCAAGTGCGGCGCAGCCAAACCGGCTGAAGGCAAATGCGGTGCAGCCAAGGCCAAGGATGGCAAGTGCGGCGAAGGCAAATGCGGCGCCAATCTGAAAGCCCACGATGGCAAATGCGGTGCCCCCAAGGCACCCGAAGCCAAATGCGGCGCAGCCAAACCCAAGTAAGCCGCTGAACGCATGACCTCCCTGCGCCCCACCGGCGCGGGGCTGGGTTTTCGGCGCGAACTGCTACCCGCGCTGAAAGCCCACGTCCCCGACGCCATCGACTTTTTTGAGCTCGCTCCGGAAAACTGGATCGACATGGGCGGCCTCTATGGCCGCGACCTGCGCGCCTTCACCGAACGCTATCCCTTCGTCTGCCACGGCCTGTCGCTGTCGCTTGGCGGCCCGACGCCGCTCGACGAAATGCTGCTGCGTAAAACCCGGCAATTCATGGATGCCCACGGCATCGCGCTTTACACCGAACATCTGTCGTACTGCTCGGACGACGGGCACCTGTACGACCTGCTGCCGATTCCCTTCACCGAAGAAGCAGTGAAATACGTCGCTGCGCGCATCCGCCGCGCGCAGGACATTCTGGAACGCCGCATCGCGATCGAAAACGCGTCCTACTACACGCCGTCGCCGGTGGCCGACATGGATGAAGCCAGCTTCATCCGCGCGGTGCTGGACGAGGCCGGTTGCGACCTCCATCTCGACGTCAATAACGTCTACGTCAACAGCGTGAACCACCGCTACGACGCCGTCGAATTCATCCGCGCGCTGCCGACCGAACGCATCGTCTACCTGCACATGGCCGGCCACTACAACGAGGCCGACGACCTGATCGTCGATACCCACGGCGCCGATGTGATCGAGCCGGTGTGGTCACTGCTCGATGCCACCTACCGCATCCATGGCGTGGCGCCGACGCTGCTGGAACGCGATTTCAACATACCGCCGCTGGCCGAACTGGTGCACGAAGTCGAACAGATCGCACGCCTGCAGGCCGCCCACGCGCCCCATGCAAAAATCGCCGCCGCTTCCTGAGTTCCAGCGTTACCAGTACGCCTTCACCGCGCACATCCGCGATCCCGAGGCGCAGCCGCGCCCGGCTGGCGTAGAAGCGCGGCGCATGAAGATTTACACCGAGCTGCTGTACACCAACCTCGAAGGCTTTCTGCTTGCGTGCTTCCCGGTGCTGCGCAAGGTGCTGGGATCGCGCAAGTGGGCGGCGCTGGTGCGCGACTTTTTCCGCACCCATCGCAGCCACACGCCGTATTTCCGGCAGATACCGGACGAGTTCATCCAGTTCCTGCAGAACGAATGGACGCCACCCGCCGGCTATCCGCCGTTCACGCTGGCGCTGGCGCATTACGAATGGATCGAACTGGTGTTGTCGGTGTCGACGCGCAGCGCCGAGGGCGCCTTCGACCCCACAGGCGACCTGCTCGACGGCGTGCCGTTATTGAATCCGGTGCTGGCCAGCCTGCGCTACGACTGGCCGGTGCACCGCATCGCGCCGCGCCGCAAGACGCAACCCGCCGAGACGCATCTGCTGGTATTTCGCGATACGGACGACCGCGTGCAGTTCAGCGAAATCAATGGCTTTACCGCACGCCTGCTGGCCCTGCTGGAACCCGGCAAGCTCAGCGGCCGCGCCGCGCTGGAACAGGTGGCCGACGAAAGCCGTCATCCCGACCGCGCGCTGGTGGTGCAGGCGGGCGGCGCGCTACTGAACGATCTGCGCGCGCAGGGCGCAATCCTCGGCAGCGCAACTTGATCGCTGCGGTTTCCAGGTTTAATGGGCGTGCTGCATGCCGCCCATGGCCGCGTCGCGCGCGGTGGCCTTCACTTCAACGTTCTGCCGCTTGCCGCCCGACTCGATCACCAGCGTCAGCGGAATGACCTCGCCCGCCGCAATCGGCTTCTTCAGGTTCATCAACATGATGTGATAGCCGCCGGGCTGCAGCGTCACGGCCTCGCCTTTGGGCAATTCGATCGCCTTGACTTCGCGCATGCGCATCACGTCGCCATCCATTTTCATTTCGTGCACTTCGACCGTCGGGATCGACGGGCTGGATGCGCTGAGCAGGCGCGCGTCGGCATCCGACTGGAGTTTCATGTAGGCCCCACTCACCGGCTGGCCCGGCTTGGTGGCGCGCGCCCACGCGTCGGTGACGCTGATGGTGGCCGCCAGTGCGGGCTGCACGGCCAGGGTGGCAAGGGCGCTGACGATCAGGACATTCAATTTCATGGTGTTCTCCATTGGGGTGACGGGCTGGGGATGTCTGCTTGGAATGATCGGCAACGATAGGCAATCGGGGCGCAAAACGCGATGCGTCATTTTGTCGCAAGGCAAGGCAATCCGCTTATCTGGAACGGCCGGCAGTCGCATCGCTTGCGGCAATTTGCCGCATTCTCGCGCGCCTTTGATTTCCCTACACTCGCCGGAGTTCCAGTCCTACACAAGAAAACCATCATGCTGCCCCACCCGAAGCCGGTTGCCCTCGCCGTATCGCTTGCCCTGTCGGCGCTCAGTTCTCACGCTGCCGCGCAAAGCGTGTCATCCGACACCCCGCTCATGACCGTGGTGGTGGTGGGCACGGCACCTGTCGAAGCCGAGCCGGGTAGCGTGACGCTGGATGCCGCCGATGTGCTGCCGCTGCGCGCGGCCACCAGCGATACGGCCTCGCTGTTCAGAAGCGTGCCGGGCATGAGCAGTTACGGGGCGGGCGGCGTGTCGAGCCTGCCGGTGATCCATGGTCTCGGCGACGACCGCCTGCGCATCAAGGTCGACGGCATGGACCTGGTGTCCGCTTGCGGCAATCACATGAATCCGCCGCTGTCCTACATCGACCCCACCCGCGTCGCCCGCGCCACGGTATTCGCCGGCCTCGCGCCGGTGAGTTCGGGCGGCGACAGCATCGGCGGCACGATTCTGGTCGAGTCGGCCGATCCGGTATTTGCCAAGGCGGGGCAAGGCACGCTGCTGCAGGGCGAAGCCGGCACGTTTTACCGCAGCAACGGCCATGCGTTCGGCGCCAATGTTTCCGCCACTGCGGCCGGCGAAAGTCTCAGCGTGACCTATAGCGGATCGACCGCGCAAGCCGACAACTACTCCGCCGGCGGCGACTTCAAGCCGGCCGGGCTCGCCTATACCAATACCGCGCCGTCGCTCTACAACTCACCCATTTATCTGTCGGGCGACGAGGTCGGATCGACGATGTACCAATCCACCAACCAGTCGCTCGGCTTTGCGCTGCGCCACGAGAATCATCTGGTCGATCTGCAGCTGGGCTACCAGCACATTCCGTATCAGGGCTACCCCAACCAGCGCATGGACATGACCGACAACACCAGCACCCAGGTCAACCTCGGCTATACGGGAAAATACGACTGGGGCACGCTTGAGGCGCGCCTCTACAACGAACACACCGAGCACGAGATGAACTTCCTCGAAGACAAGGCGTTCTGGTACCAGGGCAATGCGCCTGGCATGCCGATGTACACCGAGGGCAACAACACCGGCGCCAGCGTCAAGGGCGACATCCTGCTGTCGGCGCGCGACCTGATCCGCGTCGGCGGAGAACTCCAGCAGTATCGTCTCGACGACTGGTGGCCACCGTCCGGCAGCGGCGGCATGTCGCCGAACACTTTCTGGAACATCAACAACGGCGAGCGCGACCGCTATGCGGTCTTCGCCGAATGGGAAGCGCAGTGGAGCCCGCAGTGGCTGAGCCAGCTCGGCTTGCGTTACGAAAGAGTCAACATGAATGCCGGCGAAGTACAGGGATATAACGCCAGCTACACGACAGATGCAACCGCCTTCAATACCGCCGACCGCGAGAAGACCGACAACAATTTCGACCTCACGACCCTGGCGCGCTATGTGCCGTCCAAAACCCAAACCCTCGAATTCGGCTTCGCCCGCAAGACCCGTTCACCCAATCTCTACGAACGCTATTCCTGGTCGACCGGCGGCATGGCGATGAACATGGTCAACCTGGCCGGGGATGGCAACGGCTATGTCGGCAACCTCGAACTCGAACCTGAAATCGCCCATACCCTGAGCGCGACGTTCGACTGGCATGACGCCGGGCAGCAGGACTGGGGGTTGAAAATCACGCCCTACTACACCTATGTCGATGACTACATCAATGCGCGCCGCTTGACCAACACGACGGTAACCAACCAGTTCGTCTTCCTCAAATTCGTCAATCAGGACGCACAGCTCTACGGCATCGATGTGTCCGGCTACATGCCGCTGGCCACGAATACCGGTTTTGGCGACTTCACGCTCAACGGTCTGCTGAACTACGTGCGCGGCGAAACCACCGGCGGCACCGGCGACAATCTCTACAACATGATGCCGCTCAACGCGACGCTGTCGGTGACGCAAACCCTGGGTGGCTGGACCAATATTGCCGAACTCCAGATGGTCGACGCCAAGTCCGATGTCTCGGCGATCCGCAACGAAGTCGAAACGCCCGGCTACAGCCTGCTCAACCTGCGCAGCAGCTACGCCTGGGAAACCGTGCGGCTCGACGTCGGCATCGAGAACGTGTTCGACACGCTTTACTTTTATCCGCTCGGCGGCGCCTACGTCGGCCAGGGCATCACCATGCCGCCGGGCGTCGGCACCGGCCGCCCGGCCTGGGGCACCACTGTTCCCGGCATGGGCCGTTCGATCTATGCCGGCGTCAGCGTCAAGTTCTAGAACGCTGGGGGCGGGACAGCACGATCTGCCGTCATCCCGCCGCGTGCGCAAGGCGCGCGGCCTGAGCACGCTGCAGGCTGCGCATTACAATGCGGCTATGCCCTCCCTCCTCGATTCCACCCTGCTCTCGACCCTGCCCACGCGCGCCCTGCTGGGGCGCCTGCTGGTGCTGCGCGGGCTACTCGTCGCCGGCTGGGCCGCCGGCATCGCCTGGCTGCACTGGGGATTGCACATCACCATGCCGTTGCTGCCGATGGGCACGGTGCTGGTGCTGCTCGGCGGCTTTGCGCTGACCACCGCTTGGCGACTGCGGCTGGATGCGCCGGCCACGCAGATGGAGTTTTTGGCGCATCTGCTGGTCGACCTCACCGCGTTTGCGGTGCTGGTATTTTTCAGCGGCGGCGCCACCAATCCGTTCGTCTCACTGATGCTGGTGCCGATCATCGTTGCCGCGATCAGCCTGCGCCCGCGCTGGGTGTGGCTGCTGGCCGCGGTGGCGGGCGGCTACTACGCACTGCTGCTGTTCGTCTACCAGCCGCTGGCGATCGCCGACCCGGTCGCCGCTTACGGCATGCACTTGGGCGGCATGTGGTTCAACTTTCTCATCAGCGCGGCGTTGATCGCGTATTTCATCACCCGCATGCACGCCGGACTGCGCGCGCGCGACGGCGAACTCGCTGCGCTGCGCGAAAAGCAGCTGCGCGACGAACGCATCCTCGCACTCGGCACCCAGGCCGCACTGGCGGCGCATGAACTGGCCACCCCGCTTGCCACCATCCAGACCACGGCGCACGAACTCGCGACCGAGTTTGCCAACGATCCCGATATCGGCGCCGACTGCCAGCTGCTCGAAAAACAGGCGCTAGCCTGCAAGCGCATCCTCACCCAGCTGGCCGCGCGCGCGCAGGACGGCACCCCGCACGCCATCTCGCTCGCAGCCTGGCTGGCGGAACTGGTCACCCACTGGCAGGTGATCCGCCCCGACGTGCATCTGAAAACCCGGCCGGTATCGACGCAGCGCGAATTCACCCCGCCCGAGGGGCTGGAACAGGCGGTGCTGAACGTGCTGAACAACGCTGCCGATGCCTCGCCCGATGACGTCGAACTTGCTGCAACGGCACAGGACGACGTCCTGTGGATCGACATTGCCGACCGCGGCGCCGGCTTCACCGCCGAGCAGAAAGCCCAGGCCGGGCGCGTGCTGTTCAGCGGCAAGCAGGGTTATGGCTGGGGCATGGGCCTGGTGCTCACGCACGCCACGATCGAGCGCGCCGGCGGCGCACTTACCCTCACCGAACGGGCGGGCGGCGGCACGCTGGTACGCATCCAATTACCCTGGAGTCCTGCTGCATGAAGCTCTTGATCGTTGAAGACGATATCGATTTTGCCGAGACCCTGGCGCGCGCGATGAAAAAACGCGGTGCCAGCGTCGAACTGGCGCATAACGCTGCGGGCGCGCTGGCCATTGCCGAACACTTTGCGCCGAGCCATGCCATCGTCGACCTGAAGCTGCCCGGCGAATCCGGGCTCAAGGTGGTGGCGGCGCTGACGGAACGCTGGCCCGGCATCGCCATCGTCGTCCTCACCGGTTTCGCCAGCATCGCCACCGCCGTCGAGGCGGTGCGGCTGGGCGCGCGCCACTATCTGGCCAAGCCCGCCAACGCCGACGAAATCCTCGCCGCGCTGCAGCGCGACGAACCCGATGCCGCGCTCGAAGTCAGCAGCGAACCGCTGACGGTGGCGCGGTTGGAGTGGGAGCACATCCAGAAAGTGCTGGGCGAACACGACGGCAACATATCGGCCACCGCGCGCGCGCTGAAAATGCACCGCCGTACCCTGCAGCGCAAACTCGACAAGCACCCGCCCAAGCCGGAATAAGCCGGCAGCGGGATCAGTGCCCCGCACTCCAGTCCACCAGACCGAAGTAAGCGGTCGCCAGCACCACTCCGCCGAACACGATGCGATACCAGGCGAACAGCGTGTAGTCGTGGCGGCTGACGAACTTGATCAGGGTGCGCACCGCGATCAACGCGCTGACGAAGGCTGCGATGCCGCCCACCGCAAACAGCGGCACGTCGTGCACATCGAATAACCTCCAGTTCTTGTAGAAGTCGTAAGCCGTCGCCGCGAACATGGTGGGGATGGCGAGAAAGAAGGAGAACTCCGCAGCGGTCTTGCGCGACAGCCCGAGAAACAGGCCGCCGATGATCGTCGCGCCCGAGCGCGAGGTGCCGGGAATCATCGCCAGCGCCTGCGCGAAGCCCACCGCCAGCGCGCGCCGCCAGGTGAGTTCGTCGATGCCCTCGGTCGTGATCACATGCTTGCGCCGCTCTGCCCACAGGATCAGCACGCCGCCGATCACCAGCGCCGATGCCACCACGATGGGGTTGAACAGATAACCCTTGATCTCCTTGTAGAACAGAAAACCCAGTACCGCCGCCGGGAGGAACCCCGCCATCAGATTGACCGCCAGCCGCTGCGACGCCGGCTCCCGGTGCAGCGTCGCCACCACATGCCCGAGCCGCGCCCGGTATTCCCACACCACCGCAAAAATCGCCGCCAGCTGGATGGCGATCATGAACACCTTGGCCTTCTCGCCGTTGAAGCCCAGCAACTGGCTCGCAATGATCAGATGCCCGGTGCTGGAAATGGGCAGGAATTCGGTGACGCCTTCGACCAGGCCGAGGATGAGGGCTTGCAGCAACAGGGTGGGGTCGATCATGGCAACGTTTCGGTAATAAAAAAGGGCGCGCCCGGTGGACGCGCCCGCCGATTATACGCGGCGCAAATGACAGCCTCCCGTGCGCCTAGCCCGCCGCCGCGAGCGCGGACAGACTGACCGTCACCCGGTTGCGGCCCTGCTGCTTGGACTGGTACAGGCACGCGTCGGCCGAGGCGATCAGCGCATCCAGCGTCGCGTGCTGCTCGCCTTTCTGCGCCACGCCGAAGCTTGCGGTGACCGCAATGACGTCCGTTGCATGCGGGATGCGGAGGCCGGCGATGGCGACCCGCAGCCGTTCCGCCAGCGCGCCTGCCGCTTCGGTCGAAGCATCCGGCAGGAACACGATGAACTCCTCGCCACCCCAGCGCGCCAGCACATCTTCATGCCGGACAAACCTGCGGAGCGCATCGGCCACGACTTTCAGCACTTCGTCGCCGAAGGCGTGGCCATGGACGTCGTTGATCTGCTTGAACAGGTCAATGTCGAGCAGCATGACCGAGGTGGCGTGACCGTGGCGGACCGCATGCGCCCACAGCGGGCTGGTCTTGTCGTAGAAGGCGCGGCGGTTGTTGAGCCCGGTGAGCGGGTCGAGCTGCGCCAGACGCTCGGCGCGCAGCCGGTCTTCCTGACCGACGCGCATCTGGTAAGCGAGCGCCAGCGCCAGCAGGGTGGCGTCGATCAGCATACCGATTTCCACCGCACGGAAAGTCCAGCTGTTGTGCGGGATGAAGCCCCAGGTCGACAGTGCCGTCAGCACCGCGCCCACCATGGCGGCAAAGGCGGCCAGCAGAAAATACTTTGCCGGCCGCTGACCGGCGCGAACCGACATGACGCCCAGCACCAGCATGAGGCCGGAGAACAGGAGTGCGAAACAGAACGCCACCAGCAGCGCAGCCTTCTGGTTGCCCAGCAGCACGGCCGCGCCGAGCAGGATGCTGGATACCGCGCAAAAACCGAGCACGACGCGGCGCACGCGCGGGAAATACACCCGCAGATCCAGAAAGCGGATGGCGAACAGCAAGCCGCTGACACCGAAAAGCAGCATCAGGAGAGGGTTGGACCACTGCTGCCAGCGCACCGAATCGGGCCACAGCCAGGCGAAGCCATGGCCGGTGTAGGCGATGTTCATGGCGATGAACATCGCCAGATAGATCGCATAGCGCAGATAGCGCGAACTGCGCAGGCTGACATACAGAATGGCGTTGTACGCCATCAGGGCGAGCAGAAAGCCGTACACGACGCCGTAGCTGAGCTCCTGCTGCGTCTGCCGCACCCGCAAGGAATCCGGGCTCAGCAGATAGATCGGCACCACCATGGGATCAGGTGTTTCGACACGGATGAATACCTCGCTGACACCCGGATCGAAGTTCTGCGGAACCACAAAGAAGCGGCTCGTAAGCGGGCGCTGCGTGTAAGGCTTCACATCGCCGAGCAGCGCGGTGGCAACGGTCTGGCCGTTGCGCTGAACATAAACGTCGACCTGATCGAGCCAGGCGGTCTCGATCGACAGCCGCTTCGGCACTGGAGTCGAAGTCGGGTTGTCCACCGCAAAACGGATCCACACCGGCTTTGCGCCGATGCCGAAATTCAGCACCGGACTGTCGCCGGGCGCGAACCTGCCGGCGCGATAAGCCACCGCAGCCTCGGCCAGCGTGAGCCGGCCGTCCATTTCCTGAAAGGTTTCGATGGCGCGGCCTATTGCCGAGCCATGGTCTGACAGCACCGACAGCGGCGCAGCAACAGTGTGCATGCCGAAGCATACGGCCAGCACACCGATGAGCCGGACGACCCACCTGAAAAGCATGCGGTTCAAGCGCAGCTGCCGTATCGGGTGGCGCGCTCAGACTTTGCGGTACACCTCGGCGCCCTGTTTGACGAATTCCACCGCCTTCACTTCCATGCCTTTGGCCAGCGCGTCGGCTTCGTTGAGGCCTTCTTTCGCCGCGTACTCGCGCACGTCCTGGGTGATCTTCATCGAGCAGAAATGCGGGCCGCACATCGAGCAGAAGTGCGCGACCTTGGCCGATTCCTTGGGCAGGGTTTCGTCGTGGAATAGCTTGGCCTTTTCAGGATCGAGGCCGAGGTTGAACTGGTCGTCCCAGCGGAATTCGAAGCGCGCCTTGGAGAGCGCGTTGTCACGGATCTGCGCGCCGGGGTGGCCCTTCGCCAGGTCCGCTGCGTGCGCCGCGAGTTTGTAGGTGATGATGCCTTCCTTCACATCATCTTTATCCGGCAGGCCGAGGTGCTCCTTCGGCGTGACGTAGCACAGCATCGCGGTGCCATACCAGCCGATCATCGCGGCGCCGATGCCGGAGGTGATGTGGTCGTAGCCGGGGGCGATGTCGGTGGTCAGCGGTCCCAGGGTGTAGAACGGCGCTTCGTGGCACTGCTCCAGCTGGATATCCATGTTCTCCTTGATCAGATGCATCGGCACGTGGCCGGGGCCTTCGATCATCACCTGCACGTCGTGTTTCCACGCCACCTGGGTCAGTTCACCCAGCGTTTTCAGTTCGCCCAGCTGCGCTTCGTCGTTGGCGTCATAGATCGAGCCGGGGCGCAGACCATCGCCCAGCGAGAAGGCCACATCGTAGGCCTTCATGATTTCGCAGATGTCTTCGAAATGCGTGTAGAGGAACGATTCCTTGTGATGCGCGAGGCACCACTTGGCCATGATCGAGCCGCCGCGCGACACAATCCCTGTCATGCGGTTGGCGGTCATCGGCACGTAGCGCAGCAGCACGCCGGCGTGGATGGTAAAGTAGTCGACGCCCTGCTCGGCCTGTTCGATCAGGGTGTCGCGGAACATTTCCCAGGTCAGGTCTTCGGCCTTGCCGTCGACTTTTTCCAGCGCCTGGTAGATCGGCACGGTGCCGATCGGCACCGGCGAATTGCGGATGATCCACTCGCGCGTCTCGTGGATGTTCTTGCCGGTCGACAGGTCCATCACGGTGTCGCCGCCCCAGCGGATCGCCCAGGTCATCTTCTCGACTTCTTCCTGGATGCTGGAACCCAAAGCCGAGTTGCCGATGTTGGCGTTGATCTTCACCAGGAAATTGCGGCCGATGATCATCGGCTCGGATTCGGGGTGGTTGATATTGTTGGGAATGATGGCGCGGCCGCGGGCGATTTCGCTGCGCACGAATTCGGGCGTGATCTCGTTCTGCAGGCTGGCGCCGAAGTTCTGCCCCGGGTGCTGGCGGTTCATCAGCGCGGCGAGCTTCTCGCCCAGCGGGCCGGTCTGCTTGAGCGATTCCAGATACGCCACGCGGTTGTTGTTCTCGCGGATGGCGATGAATTCCATTTCCGGCGTGATGATGCCCTTGCGCGCGTAGTGCATCTGGGTGACGTTCATGCCCGCCTTGGCGCGGCGCGGCGTGCGCGCCAGATCGGGAAAGCGCATGCCGGCCAGCTCGGGGTTGGCAGCCTGCTGGCGGCCATATTCCGAACTCAGGTCGCCCAGCACTTCGGTGTCGCCGCGCGCCTCGATCCAGCGGGTACGCAACGCGGGCAGACCCTTGCGGATGTCGATGCTGGCCGCCGGGTCGCTGTAGGGGCCCGAACAATCGTAGACGAAAATCGCCGGGTTCTTTTCACCGCCGAGGTTGGTGGGCGTGTCGTCCTGGCTGATTTCGCGCATCGGCACGCGGATGTCGGGCTGACTGCCCTGCACGTAGATCTTGCGTGAATTCGGCAAGGGCTGGACGGCGAGCGCGTCGACATGGGCATCGGCGGCGAGAAACTTGGGGGTGGCATTCATGGTGCGCTCCAGATAAGGCAGGAGGCCATGTATCAGCCTCACTGGAAATAAAACGGAGGCTGTTGAGCAGCCTCGCTAAATCAATAAAGGGAGGCTGAAAATCAGCCTCGCTGCATTTCGATACAAGGGAGGCATGTCGGCCTCCCTACGGCGGTATCAACCGCATCAGGTTCAAAGGGTATGTCTCACTCCATGCTGCGGAACATCCAGCCGGAGACCCCTGGCGAGCGGTCCAAGTTAGCCGAAATGTGGAATAATTGCAAGGCAAGTCCCCATCTAACTTATTGATATTCAAGGGCACACATGGACATTGAGCAGGCGCGCTACAACATGGTGGAACAGCAAATCCGGCCCTGGGATGTGCTGGATCAGGACGTGCTCAATCTTTTGTTCAAGCTGCGCCGCGAAGACTTCGTGCCGGAAGCGCACCGGACGCTGGCTTTTGTCGACATGGAAATCCCGCTTGGCCACGGCCAGACGATGTGGACACCCAAGCTCGAAGCGCGGGTGATTCAGGAACTGGCGATCCGCCCCACCGACCGCGTGCTGGAAATCGGCACCGGCAGCGGCTACCTCACCGCGCTGCTGGCGATGAACGCCGCCGAAGTGGTGTCGGTCGAGCTGTTTCCCGAGCTTTCTGCCGCCGCCGGCCGCAAGCTGCTCGCCCACGGCATCGAAAATGTCACCCTGCATGTCGCCGATGGTGCGCGCGACTGGCCTGACGAAGCCGGCTTCGACATCATCGTGCTGGCCGGCTCGACCCCGCTGCTGTCGGGCGCGTTTCGCAACCGCCTGCGCATCGGCGGGCGGATGTTCGCCATCACCGGCAGCGCGCCGGTGATGACAGCGCAACTCATCACCTGCACCGCGCCCGGCGCATTCCGCAGCGTGACGCTGTTCGAAACCTGCGTGACCGAACTGGTCAACGCCCCGCAACCGACCGCTTTCGTATTCTGATGCGTCAATTCCGCCCCGCCGAACTTGCTGCCTATCTGCAGACGGGCCACACCCCCGTTCTGGTCGACGTGCGCGAACCGTGGGAAGCCGAGCGCTGCAGTATTCCCGGCTCGGTGCTGATTCCGATGGGCGAACTGACCGGACGCCTCCAGGAATTGAACCCGGACGCCGAAACAGTGGTCATCTGTCATCATGGCGTGCGCAGCTTTCACGTGGCGCGCTATCTCGAGTCCGTGGGGTTCGAGAATGTCATCAACCTGTCCGGCGGCGTGGCCGCCTGGGCAGATGAAGTCGATCCGGCCATGCCACGATATTGACGCTTTATTGACTGGACCTGTATGCAACTCAAACCCTTGATCCTCGCCCTCGCCCTCGGCCTCGCGCTCAGCCCGGCCTTGCAGGCAGCCAACCTCGGTGACATCTACCGTGAAGCGCTGGCGAACGACACCCAGTACGCTGCGGCCCGCGCCGCCTATCAGGCCGGGCTGGAAGCCCTGCCGCAGGCGCGTTCGGCGCTGCTGCCGCAGGTCGGAATCGACGGCAACGCGCGTTACAACGACGTCCGCACTTCCATCCCCAATGGCGACACCCAGCACGGCAACGGCGCCGTCAATCTCAGCGCCGTGCAGCCGCTCTACAACAAGGCCAGCTCGGTGCAGGTCGATCAGGCCGAGGAGCAGGTCAAGATCGTCGCCCGTCAGCTCGACCTCGCCGGCCAGGATCTGATCCTGCGCACCGCGAAAGCGTATTTCGACGTCTTGCAGGCACAGGACAACGTCGGCTTCACCCGCGCACAAAAGGCCTCCATCACCGAAGAACTGGCCGCCGCCAAGCGCAATTTCGAAGTCGGCACCGTCACCATCATCGACACCCAGGAAGCCCAGGCGCGCTACGACCTCGCCATTGCGCAGGAAATCGCCGAAGAGAACACGCTCAACATCAACCTGCGCAACCTGGAACAGATCATCGGCAAACAGCCGCCAGCGCTCGACACGCTGGCGGACAAGACCGAGCAGGCCGCGCTGATCGACCCCATCATTCGCAAGCTGTCCGCCGCCCATGCCATCGACGAGTGGGCAGCCCAGGCCGAGACGGGCAACTTCAACGTGCTGATCCAGCGCTACAACAAGACCATCGCCGACCAGCAGATCGAGCTCAGCCGCGCGGGGCACTACCCCACGCTGAATGCGGTCGCGGGCTACAACTACAGCAAGAACCAGAGCCTCGGCGTGACCCTGGCCGACATCAACACGGCGCTGGTGGGGGTCGAGTTCAATGTGCCGATCTATCAGGGCGGACGCGTCGATTCGCAGGTGCGTCAGGCCGTCGCCAACCAAGAAAAGGCGCGCCAGGATCTGTTCACCGCGCAACGCAATGCCGCACTGAGCGCACGCCAGGCCTACCTCAACGTGACCAGCGCCGACGCGCAGGTGCGCGCGCTGGAACGCACGGTGGCGTCCTCCAAGCTGCAACTCGAATCCACCCGGCTCGGCGTGCAGGTTGGCGTGCGCACCACGCTGGACGTGCTGAATGCGCAGCAGCTGGTGTTTTCCGGCGAGCAGCGCCTGGCGGCCGCGCGCTATCAGTTCATTCTGGCCGGGCTCAATCTCAAGGCGGCCGTCGGCACGCTCGTCCCGGAAGACCTGGACACGGTCGACCAGGTGCTGCGTCCCGCCTCAGTGGCGCAGTAACAGCTCTGCCACCCGCGCCGCCGCGCCGCGATGG
>JAGVGD010000016.1 GCA_020057245.1 Thiobacillus sp. | reverse complement strand
GCGGCAGCCAGTGCAGCAGCCACAGCACGCCGACGCCGAACCAGACCGGCAGCAGCGCGGGACGCAGCAGGGTGTGGGCGGGGGCGCTCATGTGGGCATCGCGTCCGGGGGCGGAGCGTCGCCCGGGCGTTTGTGACGGTTGTAGCTCCACAGGTATTGCGCGGGAAAGCGGCGCACCACGTCTTCCACTCCCTGGTTGATCCGCAGGGCGGCCGCGGCCTTGTCCGCCGGCAGCGCATCGACCACCGGGAAGGCATGCAGGTGGTAGCCGCGTCCCCAGCTCAGGCGTTCGGCGGCGACAAAAAACGCCGCGGCGCCGGTCTTGCGCTGCAGGCTGGCGACCAGTGTCGGCGTATAGGCCGGGCGGCCGAAAAACGGCGCCCATACGCCGTCGCCGCCGGTCGCCACCTGGTCAGGCAGGATGCCGATGGCTTCATGGCGTTTGAGCGCAGCCAGTTGCGCGCGCACGCCGGACAGGTCGGTCGGCACCAGCGTTGCCTGGCCGCGCTGGCGGCCGTTCAGCATCAACTCGGCCAGCACCGCTTTGCGCGGCGGCTTGTACATGGCGGTGAACGGGTGGCGCGCAGCGTAATCCAGGTTGAGCAGTTCGAAGCAGCCAATATGCGGGCCGATCAGAATGATGCCCTTGCCCGCTGCGCGCGCGGCATCGATGGCCTCCCAGCCGCTGCGGCCCTTGATCAGTTTCAGCACCTGTTCGTACGGACGCAGCCAGACCGGGAGCAGTTCGATGATGGCCTTGCCGGATTCGGAGACGGATAGTCGCAACAGGCGGCGGCAGTCTGCGCCCGGCGTGCACAGGCCGCTGTCGAACACGTTGCTGCGCATGCGCGCCGAATGCCGGCCCGGCGCCCAGTAGACCAGCCAGCCCAGCGCGATGCCGAGGCCATGCAGCAGCGGCAAGGGAAGGCGCGCAAGCAGTTTGAGCAGCATCAATACAACAGCGTTCATGCGGCGGGTGAAGGTGTCGGCCGGGTGATGCCACCCGGGCATTTGTGGCGGTTGTAGCGCCATTGATATTGCGCCGGGAAATGGCGTACCACTGCCTCCACCCCCTGATTGATGCGCAGCGCGGCCGCGGCTTTATCTTCTGGCAGGGCGTCGTTCACGGGATACGCGTGCAGGTGATAACCGCGTCCCCAGCTCAGGCGTTCGGCGGCGACAAAAAACGCTGCGGCGCCGGTCTTGCGCTGCAGGCTTGCGACCAGCGTCGGCGTGTAGGCCGGGCGGCCGAGAAACGGCGCCCACACGCCGTCGCCGCTGCTGGCCACCTGATCGGGCAGGATGCCGATGCCTTCATGGCGTTTGAGCGCGGCCAGCAGGGCGCGCACCCCCGACATGTCGGTCGGCACCAGCGTCGTCTGGCTGCGCTGTCGGCCGGCCAGCATCAGCGCATTCAGCAAGGGGCTGGGTGCGGGTTTGTACATGATGGTGAAGGGATGGCGGGCGCCGAAATACTGGCCGATGATCTCGAAACAGCCGATGTGCGGCGCGATCAGGATCACGCCCCGGCCCGCTGCGCGAGCGGCGTCGATCGCGTCCCAGCCGCTGCTGCCGCGCACGTGCTGCAGCACGACCTTGTCCGGACGCAGCCACATCGGCAGCAGTTCAGCGAAGGCCTTGCCGGATTCGCTGATGCTCTGGCGCAGCAGGCGTCTGCAGTCGTGTCCAGGCACGCACAGGCCGCTGTCGAGCACATTGTTGCGCATGCGTGCCGAATGCCGGCCCGGGGCCCAGTAGATCAGCCAGCCGAGCGCAATCCCGATGCCGTGCAACACGGGCAAAGGCAGGCGCGCAAGCAGTTTGAGCAGGTGTATCACGCGGGCTTGACGGCGCGGAAACTTGCGCGGCACAATGGGCAATTAATAGCCGCCGCGTTAATCTTGACAACTTGCGGGCGGGATACAAATACAGCTAAAGCGTCGCCGCTCTGCAGGTCCCGAGAGTTGCTTACGCAAACGTTAACCGGGACTACAGGAGCTGTCATGCAAAAGGATTTCATTTTTACGTCTGAGTCGGTGTCCGAAGGGCATCCCGACAAGATGGCGGACCAAGTGTCGGATGCAGTACTCGACGCGATTCTAACCCAGGACAAACATGCACGCGTCGCCTGCGAAACGCTGCTGACCACCGGCCTGTGCGTCATCGCCGGCGAAATCACCACGTCGGCCGTGATCGACTACAATCAGATCGCGCGCCAGACCATCAAGCGCATTGGCTACGACTCCTCCGAAATCGGCTTCGACTACAACACCTGCTCGGTGCTCGTCACCGTCGGCAAGCAGTCGCCGGATATCGCGCAGGGCGTCGACCGTGCGCACGACGATTACCTCGACCAGGGCGCAGGCGACCAGGGTCTGATGTTCGGCTATGCCTGCAACGAAACCTCGGTGCTGATGCCGATGCCGATCTATCTCGCGCATCGCCTGACCCAGCGCCAGTCCGAGCTGCGCAAGGACGGCCGCTTGCCGTGGCTGCGCCCGGATGCCAAATCGCAGGTCTCGATCCGCTACGTCGACGGCAAGCCGCATTCCATCGATACCGTCGTGCTCTCGACTCAGCACAACCCCGAAATTTCGCACGCGCAATTGACGGAAGCCGTGATCGAAGAAATCATCAAGCCGGTGCTGCCGAAAGACATGCTGACCGCCGACACGCGTTATCTGGTCAACCCCACCGGGCGCTTCGTCGTCGGCGGCCCGATGGGCGATGCCGGCCTCACCGGCCGCAAGATCATCGTCGACACCTACGGCGGCGCATCGCCGCACGGCGGCGGCGCGTTCTCCGGCAAGGACCCGTCCAAGGTCGACCGCAGCGCCGCTTATGCTGGCCGCTACGTGGCGAAGAACATCGTCGCCGCCGGTCTCGCCGACAAGTGCATGGTGCAGATCAGCTACGCCATCGGCGTCGCCAAACCCACCTCGATGATGGTCGACACCTTCGGCACCGGCAAAATCCCCGAAGCGAAAATCGTCGAACTCATCGCCGCGCATTTCGACCTGCGCCCCAAGGGCATCGTCAACATGCTCGACCTGCTGCGCCCGATCTACACCGAGACCGCGAGCTATGGCCACTTCGGCCGCGAGGAGCCTGATTTCACCTGGGAGGTGACGGACAAGGCGGCCGAGTTGAAGGCGGCAGCCGGTTTATAAGCCGCCGTGGCATAATCCGCACCTCGATTTGGGCGACCCGTTCGCCCCCCTGCGCTGAGGAGCGCTGCGACTGTCGCCGGATCGACCGAACGACAGCCAGGCTCAGCACAGGCGATGTTTCAACTGCGCTCGTTGACTTGCAGCCGGGCTGTGGGCAAACGAGCACCCACCCCGCTGTCATTCAAGGAGTTTCACCATGAATGCAGTTTCTACTCCCTCTGGTTTTTCTGATTTCGTCATTGCCGACCTCGCGCTTGCCGACTGGGGCCGCAAGGAAATCCGCATTGCCGAAACCGAAATGCCCGGCCTGATGGCCATCCGCGAGGAATTCGCCGCTGCGCAGCCGCTCAAGGGCGCGCGCATCACCGGTTCGCTGCACATGACCATCCAGACCGCCGTGCTGATCGAAACCCTGCAGGCGCTGGGCGCCGAAGTGCGCTGGGCGTCGTGCAACATTTTCTCGACCCAGGATCATGCTGCCGCTGCGATCGCGGCCACGGACACCCCCGTGTTTGCGGTCAAGGGCGAGTCGCTGGAAGACTACTGGGATTACACCCACCGCATCTTTGAATGGTCGGATGGCGGCTTCTCCAACATGATCCTCGACGACGGCGGTGACGCCACGCTGTTGCTGCATCTGGGTGCGCGCGCCGAAAAAGACATCAGCGTCGTCGGCAACCCGACCAGCGAAGAAGAGCGCGTGCTCTACGCCGCGATCAAGGCCAAGGTGGCTGCTGACCCGACCTGGTATTCGGTGCGGCTTGCTGCGATCAAGGGCGTGACCGAGGAGACCACCACCGGCGTGCATCGCCTGTACCAGATGCACGCGCGTGGCGAGCTCAAATTCCCCGCGATCAACGTCAACGATTCGGTGACCAAATCCAAGTTCGACAACCTCTACGGCTGCCGCGAGTCGCTGGTGGACGGCATCAAGCGCGCGACCGACGTGATGGTTGCCGGCAAGGTGGCCGTGGTGGCGGGCTATGGCGACGTGGGCAAAGGTTCGGCACAGGCGCTGCGTGCACTGTCCGCCCAGGTGTGGATCACCGAAATCGACCCGATCTGCGCGCTGCAGGCTGCGATGGAAGGTTACCGCGTGGTGACCATGGACTACGCGGCCGACAAGGCCGACATTTTTGTCACCGCAACGGGCAACTTCCACGTCATCACCCACGATCACATGGTGAAGATGAAAAACCAGGCCATCGTCTGCAACATCGGTCACTTCGACAATGAGATCGACGTCGCCGGGGTGGAAAAATACCAGTGGGAAGAAATCAAACCGCAGGTCGACCACATCATTTTCCCCGACGGAAAGCGCATCATCATGCTGGCCAAGGGCCGCCTGGTGAACCTCGGTTGCGCGACGGGCCACCCGTCGTATGTGATGTCCTCATCGTTCGCCAACCAGACCATTGCGCAGATCGAGCTGTGGCAGGAGCGTGATTCCGGCAAGTACCCCATCGGCGTTTACACCCTGCCCAAGCACCTGGACGAGAAGGTCGCACGCCTGCAGCTGCGCACACTGAACGCCCAGCTGACCGAGCTCACCGATTACCAGGCCAGCTACATCAGCGTGGACAAGAACGGCCCCTACAAGGCCGATCATTACCGTTATTGATTTCGGGGAGCGCAACGTGCGACTTTTGCTGATTTGGGTGCTGAATGCCGTCGCCTTGCTGGGCGTGGCCTATCTGATGCCCAGCATCGAGGTGACGAGCTTCGGCTCGGCCATGCTGGCTGCGCTGGTGATCGGCCTGCTCAATACGCTGGTGCGCCCGTTGCTGGTCGTGCTGACCTTGCCGGTCACGCTGCTGACCCTGGGGCTGTTCTATTTTGTGCTGAACGGCCTGCTGTTCTGGTGGGCGGGCCACATGCTGGACGGCTTCGAGGTCCACGGCTTCGTCTCCGCCGTGCTGGGCGCGATCCTGTACAGCGTGATCGCCTGGGCGCTGTCGGCGCTGGTTCCCGGCAAAAAAGGTTGAATCATGAGTGAACGTACTTTCAGCTTCGAGTTTTTTCCGCCGAAAACCGCGGAGGGCGCGGAAAAGCTGCGCGCCACCCGCGCGCAGCTGGCGCAGCTCAAGCCCAAATTCTTTTCAGTGACATTCGGCGCGGGCGGCTCCACCCGCGACCGCACCCTGGAAACCGTGCGCGATATCCAGGCCTCCGGCTCCGAAGCCGCGCCGCACCTGTCGTGCATCGGCTCCACCCAGGACAATATCCGCGAGATTCTCAACGAATACAAAAGCCAGGGCATCCGCCATCTGGTGGCGCTGCGCGGCGATTTGCCATCGGGCACCATGGACGCGGGCGAATTCAATTACGCCAACGAACTGGTGAGTTTCATCCGCAAGGAAACCGGCGACTGGTTCGAAATCGAAGTCGCCGCCTATCCCGAAATCCATCCGCAGGCGCGCTCGTGGACGGACGACCTGGCCAATTTCAAGCGCAAGGTCGATGCCGGGGCCGACTCCGCCATCACCCAGTATTTCTTCAACGCCGACGCCTATTTTCGCTTCGTCGACGAGGCCCGCTCGCAGGGGGTCAGCATCCCCATCGTTCCCGGCATCATGCCGATCGGCAACTATGTGCAGCTGGCGCGGTTTTCGGATGCCTGCGGCGCGGAAATCCCGCGCTGGCTGAGAAAGAAACTGGAGACCTACGGCGACGACCTGCCGTCGATCCGGGCGTTCGGGCTGGATGTCATCACCGACCAGTGCGAACGCCTGCTGGCCGGCGGTGCACCGGGGCTGCATTTCTACACCATGAATCAGGCCGGCCCCAGCACCACCATCTGGCAGCGGCTGGGCTTGTCCTGAACATTCGCATCGCCAAGTAGCCGGAGCCCGGTCGCCGCAGCTACCGGGAGGCACCTTACAGACTGGCCTTCAACGCCTTCAGGCAGTAATCGACGTTTTCCTGCTTGGCTGAATAGCCCATCAGGCCGATGCGCCAGATCTTGCCGGCCATGTCGCCGAGGCCGGCGCCGATTTCCAGATTGAATTCATTCAGCAGGCGCGCGCGGATCGCCGCTTCATCGACGCCTTCCGGTACATAGATCGAGTTGAGTTGCGGCAGGCGGGCGGAGGCTTCGACCACGTAATTCAGCCCCATGGCTTCGAGCCCGGCCTTGAGCTTTTCGTGCATGGCGCGGTGGCGCGCCCAGGCGTTTTCCAGACCTTCCTCTTCGAGAATCACCAGCGCCTCGTGCAGGCCGTACATCGGGTTGATCGGCGCGGTGTGATGATAGGTGCGTTTGCCGGCGGACTGCCAGTAGCCGAGTACCAGATTGAGATCGAGGAACCAGCTTTGCACGGTGGTCGTGCGCGCCTTGATGCGGGCAATGGCGCGCTCGGAGAACGACACCGGCGACAGCCCCGGCGTGCACGACAGGCATTTCTGGCTGCCGGAATACACCGCGTCGATGCCCCACTTGTCCATGTAGATCGGTGTGCCGCCGAGGCTGGTGACGCAGTCCATGATCGTCAGCGCGCCGAATTCCTGCGCGATCTTGCCGAGCGCTTCCGCATCCGACTGCGCGCCGGTCGACGTTTCGGCGTGCACGAAGGCAAGGATTTTGGCGTCGGGATTGGCCTTGAACGCGTCGCGCACCTTCTGCGGGTCGACCGGCGCACCCCATGCGTCTTCCACCACCACCGGCACGCCGCCGGTGCGCTTGACGTTCTCCAGCATGCGCCCGCCGAACACGCCGTTCTTGCAGACGATCACCTTGTCGCCCGGCTCCACCAGATTGACGAAGCACATTTCCATCCCCGCCGAACCCGGCGCCGACACCGGGAATGTCAGCGCGTTTTCGGTCTGGAACGCCATCCGCAGCATGGACTTGATCTGTTCCATCAGCTCGACGAAAGCCGGGTCGAGGTGGCCGATGGTCGGGCGCGCCATCGCGTCGAGGATGCGCTGCGGCACGTCGGACGGGCCGGGGCCCATGAGGATGCGCTTGGGGGGAATGAAGGAAGCAGTCATAAACCTTGTTCTCTTTGTGGAAACTGTCAATTAAAACAAAGGCTTGATTCTACGGACAAATGCCAGGCCGGGAAACCCGCCGGATCGCCGCGTGAGTGTCTATGGTGAAGTTTTCGACGACGAAGGAGACGGGCAATGAACACGATTCGGATGGCTGCGCTGATTGGGATTTGCACGCTGGGTTTTACGTTGACGATGGCGAAAGCCTTAGCGGATAGCGTGGACGTGACGCTCAGCGACGCGGACAAGGCGGCGCTGTTCAAGGCCGCGGGTGCGGTGCAGCGCAAGGGCGCCTGGGTGATCTGCGAACCGCCGGCCGATTCCGGCGCGCCCGCGTCCTCGGGCGCGGTCATAGACATGGTGCGCGACCTCAACGGCGACGGTCGTCCCGAGGCGGTGGTCAGCGACGGCGGGACGTATTGCTACGGCCACGCCGGCACAGGTTTTCAACTGCTGAGCAAGCAAGCCAACGGGAGCTGGAAAGTGATCACCGGCAACAACGGCATCCCCGAGTTCCTGAAAACCAAAGGCAAGGAGGGCTGGCCGGATATCTCGGTCGGTGGGCCGGGATTCTGCTTTCCGGTGGAGCGCTGGAACGGCAAGGCTTATGAGCTGAACCGTTTCGAATACGAGGGCAAGCGCTGCAAGCCGCAGCGATGAGAATGGCGCTCAGACCGGCGGCTCGCCCATCAACGGCTTCATCGCCGTCAGCATGCTGTTGAAGATGCGCGGGTGCGACTTTTCCTGCTCGGCCAGCATCTGCTTCATCGCGTAGCGCTGTTGCGGCTTGGCGAAGCAGCAGGGGCAGTTATCGGAAATGACCGGTAGCGCAGCGTCGACGGCAAACGCGCGCGTTTGGCGCTCGCGTGCGTAGGCAAACGGACGGATGATGCGTAGATCAGCCGCATCGTTCAGATAATGCGGCGACATGGTTCTGAGCTTGCCGCCGAACAGCATCGACATCATCAGCGTTTCGGCGAGATCGTCGAGATGCTGCGCCAGAGCGACGACGTTGCAGTTCTGTTCGCGGGCGATGCGATACAGAATGCCGCGCCGCATGCGTGAACCATACGCACAGAAGGAGTCCGATTCTTTGGTCAGGGTTCTGAGCGCATCCCGCATGATCGGCTGCGATTCCAGAAAATACGGCACGCCGAGCGCGGCCAGATACGGCACCATCGACTTGGGGTTGTAATCGTCGGTTTGCGGATCGACGGTGCAGGCCAGCAACTCGAATTTCACCGGCGCCTTTTGCTGCAGGTGATGCAGCGTGTGCAGCAGGGCGAGCGAATCCTTGCCGCCCGACAGGCCGAGCAGGATGCGGTCTCCGTCGCGGATCATGCGCCAGTCGCCGATGGCGCGGCCGGCTGCGGTGAGGAGCGAGCGGGACGGCTTGGCCCAGCTGGTGGGGATGTCTTGGCTCATGGTGCGGCGCGGCTCATGCGGAAAATTGCAGGGCGTGAAGCTGGGCGTAGCGGCCTTGCCGGGTCAGCAGTTCGGCGTGGCTGCCGACCTCGACGATGCGCCCGCATTCGAGCACCACGATGCGGTCGGCGCGTTCGATGGTGGAGAGGCGATGTGCGATGACCAGCGTGGTGCGGTTGGTCATCAGGGTTTCCAGCGCGGCCTGGACGTGGCGTTCGGATTCGTTGTCGAGCGCCGAGGTGGCTTCGTCGAGGATCAGAATCGGCGCATTTTTCAGGATGGCGCGGGCGATGGCGATGCGCTGGCGCTGGCCGCCGGACAGGCGCATGCCGTTTTCGCCGATCAGGGTGTCGAGGCCGTCCGGCATCGCCTGGATGAAGTCCCAGGCGTGGGCGGCGATGCAGGCGGCGCGGATTTCATCGGCCGTGGCGTCACGCTTGCTGCCGTAGGCGATGTTGTGTCCGAGCGTGTCGTTGAACAGCGTCACGTCCTGCGACACCAGCGCGATATGGCTGCGCAGGTTCTGCAGCGGAATGTCGCGGATGTCGTGGCCGTCGAGCGTGATGGCGCCGGCATCGGGGTCGTAGAAACGCGGCACCAGATTCGCCAGCGTGGTCTTGCCCGAGCCGGATGCGCCGACCAGCGCGACGGTTTCGCCCGGCGCGATGTCGAGGCGGATGGCGTCGAGCGCGGGCACGTTCTTGCCGGGATAGCTGAGACTGACGTCGTGGAACGCGAGGCGGCCTTCGATGCGGACGAGCGTTTGCGTGCCGTGGTCGCGCTCGGCGTCCTGGTCGAGCATGGAAAAAATCGTTTCGGCGGCGGCGAGCCCGCGCTGCAGCTGGTCGTTGACGGCGGTCAGGCGCTTCAGCGGCGCGAACAGCAGCAGCATCGCCATGAAGAAAGCAACGAATCCGCCGACCGTGGTGGTGTTGCTCGAAGCCTGTCCGGCGGCGATGTAGACGATGACGGCCAGCGCAACCGCGGCAATGAGCTGGATCACCGGCTCGTATACCGCGTTGGCGGCAACGCGCTTCATCTCGTAGGCGCGCGCCAGATTGGCCGCGCTGCGAAAGCGATCCTGCTCGTAGGCTTCGCCGCCGTAGAGCTTGACCACGCGATGGCCGCCGACGGCTTCGTCCACCACCTGCGTGAGATCGCCGATGTTCTGCTGCGCCTTGCGCGACAGTCCGCGCAGGCGCTTGCTGGCCAGGCGGACCACCCACAGCGTCAGCGGCACCAGCGCAAACACGATCAGCGTCAGTCGCCAGTTGAGCCACACCAGATAGCCGAGCAGGCCCAGCACCGTCACCGTGTCGCGCACCAGCGTGGTGAGCGAGCTGGTGGCCGATTGCGTGACCTGCGTCACGTTGAACGCCAGTTGCGCGATCAGCTGGCCGCTCGGGTTCTGGTCGAAATAGCGCGTCGGTAGACTCATCAACTTGTCGAACATGGCGGCGCGCAGGTCCATCACCAGGCGGCTGCCCACCCACGCCATGCAGTAGGTGCTGACGAAGCTGGTGAGGCCGCGCACCACGAACAGCGCCAGCAACAGCACCGGCACCCAGCGGATGAAGGCCTGATCCTTGGCGACGAAGCCTTGATCGAGCAAGGGCTTGAACAGCGCGGGCAGCATCGGCTCGGTGGCGGCGGTGAGAATCAGCGCGACCAGCGACAGCGCGAACATGCGCCAGTAAGGTTTGACGTAGGTCAGCAGGCGGCCGTAGAGCGCGCGACTTTCGCTCATCCGTGCGTATCCAGCGGTGATTCCCCCCTTTGAAAAAGGGGGGTCAGGGGGGATTGGACGCTTCGCCCGCACGGAAAAATCCCCCTCAATCCCCCTTTTACAAAGGGGGAGGCAGTGTGCGAGCGCCAAAGGAATTTCCAGTTCATAGCAGCAGCAGCGTGGCCAGCCCGAGGAAAATGAAGAAACCCATGCTGTCGGTGATGAAGGTGAGCAGCACCGACGAGCCGATCGCCGGGTCGCGCTTCACGCGCTCCAGCGTCATCGGGATGAAGATGCCGGCGAGCGCCGCCACCAGCAGATTGAGCAGCATCGCCAGCGCCATCACGCCGCCCAGCGCCGGGTTGTCGTACAGCAGCCAGGCGAACAGGCCGACCGCCGAACCCCACATCAGGCCGTTCAGCAGGGCGACGCCGATTTCCTTCACCACCAGTCGTTTCGCGTTGGCCGGGGTGATGTGGCCGAGCGCCAGCCCGCGGATGATCAGGGTGATGGTCTGGTTGCCCGAGTTGCCGCCGATGCCGGCGATGATCGGCATCAGCGCCGCCAGCGCGGCCAGTTTTTCGATGCTGCCCTCGAATGCGCCGATCACGCGCGACGCGACGAAGGCGGTGCAGAGGTTGATCGCCAGCCACATCCAGCGGTTTTTCGCAGCGCGCCACACGCTGGAGAACAGGTCTTCCTCTTCTTTCAGACCGGCCATCGACAGCATGTCGGAATCCGCCGATTCGCGGATGTAGTCCACCACCGCATCAACGGTGAGACGGCCGATCAGCTGGCCATTGAGGTCCACCACCGGCGCCATCACCAGGTCGTAGCGTTCGAATGCCTGCGCTGCTTCGTGCGCTTCGTCCTCGGCGTGGAACTTGACGAAGTCCTCGACCATTACCGCTGCCACCGAGGCTTCGGGGTCGGTGGTCAGCAGGCGTTTCAGCGGCAGCACGCCGATCAGCAGTTCGCCCTGGTCCACCACGAACAACTTGTCGAGCTGGTCGGGCAGCTCGCCCAGCCGGCGCAGGTAGCGCAGCGCGACTTCCAGCGTCACGTCGGCGCGGATCGTCACCATCTCGTAATCCATCAGCGCGCCCACCGTGTCCTCGGGAAAGGACAGTGCCGATTGCAGGCGCGCGCGTTTCTGCGCATCCAGCGTGGTCAGCAGTTCCTGGATCACGTCATGCGGCAGGTCGGCCGCGATGTCGGCGATTTCGTCGGTGTCGAGCGATTCGGCGGCGGCCAGCAGCTCCGCCTTGTCCATGGTCTGGATCAGCGATTCGCGCACCGAGTCGGAGACTTCGAGCAGAATTTCGCCGTCGTTTTCCGCGCCGACCAGATCCCATACCAGCCGCCGCTCGTCCAGCGGCAGCGCTTCCAGGATGTAGGCGATGTCGGCCGGGTGCAGGTCTTCCAGCTTGCGCTGCAGCTCGGCCAGGTTCTGCTTGTGCACCAGGTTCTCGACCAGCGCCTGGCGCGGTCCGCCCTGCTTGTGGACGAGTTCCTCCACCAGCCGCATCCGGGCGAGCAGCGACTGAACCTGGATCAGGTGCGTCTCCAGATTGTCCTGCGACTGGGTTTCGAGGGAATCGGTCATGGGGTGCGGGTGAAAAAGCTCCGCGATTGTAACGCGCTATGGTTTGTGGGCACGTGCTTGCGTGGTCGACAATGGGTGGGGTATTTGAATAAAAACGCTGTGAAGTTGCCGCTCTGGCTGTGTAAGCTGAGACCGGCGCAGATATTCTGGCGAATGGCTAACCGCTGTGGGCTCGGCTAACCGATACCTGTATCCCCTTTCTTACAGCCTGATTCTGGAGAATGCATGATCGACTCGGATACGATCCGCGACGGATTTGAAAGCGGCGAGTTTTTTCTTGAATACCAGCCGATCGTTTCTCTCGGACAAGCGCGCTGCATCGGCGCGGAAGCCCTGTTGCGCTGGCGGCGACCCGATGGCGTGGTATTGCCAGACGAATTTATTCCCTTGGTCGAGAACACGCCGCTGTCGGGACTTATTACCTATTGGGTGATCGACCAGGTGGCGCTTGAGTTGGGAGATTGGCTCAGGCGCCAGGACGGCGTTGAATTGCATATCAATGTGCCGCCTGAGATTCTCGGGCGCGGTGGGCTGGAATACGCTGCGCAAAAGTCGGGGTTGAGCGAGGTCAGGCACAAGCTCGTCATGGAGATCACCGAACGCGGCCTGCCGGATATGATTGGCCTGCAAGCGCTCGATCAGGCTGCCCGCCAGGGCGTGCGCATCGCGCTTGATGATGTCAGGATCGATCCTGCCAGTGTCATGATTCTGTCGCGTTGCAATGCGCAGATCATCAAGATCGACAAGAGTGTTCTGCTTGAAAGCGCGGATACGGGCGCCATGCCACGCTGGGCGGAAGCCCTGGCCGTCCTGCTGAAAACAACGCAACTAGAAGTGATCGCCGAGGGTGTGGAAACAGCCGAACAGCTTGCCATGTTGCGCTCGCTTGGCGTACAGAAAGGGCAGGGCTATTTCTTTTCACCGCCCTTGCAGCGGGATGCTTTTTTGCACTATTTCTCGCACCACGGCTGAGCGGCCGAATCAGCGTGGCACTTGGGCGTAGCCCATATACCGTTTGATGACGGCGACACGCCGCTGGTAGGTACGCGAACTGCGGTGGTTTTCGTACCAGCGCGGGTTCGGCACCATCGCCGCCAGGCGCGCGGCCTGGTCGCGATTGAGCTTGGCGGCAGGGATTTTGTAGTAACGGCGGGCGGCCGCTTCGACACCGTAAATACCGTTGCCCCACTCGATGACGTTGAGGTACACCTCAAGGATCCGCCGTTTGCTCCAGGTGGCTTCGATCATCAGGGTGATGATGGCTTCCTGGCCCTTGCGGACGAAGCTGCGGTCGCCGGACAGGAACAGATTCTTGGCGAGCTGCTGGCTGATGGTGGAACCGCCGGCAACCAGCCGGCCCTTTTTCAGGTTCTTTTTGACGGCGGCTTCGATGCCCTCGACGTCGAAACCTTCATGCTCGTTGAACTTGGCATCCTCGGCGGCAACGATGGCGCGTTTCATGTGGATGGAAATGCGGTCGTACGGCACCCATTTGTGACGCAGTTCGGCGTCAGGGTTTTTGTCCTGCTGGCGCGCAAGTCCCGCTTCCATGAAAGCGGTGGAGGTGGGGTTGTGATCGATCCACCACAGCACATGGGCGAAGATCCACAGTTGATAGAGCAGTATCAATGCGATCGCCGCAGCGACGCCCCTGCCGAGCCAGCGCAATGCCGTCCTCATGCGCGCAGACTCGCGATGACCGGCGCGGTGTCTGGTCGCACGCCGCGCCACAGATAAAACGCTTCGGCCGCCTGTTCGACCAGCATGCCGAGACCGTCGGCGGTGACGGCGCCGTGGGCGCGCGCGAAATCGAGGAAGGGCGTGTCGCGGCCGTACATCATGTCGTAGGCCAGCGTGTCGGCGCCGAAAATGCGCGGCGACAGCGGCGGCAGTTCGCCCGCCAGGCTGGCGGCAGTGGCGTTGATGACGACATCGAATGGAGTGTCTGCCGCCTCGAATGTGGAGGCACGGATGCCGTGGCCAAACAGCGTCGCCAGTTCCTCGGCGCGGCTGAGCGTGCGGTTGGCGATCACCAGCGTGGCGGGCTGCTGATCGAGCAGCGGTTCGATCACGCCGCGCGCCGCACCGCCCGCGCCGAGCAGCAGAATGCGTTTTGCGCTGAGTGCGCAGTGCAGGTTGCGGGTCAGGTCGGCGACCAGCCCGGCGCCGTCGGTGTTGTCGCCGAGGATGCCGTCGGCAGTGAAGCTCAGCGTGTTGACCGCACCGGCGCGTTCGGCGCGTGGGCTCAGGCGCTGCGCCATTTTGAACGCGGCTTCCTTGAACGGCACCGTAACGTTTGCGCCGCAGCCGCCTGCCGCCACAAAAGCCGCCACGCTGTCGGCAAAGCCGTCCTGCGGCGCGAGGATGGCTTCATACGTCATGTCCTGCCCGGTCTGGCGGGCAAAGGCAGCGTGGATGAGCGGCGATTTGGAGTGGGCGATGGGGTGCCCGAAAACAGCGTAGCGATCAGTCATGGCGCGCTATTCTAAAGCGCGTCGAGCCTAAAGTGCGTCGAGGGCAGACGGATCAGCTTTGTGTCCAGGGCAGGCCGCGCTGCTTCCAGCCATTGAGTGCGTTGCGGCGGCCCGTGTTTTTGTCGAGGTCGCCCTCGAAGCCTTCCAGCACGTTGTAACACTGGCGCAGGCCGGCCTCCGTGCCGGCAATCGCGGCGCGGTGCGAGCGGGGACCGCTGCGGCAGATGAAAAACAGCAGCGACTCCGGATCGACTGCCTGCGCCAGTTGCACGGGAAAATGCGGGTTGAGCGTCCAGCCGGGCCACGATTGCCATTCCACGTGCACGGCGCCCGGCAGCGTGCCGGTCAGTTCCAGTTCGGCGCGCGAGCGCACGTCGATGAGGCGCGCGCCCGGCGCCAGCTGCAACAGTTCGTGGGCTTCGTGTGGCAGCAACGCGCCGATGTATGGCCAGTTCTGCGCCTGACTGCGTGCGTGCGCCGTGTTGAGCAGTTCGGTAATGCGTCCCATGGCTCTGATCCCGGTTGTTTCAAGCAGTATATGCAAACCTGAATGCACCGCTATGGCACCAAAATAGTGCGCTTATTATCGTTGCGCAACAAAACGGTGCATACGTCAGGGTGCGGATGCGTGTGTTGTGGCGGCTGGCCCTTGTGGCACAATGCCAGATAGATATTTTGAGGTGTGGCACGGTTTCTGCTGATTGGTCATCCCGTACATATCAAAATATGTCGTTCAACTTACTTTCAGCTTGAGGAGATTCAGCATGGCCGTGGCCAAAGTGATGAAAATGATTCAGGACAACGAAGTCAAATTCGTTGATCTGCGTTTTACCGATACCCGTGGCAAGGAACAGCACGTATCGATTCCCGCCCGCCTGGTGGATGCCGAGTGGTTCGAAAACGGCCACCCGTTCGACGGCTCGTCGATCGCGGGCTGGAAAGGCATTCAGGCTTCCGACATGCTGCTCTCCGCTGACCCGGATTCGGCCTGGATCGACCCGTTCTTCGACGAGTCCACCCTGATTCTCACGTGCGACGTGATCGAGCCGTCCGACGGCAAAGGCTACGAGCGCGATCCGCGTTCGGTCGCCAAGCGCGCTGAAGCCTACCTGAAGTCCACCGGCATTGCCGATACCGCCTACTTCGGCCCTGAGCCCGAATTCTTCATTTTCGATTCCATTACCTGGCACGACAACATGTCGGGCTGCGGCGTGCAGATCAATTCCGAAGAAGCCGCCTGGTCGTCTGCCGAGAAGTTCGAAAACGGCAACACTGGCCACCGTCCCGGCGTCAAGGGCGGTTACTTCCCAGTCCCCCCGGTTGATTCGCTGCAGGACATTCGCGGCGCGATGGTACTGGCACTGGAAGAAGCCGGCATCCCGGTCGAAGTGTTCCACCACGAAGTGGCCACCGCGGGCCAGTGCGAAATCGGCACCGTGTTCAGCACGCTGACCAAGCGCGCCGACTGGACGCAGATGTTGAAATACATCGTGCAGAACGTCGCCCACGCTTACGGCAAGACCGCGACTTTCATGCCCAAACCCATCGTTGGTGACAACGGCTCCGGCATGCACGTTCACCAGTCGCTGTGGAAAGACGGCAAGAACCTGTTCGCGGGCAACGGCTACGCCGGCCTGTCCGAGATGTGCCTGTACTACATTGGCGGCATCATCAAGCACGCCAAGGCACTGAACGCCATCACCAATCCGTCGACCAACTCGTACAAGCGTCTGGTCCCCGGCTTTGAAGCACCGGTGATGCTGGCCTACTCGGCGCGTAACCGTTCGGCGTCGATCCGCATCCCGATCGCCGCCAGCGAAAAGGCCCGCCGCATCGAGACCCGTTTCCCGGATCCGACCGCCAACCCGTATTTGTGCTTTGCTGCGCTGATGATGGCCGGCCTCGACGGCATTCAGAACAAGATCCATCCCGGCGATCCGTCGGACAAGGACTTGTACGACCTGCCGCCGGAAGAAGACGCGAAGATTCCGAAGGTTTGCCACAGCCTGGAAATGGCACTGGACGAACTCGACAAGGATCGCGAGTTCCTGACCCGTGGTGGCGTGTTTACCAATGACATGATTGACGCTTACATCACGCTGAAAAACGAAGAAGTCACCAAGTTCCGCATGACCACTCACCCGGTCGAATTTGCGATGTACTACTCGCTGTAAGCGCCGCACGGAGCGTGGTTATTGCCGCTTTAGCGGCTTTAATGACCACGGTCTACCCCTTGCGTGTGCAAACAGCAAAAAGGGCAGCTTCGGCTGCCCTTTTTCATGGCGGGTCAGGACACGACGCGTGTGCGCGCGGCTTCAGAATCGGTGGTTTTGGCCGTTACCAAGCGGGTACGCTACACTCCGCCCCTATGTTGAAATCGCTATTTTCCCTGTTGCTGTACCTGATTCTGGCTGCGCCCGCGCAGGCGGAAATCTACAAATACGTCGATGAAAATGGCAACGTCACGTTCACCGATGTGTACAAAAAAGGGGCGAAACGGATCGACATTCCAGGCGGCCTCGAGTCGCTGCCGTCACGCGGTCAATCAGCGTCGTCCAAGCGTGCCTCGGCCAATCCGAGTCCGGCGGATTTCCCGCGTATCGACCCGGGCACGCAGAAGCGCCGCGACGATATCCGCCGTCAGGTATTGCAGGACGAGATCAATGGCGAGCGCAAGAATGCAGCCGAAGCGCGCCGTCAGTTGACCCTCGGTGAGCGGCTGGCGCCGGGTGAGCGCACGACCGATGCGAGCTATCAGAATCGCGTCAAGAATCTGCGCGAGAGCGTGCAGCAGCACGAGCAGAACGTGGTGTCCATCCAGCGGGAACTGGCCAACCTGAAATAAGCGGGCGTCGCGTTTGGGTCGCAAAAATCAGGCGACCTGTCTGCGCGGCTACGCTGGCACAATCAGTGCTTTGATTGACTGCATGAGCACGATGCCCCTCCCCCCCTGTGAATTCTCAGGACTCGATTGCCTGTCGACTGGTGCGATGGTGCTGGATGCGGCTGACCATATCCGCTACGTCAACCCGGCAACCGAAACGCTGCTGGGAATATCGGGCGTGCTTTTGGTTGGTAGCGCATTCCGGCAGATGTTCGAGCTGAGCCCGGAACTGCTGGCTGCGACCCAGACTGCGCGTACGCAGCAGGAAACCGTGATCGAGTACGAGATCGACGTGGCCGTAAACGGGCATCCGCCTATCCGCCTCGGATGCAGTATTTCGCCGCTGGAACGGCCCGTCGACACGCTGCTGATCGAGATGCGCGCGGTTGACCCGCATTTGCGGATTACCCGGCTGGAACAGGCGCGCATGCAGCAGGAAGCCAATCGCGAGCTGCTGCGCAATCTGGCGCACGAGATCAAGAATCCGCTGGGTGGCATCCGCGGGGCAGCCCAGTTGCTGGAACATGAATTGCCGCGCGAGTCGTTGCGCGAATACACCCAGGTCATCATCAAGGAGTCGGATCGTTTGCAGTCGCTGCTGGAGCGCCTGCTTACACCGCACCGGACGCCCCATTTTGGTGCGGTCAATATCCACGAAGTGCTTGAAAGGGTGCGCAGTCTGGTTCTGGCCGAAACACCCTCCATGACCGTGCGGCGCGATTACGACATCAGCCTGCCCGAGATTCGCGCAGACGTGGAGCAATTGATCCAGGCCACGCTCAATATCGCCCGCAATGCGATCCAGGCCATGCACGGTCAGGGAACGGTCATTTTCAAAACCCGGGTGGCGCGGCAGAGCACGCTGGAAAGCCGGCGTAATCAACTGGGCATGCGGATCGACATCATCGACGATGGCCCCGGCATTCCGGAGGATATACGCGGGCAGATTTTCTATCCGCTGGTGTCGGGACGCGAAGGCGGCAGTGGTCTGGGCCTGGCCGTGTCGCAGACGCTGGTCGCGCAAAACCACGGGACCATCGATTGTGAAAGTCGCCCGGGCTGCACCGTCTTTTCAATTTTTCTTCCACTTCCCACCTGAGTCCCATGGCGAAATCTACTTGTGTCTGGATTGTTGACGACGACCGTTCCATTCGTTGGGTGCTCGAAAAAGCCATGCAGCGCGAGAATATTCCGTGCATGGTTTTCAATTCGGCGAGCGATGCGCTGCGCGAACTGGAACGCAGCCAGCCGGCCGTGGTGTTGTCCGACATTCGCATGCCGGGGGCGAGCGGCCTGGAGTTGCTGCAGGCACTGAAGGAGCGCCTGCCCAAAGTGCCGGTCATCATCATGACCGCCTATTCCGACCTCGACAGCGCGGTGGCGGCATTTCAGGGCGGCGCGTTCGAATATCTGCCGAAACCGTTTGACGTCGATCAGGCGCTGGAACTGGTGCAGCGCGCGCTGGCAGAAACCGCCAGCAGCGATGTGCTGCAGGGGAGCGATGTGCCGGCGCCTGAAATTCTCGGCCAGGCGCCCGCCATGCAGGAGGTGTTTCGTGCCATCGGCCGGCTGGCGCACTCCCATGCCACCGTGCTGATCACAGGCGAATCCGGCAGCGGCAAGGAACTGGTGGCGCAGGCGCTGCACCGCCACAGCCCGCGCGCCAGCGGGGCGTTCATTGCACTCAATACCGCCGCCATTCCCAAGGATTTGCTGGAGTCCGAACTGTTCGGCCATGAACGCGGCGCATTCACCGGCGCGGCGGCGCAACGGCGTGGTCGTTTCGAACAGGCTGACGGCGGCACGTTGTTTCTGGACGAGATCGGCGACATGCCCGCCGAACTGCAAACCCGTTTGCTGCGGGTGCTGTCGGATGGGCAGTTCTACCGGGTAGGCGGCCATTCGCCGATCAAGGTGAACGTACGCGTGATTGCCGCGACTCACCAGGATCTGGAAGTGCGGGTGCGCGAAGGCCTGTTCCGCGAAGACCTGTTCCACCGCCTCAACGTGATCCGCCTGCGTTTGCCGGCCTTGCGCGAGCGGCGCGAAGACATTCCGCTGCTGGTGCGCCACTTCATGCAGAAAAGCGCACGCGAGTTGGGGATGGAAGCCAAGGGCATGTCGGATGCGGCGCTCAAATCCCTGATGAGCCTGCCGTGGAGCGGCAATGTGCGCCAGCTCGAAAACGTCAGCCACTACCTGACGGTGATGGCGCCAGGCCAGGTGGTTGAAGTGGGGGATCTGCCCGCCGACCTGATGCTGAGCACGAACAGCCCGGCCACCGGCGACTGGCTGCAAAGCCTGGCCGCCGAAGCCAGCGCGCGTCTGGCGCGTGGGGATGCGGCCATTCTGGATGACCTCACCCAGGCTTATGAAAAGACCCTGATCGAAGTCGCGCTACGGCATACCGCAGGGCGGCGCATCGAAGCGGCCCACCTGCTGGGCTGGGGACGCAATACCCTGACGCGGAAAATTCACGAACTGGGGATGGATCATGAAGCCGGTGCGGATGAAGGCAAGTGAGCGCCGCCTGAAGGACGGCAGGGCCACAAAAAAGCCGACGCGAAGTCGGCTTTTTTGTGGCTGGGCAGAAATCAAGCGGCTTGCGCTTCTTCCAGAACCTTCTGGATTTCGCCCTTTTGGTACATCTCGACCATGATGTCGCAGCCACCGAGCAGTTCACCTTTGACATACAGCTGCGGGAAGGTCGGCCAGTTGGCGTAGTACTTCAGGTTCTCAAAAATTTCCGGATCGGCCAGCACGTTCACTGCCAGAAAATCCTTGACGCCGCAGGCTTGCAGCACTTGCGCGGCACGCGAGGAAAAGCCGCACTGCGGGAACTGGGGCGTGCCCTTCATGTAGAGCACAACGGTGTTGTTGGTGACTTGGTCACGGATACGATCGAGTGGGGTCATGACGGGCTCCTGATGAATACTTGAGTGGAATGGTCGGGAATTATACGCCCGGTAAAACGCGCGTCAAGCAGGTTTGGGCGCTTCGCTATCCTGCTCCGTGCGGATAAATGCCTTGTGAAACAAATGCGGGATCAGCAGGTGCGCCGGCATCCTGAGCCAGTGGGCGCGGACGTAGGCCGCCAGGCGGGCTGCCGGGGTGTAGGCGTCCGCGCAACTGGCGTGGGACGGCGCCAGCACGCGGGTAAAAATGCGGTCCATCAAGGCGAGCGTGAGGCGATCGGGTGCCGCGGCATGCAGCGCCGCGAACGCGCTGTCTGGAACCGGCGTATCGAGGAAATACTGCACATAGCGCAAGGCGTAAAACAGCGAACGCCCCAGTTGCAGCTCGTCGGCGCGGGCGCACAGATGCGTCCAGAAATCGGGTGCCGCCGCCGCGTCGCGCAACAACAGATCGAGGTCGGTGAGATCGCGCAGACCGTGCGGTAATTCGCCGTCGTGAAACAGATGTGTAGCGGAATGCAGGATACGGTCTTCTGCCGCCAGCACGTGAATGCCGGGCAAGCCCGCCACGGCGACAGCGCGGCTGCGGAGCTTGCCGGAATCCGGGTGATAGCGCGCAGTGTCGGGGAGAATGGCGTGGTGGACATCGATCACCGTGGCCCGTTGCATGTGCTGCATGGGCGGGATTTCATGCATCCAGCGGCGGTAGTAACGCTGGTCGTAGGCCGAGAGGCCGGTGGGGTGCCAGCCCGCCAGCATCAGCGCAGCTTCAACCTGATTCAATTGTTCGCGCGGCACCAGAATGTCGATGTCGTTGAACAGGCGGCCGGCTGCCGCCGGCAGGGCCGCCATGACATAGGCGCCGCCTTTCAGTACGACGACAGGAATCGCCAGTCCGGCCAGCGCCTGCTGGATCTGGGTGACTTCCCAGCGCACCGCCAGCTGCTGCTTGTCGGCTAGCGTGGCAGCCGCGTCGAAGTGCCAGCGTGCTACGTCGGGGATGCGCTCAAGCAGGTGGTTCTGGGCGAGCATATGGCGGATGCGAGCCAGCAAGCCGGAACTGCGCGCCTGCCGAATCAGCAGGTCCCAGTCGGCCATCGAATAGCGGCGCAGCGATTCAGGATCGCGCAGGATGGCCGAAACCCGATCCTGCGACCGGGCGGTGTGGGCGCTCTTAATCGACGTCATGCGGAGTGGCGGCCAAACGGTCAAAAGCGGCAACGGCTTCCGGCAGCTGGCTGTACTGAAAGTCGTAGCAGTCGACGTGGTCGATCAGCGCCGTGCCGACGCGAAAACCATCGGTTCCCAGATGGCTGTAATTGAACGCGTTTTGCGCCAGGAACATGAAGGTCTGCGCCTTGGACCGGGGGCTCAGCGCGGTTTCAGAGCCGGCGCTCCACTTGGGAAATATCACCCAACCGGGGCGCGCCGGTTCGTGCTGGCGCCGCACGCTTTCCCGCGGCGGGCGCATGTGCGCAACCGTACCTTTGGCCGTGTCGTGCGAGGCGCGGTTGATGAAGGCCTCAGGCGAAAATCCGCGAATCACATCGATCGACTGGTTCTTCAGGCTGACTGGTCGCGGCAGCGGGTGGATCAGCCCGCTGACGCGGTCGATCAGGGTGAGTTCGTCCGACAGCAACCGCCAGCCGGACAACACCAGACCCGCGGTCAGGGTGCTTTTGCCCGAACCGGGTGGAGCCGGCAGGATCGCCGCGAGGCCGTTTTTTTCAACGACTGCAGCGTGAATGATCAGGTACTGATGGGCATGCATGGACACGCACCAGTTCAGCCCCCATTCCAGCATGGGATAGGCCTGATCCAGCGGCAGCGGTTTGAACGGCAGGCTGCCGTCAAACGAGAAATCCACCTGGGGACGCAACCAGCGTCGCAGCATCGAAGGGGCGTTCAACTCGACGTGAAAGTCTGCAAATGCATGTCTGGAATCGCGCGTTTCGAACTGGCCGTAAAGATCGACCAGGCCCTTGGCTACCGAGGGGATACGGGATTGCACGCGGAGCGAAAACGGCCCGGTGCGCAACCACACGCCGGGCCCGCTGAGCCGCTGTTGCAGCTCGGAGGGGGACAGCTGAAGCAGTTTCATGGGATTTCCAGCAGGCCCAGTTGGCGCAGGCTGGCGAGCGATTCCTGGGTCAGCGCGGAGAGATGCATGCTGCCGGGCAACTCGATTTCAGACATCAGGACGGCTTCGAGTTCGTGGGCCGGCAGGCCGGGATTGTTCTGGACCAGCTGGAACAGGGTCAGGGTGAACGGGGCAAGAAAATGCGTATCGCCCGAGGCCGTGTCAAATACGACAGCCTCGTCCCCGAACGATTTGATGCGAAAGCGTGCCAAGCGCGCTGCGGGAGGTGATTGAAAAACCCCGGGTGGTCTGGACGGCCTTAGTGGAACGTGCCCTGAATATATTGCACGATCTGTGCGGACGACCAGTGCACACTGGCAGTGGGTTCGAAATAGCCCTTGGTCGCCCACTCATTCCACATGTTGATGACGTCGGATTCTGACAGGATGGGCGTGAGGCCCTTCTTGGCATTCAGCAAGGCGGCCACAATGTGCATGCCCAGATTGTCCGGGTCGGACAGTCCCCAGGGATTGCTGCCATCGTTCATCATCATGACCTGCATCATGGAGAGTGACGTCGGCGCGCTGATCGGGTTGCTGTCGAAATCAGCGTTAAAGCTGTTGCATTTGCCATTGCTTATCAGTTTGAAGATCGGATGAAACGACGTTCCCCCTGACCATTTCTCGCACTTATTGCATTGATTTGAGCAACCGCCAGGCGTGTAGGGGGTCGGCCATTGCTCGGGATGCTGTTTCCAGTAGCCGGGGGACTTGCCGCTGCAGGTCGTCGGGGTGCCATGCTGGCTCAAGTTACCCGAGCAGGCGGCTGACGGCGTGACGCACTGGCCGGCCAGAACCGGACGGCTGGCGAGGGTCAAAATGGCCGAAACGCCCAGCGCCGCTCCAGCCAGCTTGCGGCGGGATTGATCAACCGCAGCGGGTTGGGTTGCATCGGGCTGGATATCGGCGGTATCGGGTGTGTGATCAGACATGGCAGACCTCGGTAGGCGTTTAATTTTGTCTAAAGAAGGAGCAAGAATCGCTCCAGCTTACCGTAAACCGGGCTGAGATGCCCATCCCGCGTAGTATGGGCATCTGAAATACGGTTTGCATTGCGCGCGAGTGTAAATTATTCCGACACCTGGCCACCGCTGACACGCGGGATCCCCGCCAGATCGTTCCAGCTTTGCGGCGAGGGGACGCCGCTCTGTTGCAGCATGGAACGGACGGCGGCTGCCTGGTCGTGGCCATGTTCGAGCAGCAGGGTGCCGCCGGGCAGCAGGTGGGCGCAGGCTGCTGCGATCAGCTGGCGCAGGTCATCGAGCCCGTCGGCACCGGCAGCGAGCGCAGCAAGCGGCTCAAAACGCACGTCGCCTTGGGCCAGATGGGGATCGGCTGCGGCGATGTAGGGCGGGTTGCTGATAATCAGATTGAAACGTCGTTCACCGAGCGCGCTGAACCAGTCGCTCGCCAGAAACTCGACACGTGTGTCGAGCGACGCGGCATTGCGCTGGGCCACCGCAAGCGCCGCCTGGGAACGGTCGACAGCCGTCACACTGGCCAGTGGCCGTTCCAGCGCCAGGGTGAGGGCAATGCAGCCGCTGCCGGTACCCAGATCCAGTACCTCTACGGCTTGATCGGGCGGAATGCGCGCAAGCGCCAGCTCAACCAGCAGTTCGGTGTCAGGTCGCGGGATCAGCACATCGGCCGAAACCTGGAAGGGGCGCCCATAAAACTCGCGGCGGCCGGTGAGATAGGCGATAGGGACGCCGCGCAGTCGCTGCGCCAGCAGGTTCTGGAACGCATCGATCTGAGGTGTGGGCACCGCGTCGGTATCGTGTGCGATCAGCCAGGCGGGCTCGACCCCCAGCACATGCGCGGCTAACACGCGGGCATCGAGCCGTGCGTCGCGGCGGGGCAGTTCGAGCGCGGCGGCGATGCGGGCCATGGCGTCGTCGATCAGGCTCGTGACCGTAGCCTCGGTCATGGCGCTTCAGCCCTCGCCCGACAGCGTCGCCAGCAACTCGGCTTGATGTTCGGCCGCCAGGGCATCCAGCAGTTCGGTGAGGTCGCCGTCCATCATGGCGTCGATCTTGTACAGGGTGAGGTTGATGCGGTGGTCGGTGATGCGCCCTTGCGGGAAGTTGTAGGTGCGGATGCGGTCGGAGCGGTCGCCGGTGCCGATCAGGCTCTTGCGGGTGCTGGCTTCCAGCGCGTGCTGCGCCTGCAATTCGCGGTCTTTCAGGCGCGCGGCCAGCACGCTCATCGCTTGTGCGCGGTTGCGGTGCTGCGAGCGGTCGTCCTGGCACTCCACCACCAGCCCGCTCGGCAGGTGGGTGATGCGGACGGCGGAATCGGTCTTGTTGATGTGCTGGCCGCCCGCGCCGGAGGCGCGATAGGTATCGATGCGCAAATCCGCCGGGTTGATGTTGATTTCAGCCACTTCATCGGCTTCCGGCATCACCGCGACGGTGCAGGCCGAGGTGTGGATACGGCCCTGCGATTCGGTTTCGGGCACGCGCTGCACGCGGTGGCCGCCCGATTCGAACTTCAGCCGTGAATACGCGCCCGCGCCGACGATGCGCAGGATGATTTCCTTGTAGCCGCCGACCTCGCCGGGATTTTCCGAGACCACTTCGACTTTCCAGCCCTGCCGTTCGGCATAGCGGGTGTACAGACGCGCAAGGTTGCCGGCGAACAGCGCCGATTCGTCGCCGCCGGTGCCCGCACGGATTTCCATGAATATATTGCGATCGTCGTTGGGGTCCTTCGGCAACAGCGCGGTTTGCAGTTCGGTTTCCAGTTGCGCGATGCGAGCGGCGCTGCCGGCGAGTTCGGCTTCGGCGAGTTCGCGCATGTCGGGGTCGGCCAGCATCTCGTGCGCGGTTTTCTGGTCGGCTTCGGCTTGCCGGTGCTGGCGATACAGCATGACCACGGGTTCGAGGTCGGCGCGTTCGCGGGTGAACTTGCGGTAGGTCTCCATGTCGCCGGCGATTTCCGGTTGCGACAACAGGGCGTCGAGTTCCGCCAGCCGCTCGTCGGCGCGAGCGAGCTTGTCTTGCAAAGAGGCTTTCATTTCCTGCGCAGCCTTTATTTGTCCGGGCTCAGCCCGTAGAGCTGCTTGATCAGGCGGGCGACCTGGTCGCGCTCGGCGCTGCTGGCGTGATTCAACGCATGGGTCGGAGCGTGCAGCAGCTTGTTGGCGAGCGCGTGGCTCATTGCATCGAGCACGGCGCGTGGATCGTCGCCGCGCGCCAGGGCTTTTTCGGCTTTCTCGATCTCATGACGGCGATGGCGGTCGGCGTTGTCGCGCAGCGCGCGGATCACCGGCACCAGTTCGCGGCCTTCCATCCAGTGGACGAAGTTTTCGACGCTGGTTTCGATGATCGCCTCGGCCTGCGCCACTTGCGCGACCCGGGTGTCCATGCCTTCTCGCACCACTTCGCCGAGGTCGTCCACGCTGTAGAGGAAGACGTCGTCCATGTTGGCGACTTCGGCCTCGACGTCGCGCGGCACTGCCAGATCGACGATGAAAATGGGACGGTGGCGGCGCTGCTTGATGGCGCGTTCCAGCATGCCCTTGCCCAGAATCGGCAGCGGGCTGGCAGTGGAAGTGATGATGATGTCGTAGGCGGCGACTTCGTCCGGCAGCGCGGTGAGCGGAATCACCCCGGCGTTGAAACGCTCGGCCAGCGGACGGGCGCGCTCGGCAGTGCGGTTGGCCACGGTCATGCGGCGCGGATGTTGTGCGGCGAAGTGGGTCATGCACAACTCGATCATTTCGCCTGCGCCGATGAACAGGCAGGCCTGCTCTTTCACGCCGGGGAAAATGCGCTCGGCGAGGCGGACGGCAGCGGCCGCCATCGACACCGAATTGGCGCCGATCTCGGTACTGGTGCGCACTTCCTTGGCGACCGAGAAGGTGCGCTGGAACAGCTTGTGCAACAACAGGCCGAGCGTGCCGGCTTCTTCGGCGGTGGCAACCGCCTGCTTCATCTGGCCGAGGATCTGGGTTTCGCCCAAGACCATGGAATCGAGCCCGGCGGCGACGCGAAACGCGTGCTGCGCCGCTTTTTCGCGCGGCAGCGCGTACAGATACGGGGCCAGTTCGCGCCGTTCGATATGGTGGAAGTCAGCCAGCCATTGCGTCACGTTTTCGGGGGAAGGCGTGTTGACGTACAACTCGGTGCGGTTGCAGGTCGACAGGATCGCCGCCTCGGATGCATGCTGGTTCTGCGTCAACTCGCGCAGCGCCAGCCCCAGCTTTTCGGGGCCGAACGCCACCTGCTCGCGGATGGCGAGCGGTGCGGTGTGATGGTTGACCCCAAGGGTGAGAAGCTGCATGACGGCAGGCGGCCGAAAAACAAAGGCCGCTATTTTACCTGCTCCCGCTAGGCGGGGCGCGTTTGCGTGGCGGCATCAAAGCGCAAACGGTCGTAATAGCGTCCGCGATACAGCAATCTGCGGTGGCCGGGCGAATCGGAAAACCCGTTGCGGGTATGCAGTACGTTGTTGCAGATGAGCCCCATGCCGGGCGTCATCCGGGCGGTCAGCGTGTATTCCGAATCAGCGAGAATCTCGGTCAGCGTTTTGACCGCAGCCTGCGTGGTCGGATCGGCTTTCCAGACGATCGAGCGGGTGCGCGCGGTGTAGCGCATGTAGAGGAAACCCTGTTCGGGGTCGACGGCAAATACCGGGCCGGATTGTTCGGCGCGGGCAATATTGTCCTCGTCCATGCGCGCGGGAATGGTCATCGCGTCAGGCTGCATCAGCGCGGCGATGAAGTCCGGATTGATGTCGCGCAGCTGGATGTAGGCGATTTCGTGGTCGAGCAGGGCGTTCTCGCCACCCGTTTCGGCATCCTGCGCGCAGTGCAGCGTCATGCCGAGAATGCGCCGGTCGAGCGTGTTGTAGTAGCCGTCGGTGTGCCAGTTGATCGGCTTGTGGGTGTAGGGGATGAACTCGCCGCGCGGACTGGCTTCATCTTCGCTCGGCGTGATGCTCGACAGTCCATCCTCGTCGGCGAGGTAGTTGCCTTCGAGCCGGTGCAGCCCCAGTTGCTGCGCGAGCAGTCGGGGCAGCGATTTGTCGGCTGCGGGCAGGTGGGGGGCGTGATAGAACGCCATGTTGGCGCGCCCGCAGGCGGCGGCAAGGGCCGTGGTTTCGGCAGCCGTCAGGGCGCGCGGATCGGCCAGCGGCACGATCAGCTCGTCTACTTTTTTGGGGTAGGTTGCGAGCTTGGTTGCGCGCCAGGCGCGGTAGCGCGTGGCGTCTGCGAGGTCGAACGGCGAAGCCATGCGATCCTTATTCCGGTGGCAGCATGTCGGGCGAGCCGAAACCGCGCTTGACCGGCGCGTCGGACAGCAGGCCCTTGAAGCTCTTGCGCACCGTGCCCATCATTTCGGGCATTTCGATATCCATGATCTGGTCCATCACCCAGGTCTTGTCGTTGTCGCCCATTTCGTCGCGGATCTGCAGGCCGAGAAAACGCAAGGCCGGGAAGCTGGCGCGTTCGTCGTCGGGGAACTCGAATTCGCTGTAGTCGGCAAAACGACGGTTGAGGAAATCGATGAATTCCTGCTTGTAGTTGCGCGGATCGTCCTTGCCGACCACTTCGCGCACGTTTTGCTCCATTACTTCGCCGAGCTTGTTGCTGAGCGCCTGCAGGACGGCCAGGCGGCGTTCCGGCGACAGCGATCCATATGCCATGCGATCGCAGTAATGCGCCAGAAAAGCCAGAAATTCGGCAATCAGCTTGAAGCCCCGCTCGGGCGTGATGATGTCGTAGTTCTCGCGGCCCAGATTGTCGATGGCCTTGTCGGCTACGCGCCAGGTGGTGGTGGCCACGGCCGAGGCAATTTCTTCAGCGCTGCGGTCGCCGTCTTTCTTGAACCAGATGGTTTTGACGCGGATGGGCATGGCCATGAATTATTCTCCTGTGGCAACGGGGCGGGCAGGATCGGTGATCCACTCGCTCCAGGAACCGGGGTAAAGCCGTGAACCGGGCAGGCCGGCGATTTCCATCGCCAGGATGTTGTGGCAGGCGGTGACGCCGGAGCCGCACATGTGCAGCACCTGCCAGGCCGGACGGCCTTTGAGCAGCGCCTGGTAGTTCTCGCGCAGCGCCTCGGGCGGCAGGTAGGTGCCGTCGACATCGAGGTTCTCGTCGAACGGATAGTTGATGGCGCCAGGCACGTGGCCTGCCACCGGATCGAGCGGCTCGTATTCACCGCTGAAGCGGCGATCCGGACGCGCATCGATGATGAGCTGTTCGCCGGAGTGCGACGCCTGGAGGATTTCAACCGCAGTCACGATCTGGCTTGGCTCCGGCAGGCAGGCACACGCAGCGCGGTGCGGCACTGGCTGTTCGGCATTGACCGGACGTTTCTCGCGCACCCATTTCGGGTAGCCGCCATCCAGCAAGGCCACGCCGGGGTGGCCGAGCCAGCGCATCATCCACCACAGCCGGGTCGCCATGGACCCGTAACTGTCGTCATAGACCACGACCTGCTTGTTGACACCGACGCCCCATTCGCAAAGCCTCTCGGCCAGTACGCGCGGGTCGGGCAGCGGATGGCGCCCGCTGGTTTCGTGGGTGGGGGCAGACAGATCGTTGTCCAGATGCACATAGCGCGCGCCCGGAATGTGGGCCTTGTCGTAGGTGAGCTTGCCGCCATCGGGGTCGGTGAGGGTAAAACGGCAATCCAGGATGACCCAGTTCGGGTCGTCCAGATGGGCGGCCAGATCTTCAGTGGTGACGAGGGTATTGCTGAACATGGGGTGCTGCCTTGAAAGTCGGGAGTGGAGAGCCGTGCGTGCAGACGCCCGGCTCTCGGCTCCGGGCTCTGCTATCGATTAGTAGCCGCCCTTGCCAAACGGCTTGGGCAGGCCGGCAACGCGACAGCCCTGGCGAGCGGGCATGTTGGGGAACAATTCGTACAGCTTTTTCTTCCAGTCCACGCCTTCATGCAGTTCATCCAGTTCGGCAACCATGTTGCGGAAGTTCGGGGTCTGGCCGTCCTCTTTATACTTTTCACGCAAATAGTTGACGACTTGCCAATGCTCGTCAGTCAGCTTGATGCCTTCGGCCTCAGCGATGACGGGGACAATTTCGTCGCTGAAATTGGCTTCCAGCAGAAAGTTTTCTTCGCCGGTTTCGAACTCTTCGCCGTTCAACATGTAACCCATGGTTTCTACTCCTTTTCGGTTGGTTGCAAAATGAAAATGCTAAATATTGGCCTGAACAACAGCCGCAATGGATTTGTGCGGGATGAAAATTCCGCAGCCCAGCAAACGGTTTCGACCCATTCCTTCATCCTGCAGCTGCAGGGATTTGTGTGGGGGAACGTCGTGCAGCATCAGGCTGTAGCCAAATAATGGCCCGGACGCGCTTTTCAAGGTCTGCCGCTTGCCGCAGATAAACCCGCAGCGGATCTGGAAATGACCATCCAGTTCGCGCATGACATCCTGCACGAATTGTTCTTCACTGGCGCTGCCCGTGTCAACGAAATGGGCATAGATGTTGCCGAATGGGCTGAAAGCGCGCGTTTTGAAATTGCCGATCTGCAGATCGTGGCCGGCCAGATCCAGCGTTTTTCCCACCAGCTGCTGCAGGTCGTGCACGCGTGATTTCGGGGCGCGCAGAAACAGCTTGGTACGCCGGTTGATGTGGAGCGAGGTGTCGCCGGTATTGGTTTCAGCCCCTTTGAGGTGCTGAATGCCGATGCGGTCGTCGTCGCCCAGCCACGGCAATTGGGTGAGCAAGGCTTCCGACAGTAACAGAGCGTTGTCAGCAGGAATGGTCGTGCCCACCAGATCGAACTGGAGGTCGATCATGTCGGGGACATACTCCTCTGGCTTGTCTTCAGGCCAGCTCGCCCAGTTCATGGCGCATCACCAGCATGTTCCTTCGCCCATGCCTGCATGATGTCAGCCCATTTCTGGGCGCTGCCCGGATCGACCTCGAAAATGGTGAATCGCTTGTTCTCACGGATGCGAATGCGCAGGAAAGGCACGCCGCCCGATTCGTGGACAAAATTCTGGAACTCGATTTCCTGGCCGCCAAACGGGAGTCGAAACTTGTCGATTGAAGTGGTTTCAGGCATGGGACTCAATTCAGGCGTGATTGATGAAAATAGTGCTGGCGAGATCAAATTGATGCCTGCCCCAGATTGCGTGGGCAGGACGGCAATTCAACCCTGTTTTGGACAGGGGCTTGCGTCCGCCACAATATTTTAATACTCTTATGGATTCTTGTGGCGGACATGCGTTGGGGAAGTAATGTCTCACGCTTTGCGTCAATAAGGCATTACCGAATTGGGCAAACTTGTCTACTTCGCTTGGGTGATTGTCAACCTACCCACATGGAGTAGTTCGTTTACCCAAGAGAATGATGGTGGTGCGGCTGCCGAGCCAATACGATGCTGGAATACCGTTGGGCAGTTGCCTGAGCGGGCATTTCGAAATTTTCTTAGGAGAGAAGACCATGGCAAAGCAAATGATTGATACGCCCAATCTGGACCAACTCGAAAGCGGCCCGTGGCCCAGTTTCGTGACTGGCCTGAAGCGTTTGGCTAAAGATAACGACATGATGGTTGACCTGATGGGTCAGCTGGAAACGTCATACCAGACCAAGTTTGGTTACTGGAAGGGTGGTACGGTTGGTGTGTTCGGCTACGGTGGTGGCGTGATCCCCCGCTTCACTGAGCTGAAAGATGCAGACCACAAGCCGCTGTTCCCTGAGGCCGCCGAGTTCCACACCCTGCGCGTGCAACCGCCCGCAGGCATGCATTACAGTTCCGATCTGCTGCGCAAAATGTGTGACGTGTGGTCCGAAAAAGGTGGTTCGGGTCTGATCGCGTTCCACGGCCAGTCCGGCGACATCATGTTCCAGGGCATCAAGACCGCTGACGTGCAGGGTGCGTTCGATGCCTTCAACGAAATGGGTTTCGACCTGGGTGGTGCGGGCCCTGCGCTGCGTACCTCGATGTCCTGTGTTGGCGCGTCGCGTTGCGAAATGTCTTGCTATGACGAAGCTAAAGCGCTGCGCACCGTCATTAACAACAACCTGGACGACATGCACCGTCCTTCGCTGCCCTACAAGTTCAAGTTCAAGTTCTCGGGTTGCCCGAATGACTGCATGAACGCCATTCAGCGTTCCGACATGGCAACCATCGGCACTTGGCGCGACAACATCCGCGTCAACGAAGCGCAGGTTCAGGATTACTACAAAGCACACGGCATGACCGATCTGGTTAATGACGTGGTCAGCAAATGCCCGACCAAGGCGATTACCCTGGTCAAGGCAAGTGATGTCAAGGCTTCTGCAAGCGTGTCGGTTGCCAATCTGGGTGACGGCAATGCAATGTGCATCGACAACAAAAACTGCGTGCGTTGCATGCATTGCCTGAACGTCATTCCCGGCGGCTTGTTGCCCGGTAAAGACAAGGGTGTGTCGATCTTGGTGGGTGGCAAGGGCGTGCTGAAGATCGGCGCTTCCATGGGCACCGTCGTGATCCCGTTCATGAAGCTTGAGTCCGACGAGGACTTCGAGAAGCTGAACGAACTGGCTCGCAACATTCTCGACTTCTTCGCTGAAAATGCGCTGGAGCACGAGCGTACTGGTGAAATGATTGAGCGTATCGGTCTGACCAATTTCCTTGAAGGTCTGGATATTCCGGTTGACCCCAACATGATCAACGCACCGCGTTCCAATCCGTACTTCCGTTCCGATGACTGGGATGAGCAAGTCGAGAAGTGGAACGAGTACAAGCAGTCCGCTGCTTAAGGTTTTACTTGTCGCGGGTCCGGTATGTGCCGGGCCTGTGGATTGAATCAGCTTGATGCATTAATTTAGTCGGAGAAATAACATGGCAGAACTGCGTCCGCCTATCGAATCCGGTGCACCGGATCCGATGCCCTACATGCACCCCGTGATGGTGAAAAACTATGGCAAGTGGGCATTCCACAGCCATCCGAAGCCGGGTGTTCTGTATCACCGTGCCGAATCGGGCGACGAAGTCTGGACGGTCAAGGCCGGTACGGCTCGCCAGATGGATCACTACACCATTCGCGAACTGGCTGACATTGCCGACCAGTATGGCGACGGTTTCGTGCGTTTTACCGCGCGTTCCAATATTGAATATATGGTTGCTGACGGCGCCAAGGTCGAGCCGCTGATCAAGGCGCTGAACGACAAGGGTTACCCCATCGGTGGCACCGCCAACTCGGTGTCGATGATTGCGCACACTCAGGGCTGGCTGCACTGCGACATCCCCGGCACCGACGCTTCCGGCGTGGTGAAGGCGCTGATGGACGAGTTGTACGACGACTTCGTCAAGTGCGAGATGCCCAACCGCGTCAAGCTGTCCACCTCCTGCTGCGAGATCAACTGCGGCGGCCAGGCCGACATCGCCATCATCGTTCAGCACACCAAGCCGCCGAAGATCAACCACGATCTGGTTGCCAACGTGTGTGAGCGTCCCTCCGTCGTGGCACGTTGCCCGGTGGCTGCAATCCGCCCCGCTCTGGTGAACGGCAAGCCCTCGCTGGAAGTCGACGAGAAGAAGTGCATCTGCTGTGGCGCGTGCTTCCCGCCCTGCCCACCGATGCAGATCAACGATCCCGAACACTCCAAGATTGCAATCTGGGTGGGTGGCAAAAACTCCAACGCTCGTTCCAAGCCGACCTTCCACAAGCTGGTTGCCTCGGGTCTGCCGAACAACGCGCCGCGTTGGCCGGAAGTCGCTGAAGTCGTCAAAAAGATCCTCGCCACCTACAAGGAAGACGGAAAGCCTTGGGAGCGCATGATCGACTGGATCGACCGCATTGGCTGGCCCGCATTCTTCGAGAAAACCGGCCTTCCCTTTACCAAGTATCACATTGATAACTGGCGTGGTGGTCGTGCCAACCTGAACGCTTCTGCACATATCCGCTTCTAATTAGGACTTCCTCTCCGCAAGGGTTCGCGGAGGGGTTGCTATCAAAAAAGCATAGATTTTTCGGAGTGGTTACATGCAATTCGGTATTCTTGTAAACGAAGGGCCTTACAGCCACCAGGCAAGTGATTCGGCCTACCTTTTTGCGCGGACCGCGCTCGAAAAGGGTTATAAAGTTCCGCGTATTTTTTTCTACCACGATGGCGTATACAACGCGTCACGTCTGGCTACGCCGCCGCAAGACGATCGTAATGTGGGTGCGCGCTGGTCCAAACTGGCTGCAGATTATGGCGTTGATCTGGTTGTGTGTGTGGCGGCTGCTCAGCGTCGCGGCATCACCGATGGCGTTCTGGGTGACAACTTCCGCATCTCGGGTTTGGGTCAATTAGTGGAAATGGGTATTCAGTACGACCGTCTCGTGACGTTCGGTGATTAAGGAAATACGAGATGAGTGATATGGATGAGATGGATGACGGTTCTGGCATCGTCAAGAAGTTCATGTTCCTGAACCGCAAGGCGCCGCACGGAACCGTGTATGCGCTTGAGGGTTTGGAAGTTGTGCTGATTACGGCGGCTTTCGATCAGGATGTGAGCATGGTGTTTACCGACGACGGCGTATATCAGTTGCTGAAGGGCATTGACACCAAAGGCATCGAGGTTAAGGATTTTTCCAAGACCTATCGCGCGCTGGATGGCTACGACATCGAAAAGCTGTACGTCGATCAAGCGTCGATGGATGCACGTGGCTTGACCGAGGATGACCTGATTGTTGATGTGACGGTGCTCTCCGTCGATGAGATGGCAAATCTCATGGCTGAGCAAGACGTCGTGATCAGCTTTTAAGGGGATTGAACATGCTGCATATTGTGAATAAATCGGCCACAGATCGCGGATCGCTGGAAAGCTGCCTCGCTATGGCCACTAAAGGTTCTGCTGTTTTGCTGATTGAAGACGCGGTTTACGCGGCAACGACTGGCGGCGCGGCAGCAGCGAAAATCCAGGCAGCGTCGGCTGACCTCAAGATTTACGCACTCGGTCCTGATCTGGCTGCGCGTGGCATGGCTGCGCGTGTGCTGGACGGAGTCAATGTCGTGGATTACGCTGGTTTTGTGGATCTGGTCGCAGAACACAAAAGCTGCCAGTCTTGGCTGTAATTTAATTTAAAGGAGTATTGCTATGCCCATGGTGAACATCGCCGGTAAGGACTACGAAGTTGACGAAGAAGGCTATCTGATCGACTTGTCGCAGTGGAATGAAGATATTGCCAAATACATGGCTGTCGAAGAAAAAGTTGATTTGACCGAAGGTCACTGGGAAGTGGTTAATTTCCTGCGCGAATATTACGCAGAATATCAGATCGCCCCGGCTGTTCGCGTTCTGACCAAGGCCATCGGCAAGAAGCTCGGTCCCGATAAAGGCAACAACAAGTACTTGTATGAGCTGTTCCCCTACGGTCCGGCTAAACAGGCTTGTAAGATCGCCGGCTTGCCCAAGCCGACCGGCTGTATCTAAGCTTTAGTCTATTCGGGTCGCCCCGGATTTATTCCGGGGCGACTTTGATTCTGGTGATGTGTTTCCAAATTGAATGCGTAGGCGTTTGATTCGCAAACAGATACGTGGTTAGGGGAGTGGGTTTGTCTACTGTGACGATTATTTATGCCGGTTTGTTCTACATCGCAACGCTGTTGCTGGTAGCGGGCTTGGCGTACAAAATTTTTGACTACAGCCGCACGCCTGCGCCGCTGAAAATCCCGACCACGCCTGCGCCGACCACGCAAACGGGCGTGGTCTATAGGATGGCGAAAGAAGTCGTTTTGTTCGAATCCCTGTTTAAGTCCAACAAATGGATCTGGGTGTTTGGCTGGATGTTCCATTTCGGATTGCTGTTGGTGTTGTTGCGTCATCTGCGTTACTTCACCGAGCCGGTCTGGTTCTGGGTCAATATCATTCAGCCGTTCGGCAAATATGCCAGCTTTATGATGGTCATTGGCCTCGCTGGATTGTTGGCTCGCCGTTTCCTGGTGGATCGTGTTCGCTACATTTCCACCCCATCCGATTACCTCATGCTTGTGCTGTTGATCGTGATTGGATTGTCCGGAATCATGATGACCTTTGTGGCGCACACCGACATTGTTGCACTCAAGACTTTCTTTATCGGCTTGATGAACTTCGATGTGCAACCCGTGCCGCAGGATCCGATATTGCTGGTGCATCTTGCTTTGGTGGCGTTGCTGATGCTTATTTTCCCGATCAGCAAACTGTTGCATGCGCCTGGCGTATTTTTCAGCCCCACCCGCAATCAGGCCGACAACCCACGTGAGCATCGTCATGTGGCAGCTTGGGCGGCCAAGCTTGATCAGAAAAACTGATTCGCCGACATCGTTTGGCGAACACATAAGTACGGACAGAGGACTCGCAAGTGGCTGCTGCTGAATTTGATATTCCCGAGATCAAGGATTACATCGAGGTTCCCAAGCTGCGGGAAGGTGTCATGGCTCACGCCAAGACATTCATCGCACCTCAGGCAGTCCAGGATTTCATGGGTTATCCGCACGAACTGGCGGATAACTGGAAGGAAAGTGCGCTCGAAAAAATGGGCGACTTGCTGGGCAAGTATCGTTCACTGAAAGTGTTCCTGGATGCCTGCGTTCATTGCGGGGCTTGTACTGACAAATGTCATTACTATTTGGGTACTTCGGATCCCAAAAACATGCCGGTTGCGCGTCAGGATTTGATGCGCCAGGTCTACCGTCGGTATTTCACTACCGCAGGAAAGCTCTTCCCGAAGCTGGTCGGTGCAAAAGACTTGACCAAGGACGTGCTCGACGATTGGTATAACTATTACCACCAGTGTTCGGAATGCCGTCGCTGTTCCGTGTTCTGCCCATATGGCATCGATACCGCCGAGATCACCATGGCTGGCCGTGAGATTCTGAACCACATCGGCATGGGGCAGAAATACTCCAACGAAATTCTGGGCAAAGTGCAGAAAATCGGTAACAACCTGGGCCTGCCCGGTCCGGCGTTGCTGGATACGCTCGAAGGCCTGGAAGAGGATATCGAAGCAGATACCGGCGTGGCCGTAAAAATGCCGATTGATGTCAAGGGTGCCGAAGTGCTGCTGGTCACCCCTTCGGCCGACTTCTTCTCCGAGCCGCATGTTGAGTCCCTGATTGGCTATGCCAAAGTGTTTCATGCGGCCGGCACCAGCTGGACACTTTCAACGCATGCGTCCGAGGCCGGCAATTTTGGCTTGTTCAACGGCAATTACGAAACCATGCGCAAAGTTGCGATGCGAATTCGCGATGCAGCACTCGAGTTGGGCGTCAAACGTATTGTCGTGGGCGAATGTGGCCATGCGTGGCGTGTCGCATACAGCTTCTGGAATACTCTGACGGGTATTGGTTACGGTGCAGATGATCCGTTCTCGATTGAACTGCAGAAGCAATTGGACCCGAATTATCCGCAGCCGCAACATATTTGCGAATTGACCAATGACCTGATCAAGTCGGGCAAGATCAAGGTTGATCCGTCGCTTAACGACGATCTGATCGTGACTTATCACGATTCGTGCAATGTGGCGCGTGCGTCACGCATGGGTACCGAGCCGGGTGGCCAATTCACCATCCCGCGTGAACTGATCAAGTCAGTGGTAAATAACTTCCATAACATGGCGGACGACACCATATACGAGTCCACCTTCTGTTGTGGCGGTGGAGGTGGGTTGCTAACCGATGATTTGATGGAAGTCAGGGTTAAGGGTGCGTTACCACGCGTTACTGCCCTAAATAACGTAGTCAAGGAACATCAGGTCAACTTTATGGCCACGATCTGCGCTATCTGTAAAGCGCAGTTCACCAAGGTATTGCCCAAATATGGCTTCGACATGAGCATGGTGGGCGGGGTGCATCAATTGGTCAGCAAAGCAATTAAGCTCGACTGATTTCAGCTGCAAGCTGATTGCGATTTATTTATCTTTAAGTTACGTAGGCGTTAGGAGAACCAGCATGGCTGTCACGACGAATAAAGCAAAAACCGAAGGCGTTTCATGGCGTCGTTATAAGGATGGCGAGACCGAGGCGAATATTCGCTCGGCTCAGGACAAGATTTTCCAGGCCAGCTGGACGCACAAGTGCCCGGAATACATGCTGTCCACACCGCCTTGCCAAGGCTCTTGCCCGGCAGGTGAAGACATTCGCGGCTACCTGAATATCGCGCGCGGTATCGAGAAGCCGCCGGCAGGCGTGACCTGGCAGCAGTATGCTTTCGAGCGCATTACTTCGGCCAACCCCTTTCCCGCTGTGATGGGTCGTGTGTGTCCGGCGCCGTGTGAGTCTGGCTGTAACCGCAACATGGTAGAAGACCACGTGGGCATCAACTCGGTCGAGCATTTTGTTGGCGACTGGGGCATCGAAAACAACATGAAATTCACGCCGGCTGCGGCCTCGACCGGCAAGAAGGTTGCGATCATCGGCGCTGGCCCGGCCGGCCTGGCTGCGGCATACCAGCTGCGCCTTAAAGGTCACGGCGTGACCATTTTTGACGAGCACGAGGAGCTTGGCGGCATGATGCGTTATGGCATTCCCGGCTTCCGTACGCCGCGCGAAATGCTTGATTCGGAAATCGGCCGCATCATCGAAATGGGCGTCGAAACGCGTCTCAAGACCCGAGTTGGAACTGATGTCAGCTATGACGCCATCGACAAGGAATTTGATGCCATCTTCTTGGCGATGGGCGCACAGGCTGGCCGTCCGTTGCCGGTGCCCGGTGCTGAAGCACCGAACTGCGTAACCGCAGTGGCATTCCTGCGCGCCTTTAACGAAGGTCGTCTGCAGCACGTCGGCAACCGCGTCGTCGTGATCGGCGGCGGTGATACTTCAATTGACGTTGTGACCGTCGCACGTCGTCTGGGTAACGTGACCAAAGCGGGTACGAATGACGAGCGCCCAAGTGCTGAAAATGTGATTTCTGGCCACATGGCTCACGATGTTGCATCGATTTCCGTTCGTGACGGCGCTGAAGTCGTGCTGGTTTCGCGCGCTACCATCGACAAGATGAACGCCAGCAAGCACGAAATCGAACACGCATTGCAAGAAGGCATCGAGATCCTCGGTGGCGTAACGCCCATCGCTGTCGTGCTCGACGAAAAGGGCCGTGCCACCGCCCTGCGCGTTTCTGACTTCGTGATGGAAGGCAAGGAAACCAAGCTGGTTGAAGGCACCGAACGTGACCTGCCTGCTGACCTGATCGTGTCAGCTATTGGACAGGGTGTGGATTTCACCGGCATCGAGCAGTTCAACAACAACAACGGCCTGATCAAGGCTGACAAGAACTACCGCTTCCCCGGCAGCGAGAAAGTTTTTGTCGGCGGCGACGTGATTCGTCCGCACCTGCTGACCACGGCTATTGGTCACGCTTCAATTGCGGTTGACGGGATCGACGCATTCCTCTCCGGCAAAAAAGAGCTCGACAAGCGTCCGAAAGTGGATGTCCATCACTTCGACCAGATCCGTAAATGGCTGGAAACCGGTCACGAGTACAGCGAAATCCATACGCAGGAATGGGGCACCTCCGAGCGCAAGGATCTGTTGCATAACTTCGAAGACCGTTCGGCTCGCCACATCATTCCGCATAACGAACTTTTCCTGGGCCATTTCCCGGCAGTTTCACGTCATATTCGTGACGTCACCGTGCTGGACAAGGAAGGCGCACTGGGTAACTTCGAAGAGCGGTTGCATGCGCTGTCGGATAAGGACACCATCGATGAAGCCAAACGCTGCATGTCCTGCGGTCAGTGCTTTGAATGCGACAACTGCATTGTTTACTGCCCGCAAACCGCCGTGTTCAAGGTCAAGAAAAAGGACAACCCCACCGTGGGTCGTTATGTCGACACCGACTACGGCAAGTGCATTGGCTGTCACATCTGCGCTGACGTGTGTCCGACCGGTTACATCGTGATGGGTATGGGTGACTGAGCGTGGCAGGCAAGATGAAACGTTTGCTGGCCTTGGGTGCAGTCGTTCTTACAACGGCCGCGCTTGCATGGGCGGGGGCGGAGTCCACTTCTGCACCCAAGACCGGCGTTGCCGCCAAGCCCGTGATCACCAAGGCGGTCAAGGGTGAGCAATGTGTGGAGGATACAGAATACATGCGGCGTAACCACATGGACGTTCTGGATCATCACCGTGATAAAACGGTCATCGAAGGTGTTCGCACCAAGAAGCACAGCCTCAAGGAATGTATCAACTGTCACGCAAGCGAAACGACAGGTAGCGTAGCCAAGGGCAAGGATGACTTTTGCGTCAGTTGCCATAGTTATGCGGCTGTGAAGATCGATTGCTTTGAATGCCATTCCACCAAGCCGCAGGCTTCGATGGCGATGCATCCAATGAATGCTGAGTCCGCCCATTACGCACACAAGATGGCGACCCAGACAAACGATAAAGTCAGTGCTGAAGATATGGCTGGAATTGCCCAATGAGCGAAGATAAATCCATAGAGAACACGCCCAGCTCTCCGGAGCGGCGTCGGTTTGTCGGGTTGGCTGCATCGGCTGCAGGGCTGAGTCTGGCGCCTGGCATCATGCTGATGGAAGTCGCGCATGGGCGTCCCGAAGAACAGGCAGCCAGTAGCGCAGTACGCTGGGGCATGCTGGTCGACGCGACCAAGTGTGGAACGGGCTGCAACGATTGTGTTTCTGCGTGCAGCACAGAGAATGGCTGGACGCCTGTTGCTGAAAGCCAGCATAAGAACCAGGCGCCTCAGTGGATCCGCAAGCTCGAACTGCAGGATCCTTTGACGCAGTTCGAAACCAATCTGCCGATGATGTGCCAGCACTGTGCCGATGCGCCTTGCGTCGATGTGTGTCCGACCGGGGCCTCGTTCAAGCGTGCTGACGGTATCGTTCTGGTCAATCGACACACTTGTATTGGCTGCCGCTATTGCATGATGGCTTGTCCTTACAAGGCCCGTTCGCTGGTTCACGAACCCTTGAACGATACCCAGAAAGCGGATGTGCCGCGTGGCATGGGCTGCGTAGAGTCATGCACTCTCTGCGTGCAAAAAATCGACCGCGGCGACGGCACGACAGCATGTGTGGAAGCCTGCACGGCTTCTGGCCACAATGCACTGTTGTTCGGCGACATGAATGACCCCGAAAGCGAGATTTCGAAGCGTTTGCGTGAACTGCCTACCAAGCAGGTTCGTGCCGACTTGAATCTGAATCTCGGCGTTCGCTATCACGGAATCTAAATCGACATGGCAAGCATCACTTTCCGCGAAGTAGAAGGCAGCAGCCTGAAATATTGGCTGCTGTTCGGAGGACTGGGTCTTTTCGTTCTGTTTGGCGCATTGGCCTGGAATTACATGCACCACCACGGCCACGTCGTAACGGGCATGGACAACCAGATTGTATGGGGCCTGCCTCACGTGTTTGCAGTGTTCCTGATCGTGGCAGCATCGGGTGCGCTTAACGTCGCCTCCATTGCTTCGGTGTTCAACCAGAAAATGTACAAACCGCTAGCCCCGCTGTCGGCTGTACTTGCACTGGCCCTGATGCTGGGCGGTTTGCTGGTTCTCGTGCTGGATCTGGGTCGTTCAGATCGTTTGATCGTGGCGATGACGCACTTCAATTTCAAGTCGATGTTCACCTGGAACGTGTTCCTCTATTCCGGTTTCTTTGGCTTGGTCGGCATCTATCTGTGGACGATGCTTGATCGTTCGGTTGCCCCTTACTCGAAAGCAGCCGGTACGGCAGCTTTCATTTGGCGCCTGATTTTGACTACCGGTACGGGATCGCTGTTTGGCTTCCTGATTGCGCGCGAACTTTATGGCACTTCCATGCTTGCGCCGATGTTCATCATCATGTCGTTTGCCTACGGCCTTGCTGTCTACCTGATGGTGCTGGCTGCGGCTTACGCCTGGACGGGCCGCGCGCTGGGCGACGCAGTCATGCTTCGCCTGAAGGGGCTGCTTGCGGTATTCGTTGCGGCTGTGCTGTATTTCACTGTGGTTTACCATCTGACCAGTTTGTACTTCGCCAAAATGGAGGGTGTCGAGGCATTCATCCTGCGTGATGGCGGCATCATTACCACGCTGTTCTGGGTTGGGCAAATCATTATTGGTTGTGTGCTCCCGCTATTGATATTGCTTACGGCTCTGGGCAAACAGCGTACCTGGATCATGGTTGCATGTGCATTGATCATTCTGGGCGGCATGGCGCAGATGTACGTCACGATCATTGGCGCGCAGGCTTTCCCTCTGGACATGTTCCCCGGCTTGATCGAAAAGAGCAGCTTCGCGGACGGCCAGGTTCACAGCTATGCACCCAGCGTGCCCGAGTTCTTCCTCGGCCTGGGGGGCGTGGCGATTGCCCTGTTGGCAACAACCTTTGGCGTAAAGGTTTTGCGCTTGCTGCCGGCCACGCTGGACGACGCAACGGTTGCCAAACTGGAACACTGATACCTAAGCCGGCCGGGTTAAGCCCGGTTGGCGAAAGGACAGCATGAGCCAGCACAGCACGGACATAGCAGAATCAGGACGCGGGGCAAATTTGCCCCGCGTCTTTATTTCTGCGGCGCATAAGTCTTCCGGCAAGACCACGCTTAGCCTCGGCCTATGCGCCGCGCTTCATGCGCGGGGCCATGGCGTGCAGCCTTTCAAGAAGGGCCCTGACTACATTGACCCGCTCTGGTTGAGCATGGCCGCACAACGTCCCTGCTACAACCTCGATTTCCATATGATGGGGCGCGACGAAATCGAGCAACAGTTCGCACGCGCTGCCTCGACTGCCCGAATCAGCTTGATCGAGGGCAACAAGGGGCTGTATGACGGCCTTGATCTCGACGGGAGCAACAGTAATGCCGCGCTAGCCAAGCTGCTGGGGGCGCCGGTGGTATTGGTGATCGATGCGCGCGGCATGACCCGCGGTGTCGCGCCCTTGATCCTGGGTTATCAGGCATTCGATCCGGATATCCGGATCGCCGGCGTGATACTCAACAATCTGGGCGGCAGCCGTCACGAATCCAAATTGCGCGCGGTGATTGAGCATTACACGGATGTAGAAGTCATTGGTGCGGTGCAGCACGATGTCAGCATGCAGATTGCAGAAAGACATCTTGGTCTGGTCCCCGCCAATGAGCAGGACGCTGCGCGTGTGCGCATCCAGCATGTGGGTGAGCGTGTGGCCGCACAGGTTGACCTGACGCGCTTTCTTGCGATTGCAGATGGGGCAGCTGCCAGCGAGATCCAACTCGTGGATGAGAGGCCGGCGAACTCTGAGCGCTTGCGGATCGGGATCGCGCACGATCAGGCCTTTGGTTTCTATTACAACGAAGATCTCGACACACTGCGTTCAACGAATGTGGACTTGATCGAGATCGATACGCTGAGTACGCCAGACCTGCCCGAGCTGGATGGACTGATCATCGGAGGCGGATTTCCAGAAGTGTTCATGACCGAGCTTGAAGCCAATGCTTCACTACGCAGCCAGATTCGCCACGCCATCGAAGCAGGCTTGCCTACTTACGCCGAATGTGGCGGGCTCATGTACCTGTCTAGAAGTTTGCGTTGGCAGGGGCTGACACGACAGATGGTAGGTTCGGTGCCGGGTGACACCGTGATGCACGAACGCCCGGTCGGGCGAGGGTATGCCGTGCTGCAACCCACGGGTAAGGACCGCTGGCTGGAGACCGATACGATACCGGCGCATGAATTTCACTATTCGAGCTTGGAAAACCTGCCTGCTGACTCCACATATGCCTATGAAGTGAAGCGTGGTCACGGCATCGACGGGTGGCACGATGGATATCAGCGGCATAACCTGCTTGCCGGCTATGTGCATCGTCGTGGCTCCGGCGCACGGGGTTGGATCTCCCCCTTTCTAAAACAGGTCCGCGCGCGCAAAGCGCTTGCGGCCACTTAATTTCGAGGTTTGCCCATGATTAAAATTACCGACAGCGCAGCTGCGCAGATTCGCGTTGCCAACAACAATCCCGATGTATTCGATTTGATTTTGAGGGTTGCGGCTTACCAGGAAGATGATGGTGGCGTGAACTATGGCATGGGGTTCGATACCGAGCGCGAGGCAGACGAACATCTTGTCGTCAATGGCATTGAGGTATTGATTGCTGCATCCAGCACGCCTTATTTGCAGGGCGTCACGCTCGACTTCGTCGAAATGAACCCGGGCGACCTGCGCTTCATTTTCATTCCACCTTATTCTGCTGAAGATGCATCCGAAACCCCGACTGTCGAGTAATTCATGAACTATCTGCCTATTTTTCTTGACTTGCGTGACCGCCATTGTCTGGTCGTCGGCGGCTCTGAAACGGCTGCGCGCAAAGCTGAACTGCTGCTACGTGCAGGTGCGCGTGTGGATATTGCGGCACCGGCGTTGCATGAGGCCTGGGAGCGCTTGCCTAACGCCGACCGGGTGAGCCGGGTCGCTGACAGCTTCTCGGTGTCGCTGCTCGACGGCAAGGATGCCGTTATTGTGGTCGAAGACGATATGGCGCTTGCCACGCTCATCTCCGATGCGGCGCGGGCGCGTCATCTGCCGGTCAACGTCGCTGACAAACCCGCACTGTGCAGTTACATCCTGCCATCAATCATCGATCGCTCGCCCATCATGGTTGCGGTATCCAGTGGCGGTGAGGCACCGGTACTGGCGCGCATGCTGCGCGCACGTCTGGAAACCATGATTCCGGCCGCCTATGGCCGTCTGGGCGCGCTCGCTTCGCGCTTCAAGGAACGTGTGCGCAGCACAGTCAAGCCGGAGCAGCGGCGCGCATTCTGGGAGAAGGTGTTCCTGTCGCCGGTAGCGGAAATGGTTTTCTCCGGGCGCGAAGCCGAGGCAGAAAAGCAACTCGAGGCGATGATCGCGAATGCCGCAACCCATGACATCAGCCGGGGCGAGGTTTATCTCGTCGGTGCCGGCCCGGGCAATCCGGATTTGTTGACTTTCCGCGCGCTCCGCTTGATGCAGCAGGCCGATGTCATCGTTCACGACCGGCTCGTTTCGCAGCCTATTCTCGATATGTGCCGGCGCGATGCCGAGCGCATCTATGTCGGCAAGGAGCGTGACGACCACGCTGTGCCGCAAGAGGAAATCAACATGCTGCTGGTACGTCTGGCCAAAGCCGGCAAGCGTACCCTGCGGCTCAAGGGCGGCGATCCGTTCATCTTTGGTCGGGGCGGCGAGGAGATCGAAACCCTGGTCGAACACGGCGTACCCTTTCAGGTCGTTCCGGGTATTACGGCAGCAGCGGGCGTTGCGTCCTATGCCGGGATTCCGCTGACCCATCGCGATTACGCGCAGTCGGTCGCCTTTGTAACCGGTCATCTCAAGGACAACACGTTCAACATGAACTGGGACGGCATTGCCCGCCACGACCAGACCATTGTCATTTACATGGGGCTGAAAGGCTTGCCATTGCTGTGTGAGGCGCTGGTCAAACACGGGCTCGACTCGACCACGCCAGCCGCGATCATCCAGCAGGGAACGCTGCCGACTCAACGCGTTGTGACCGGAACGCTATCCACGCTTCCCGGGCTTGCCGCTACCGCCGGCTTGAAAGCGCCTACGCTTATCATCGTCGGTAATGTAGTCAAGTTGCGTGAGAAGCTGGGCTGGTATCAGCCTGAGCAACATGAGGAGCAAACGCAGCGTTCACCGCTTGAGGCGCCCGATCACTTGCGCTGAATTTGGCTCCTTCATATCCGCGCACGTGAGGGTATGACGCGCTTGTCTCTTGAATCGCGGCCACTTCTTTCCCATACTGAAAAATGTGAACTGCACACTGTCTCCGAAGCAGTGTGGCATTAAAGTCACAAACTGAAGAAAATGTAGCCTTAATGCTAACAGTGCGCCACGAATCCGGGCAAAATCCTGTCCCATGCCCTTGTAAGGTGTACAGGCATAGCGTTATAGTCACGCGACCAAGCATGTTCCCGTACGCTTTCGGCATCAGCAACATGCGACGAATTAAAAGCTTTAAATCAATCACAGGAGCCTAATCACTATGCGTACCCCCCTCATTTTCAGCTTGCTCAGCACCGCCCTGATCTCTGTTGGTGCAGTTAATGCCCAAGCCGCCGACCCCTATTTTTATGATCCGTCCAACGTCGGCGCAGGTGTATGGAAACCTGAAACCATTCATTCGCCGGACGCAGTTCAGGTGCCGGCTACGACTGCCCATGAAATCAACCGCACCATTGGTTGCCCCGGCAAGCAAATTCTGGACAAGGGCTGTGCAATTGAAGATGCAGACAAGGACACGGTTGAAGACTGGACCGATAAGTGCCCCAATACGCCTGCAGGCATGAAAGTGAACGCCCTCGGTTGCGAAATCGACACCGATGGCGATGGCGTACTGGATTCTGTGGACAAGTGCCCCACCGTTTACGCACAAACCCCTGATGGTTGCCCGCCCGTCGTTGTTACTCCCGAGCCCGCTGCTGTCCCCGCACCCGCACCCGCACCCACTCCCGATGCGCCGATTGTGGTTTTGGGTGACGTGAATTTTGACTTCGACAAGGCTACGCTGAAGCCGACTGCCGACGAGAAAATCGACAAGGCTGTTGCTCACATTAATAGCATGCCAGGCGAGCAATTCGAACTGAAGGGTTACACCGACAGCGTTGGTTCAGAAGCCTACAACTTGAAGCTGTCGCAGAAGCGTGCGGATGTCGTGCGTAATGCGATGATCAAGAAGGGTGCTCCTGCTGATCGCATCACTGCAAAAGGCTACGGTGAAGCCAGTCCGGTAGCCAGCAACACCACCAAGGCAGGCCGTGCTGAAAATCGCCGTGTCGAACTGTGGGGTGCGAAGGTTGCGCCTGCTCAGTAATGCTTGAACGGTGACGATTAAAACGGGAGCTTCGGCTCCCGTTTTTTTGCCTGTTGATCAGCGAAAGCGAACCAGCATGCTAAAACCAACAATTGATTTGTGTTTATGGCCGCTCTATGCGGGGCAGTTGTTGTGCGGTAGATCGGCCGCGACCAGACAAAGACCTGTGACCATAGGCTCGCTGGCCGCACGAATGCTTTGTTAATGCTCTGCGCTCTGCGCGATATTCAGAACACCAGTGGATCGATATCCAGCGACCAGCGTGCAACGTGGGGTTTGATCGTGTCCAGTTGCGGCTGCCACTCATGCACGAATGCCTGCAATGCCCGCCGCGAGGCTGATTGGATAAGCAGTTGCGCGCGTTCCAGGTTGGCGATGCGTGCCATGGGTGCAGGCACGGCGGTAAATACGCTGATGTGCGGGTGTTCGGGCGCGATTCGCGCAGCTTGCTGCAGGAACGCCAACGAGGCTGACATCGATGGCGCTTCGGCGCGCAGCAGCACCTGCCGGGTCAAGGGGGGCAGATCCAGTTGTTTGCGTTCGGCCAGCAGCATGCGGGCGTAACCAGCGAAGTCATGCCGCTGCAAGAACCGGAATAGTGGATGGTCCGGGAATGCTGTCTGTATCAATACGCGCCCCGGTTTGTCGGCTCGACCTGCACGTCCGGCGACTTGCATCAGTTGGGCGAACAGCCGTTCCGTGGCACGAAAATCCGGACTGTAGAGTGCGCCGTCGGTGTCGAGGATCAGCGCCAGCGTCATGTTGGGGAAATCGTGGCCTTTGGCCAGCATTTGCGTGCCAACCAGGATGTCGAGTGTGCCCGCATGTACCGCCTCGCCAAGCTCGGACCAGGCGCGTGGCCGCATGCTATCGCGATCAATGCGGCGAATACGTGCGGTGGGTAGCAGCGCCGCGAGCGTTTCCTCCAGCCGCTGCGTGCCCTGGCCAAGTGCTTTGAGGTCCGGGTTGCCGCAACTTGGACACTCGGCAGGGATGCGCGATTCGAAGCCGCAGTGATGGCATTTAAGCCGCCGTGCAGCTTGATGCAGTACCAGGCGTGAAGAACAGCTGGGGCAGGGTGATACCCAAGCGCAACTGGGGCAATACAGTGCGGGCGCATAACCACGCCGGTTGAGGAAAACCAGACTTTGTTCGCCGCGCGTGAGGGTTTCGCCGAGCGCCTGCAGGGCCGGGCGGGTGAGGCCGTTGTCGAGCGGGATGTGCTTGAGATCCACCAGTTCGATGGTCGGGAGTTGCGCTTGCTTGATCGCGCGCTGTTTCAACTCGACCAGCTGGTAGCGAGTACTCAAGGCTTGTGCGTAGCTTTCCAGCGAGGGCGTGGCCGAGCCCAGCACTATCGGAATCTTGCATTGCTGGGCACGTGCGATCGCTACATCTCGCGCTGAATAGCGCAGCCCTTCCTGTTGTTTGAACGAGAGGTCGTGTTCTTCGTCAACCACGATCAGCCCCAAGCGCGGCAGCGGTGTAAACACCGACAGACGGGTGCCGAGCAGCAGGTCTGCATCGGGTGCGGCAAGCCAGTTCTCGGTGCGTTCCTTCTCGCTCAATCCGCTGTGCAGGGTAACAATGCGGCGTCCGGGAAATCGGCGGCGAAATTGCTGCTCCAGCTGCGGGGTGAGCGAAATTTCTGGAATCAGGACCAGCGTTTGCCTGCCTTGATCCAGTACGGCGTCGATCATCCTCAGATACAGCTCGGTCTTGCCACTGCCTGTGACGCCGTGGATCAGGTGAACGCCGAATTGTCCGAGGGCCGGCAGCAGGCGATCGAGGGCTGCTTGCTGTTCAGCCGTGGCGGGTGGCGATATCGCGGTCGCGGCCGGGGGCGTGCTGCCGGCCGGGGGCACGCGCGCCCATTCGGCCCAGCCTTCTGCAATCAGTGCGCTGGCGTGGCGGGTATGTCCGTTTGCGCGCAGTGTCTCGCGCGCTTGTGGCGCAGTTCGCAGGGCTTCGAGCAGCGCAAGCCGTGATTTTGCGCGAGCCGACAGCGTGGCTGTGCGTCCGGCTTCGGTCAGCACCAGCCAGGGGGTGGCCGGCGCGAACGGCGTGGCATTGCGCAGGCGCGGCGGCAGCGTGGAAAGCAGGATCGCGCCGAGCGGATAGTGATAGTAGTCAGCGCAAAACTGTGCCAAACGGAGGACATCGGCGGCGAGTGCGGGACGGTCATCAAAGATGCGGATGACGTCACGCAGCTTGTCGGCCTGGATCGTACTGTGGCTGGACTGTTTCAGGGCAATGCCTATTTGCCGGGTCCGGCCGAATGGCACCTCGACCAGGCTGCCGGGGGGAACGACGCCCAGCCCGTCCGGCAGGCGATAGTCGAACAGCCGGTACAAGGGGGTGTCGAGGGCGACCTGAAGGAAGGACGACATAACTTAAGGGCGAAACCTGGCTGAAAGTCGGGGAATCCTTGCTAAGTGGATGTTCAGAAAGTCTTATTCTGATTTGTCCACCCAGTCTGTGGATAATTATGTGGGTGATTCGGTTTGAAACGTCCCAAACGCCCGTATACAGGCATCCGGGATCGATAGACTAAAAAGCAGGCAAACCAATAATTGGTTGATAATCATTGGCTTATAAACATGCCTGGCGTGTCAAGGGGGAAATGTAAAAAAAGAATCCTTGCACCAACGCTGTGCATAAGTTAGTTAGTACTAGCCTATATGGAAAAAGGGTTATTTACCTTGTCGGCAAGTAAGCCATTGTTTTTAAATCTATTGTTGTTGGATGCCAGCGATCACCCAGCCACCTTGGCCTGTGATCGGTTTGCTCAGGTGCCAGATTTCATCCAGTACGACCGGTGAAGCATTGTCCTCTTCACGTACCAAACCCGTGAAACGAACGCTGACGATGTGATAGTTGCCCTCGTCGACAGCTTCCAGCACTTCGGCATTGAGCTGCATGACATCGGTGGTTTGTTGGGCATCGCCGCGCTCGGCGAGTTGCATGCTGATTTCAGCGAAGACTTCGGGGGCGGTAAAGCTGCGGATGTCGTCCAGGTTGCGGGCGTCGAACGCAGCCTGCAGGCGGATGAAGTTCAACTTGGCTTCACGGGCAAATGCCTCGGCATCAAAGCCGGGTGGGAACGTGCTATCGCTGGTTGCTGCGTACGCGCTGCCGAGTGCAGCCGGGTTCTGGTCGAACGCAGCGGGTGCGGTGCGCGGCATGCCGGCATATTGCATGGCTGGAGCGGCCGGTGCGTTGCGCCGCATGAACCAGCGGAACAGCATGAATGCGGCCAGCGCCAGCAAGGCCAGCATCATGAAGTTGGCCATCTCCTCACCCATGCCCAGGTGCGAAAACAGGGCGGCCAGGCCCAGACCTGCGGCGAGGCCGGCAATCGGCCCCATCCAGCTGTTTTTCCTGGGCGCGGTGGTGGGCGCGGCGCCTGGTTGCTGGCGCTGCGGCGTGGCTGCAACGTTTTGTTTGGCGGGTGTGCTGCGCTGCATGCCGAACGATTTTCCGCTGCCCATGCGTTTGGCTTCGGCGTGGTCCACGGCAAAGCCAAAACTGAGGAAGAGGGCAAACAGGCTGATCAGAATACGTTTCATGGTGAATCCTTGAAGAAGGTGCGATTTAGGGCGACGGAGCCGGGAAAAGTTCAGGCTCAGGCGCGAATCGTGCGGCTCTGGCTGTGTACGGCCTCGACCAGTACGCTGACTTTTTCCGGATCGGTGAACTGCGAAATGCCGTGGCCGAGGTTGAACACGTGGCCGGGGTGGTTGCCGTAGCCATTCAGAATGTGCGCTACTTCGCTGCGAATGATCTCCGGTGTGCCATGCAGAACATTGGGGTCGAGATTGCCTTGCAGTGCAACCTGGTCCGCCACGCGGCGGCGGGCTTCGCCGATGTCGGTGCTCCAGTCCAACCCCACGGCATCGGCGCCGATACCGGCAATGGCTTCCAGCCAGTTGCCGCCGCCCTTGGTGAAAATGATGCTTGGCACACGGCGACCGTCCCGTTCCTTGATCAGGCCGGCGACGATACGCTCCATGTAATCGAGCGAAAACTCGCGGTAGGCATGCGGGGTGAGGCTGCCGCCCCAGGAGTCGAAAATCATCACTGCTTGCGCGCCGGCCTCGATCTGCGCATTGAGGTAGTCGGTAACTGCGCGGGTATTGATTTCCAGAATGCGGTGCAGCAAGTCGGGACGGCTGTACAGCATGGTCTTGATATGGCGGTAGTCATCCGAACTGCCGCCTTCGACCATGTAGCATGCCAGCGTGTAAGGACTGCCGGAAAAGCCGATCAGCGGCACCGAACCATCCAGCGCGCGGCGGATGCTTTTCACCGCATCCATCACGTAGCCGAGCTTATCGGTTGGATCCGGTGCGGTGAGGTCGCGGATTTCCCATTCGTCGCGCAGCGGGCGTTCAAAGCGCGGGCCTTCGCCCTGCGCAAAATACAGACCCAGACCCATCGCATCGGGCACGGTGAGAATGTCGGAAAACAGGATGGCGGCGTCGAGCGGATAGCGTGCCAGCGGCTGCAGCGTGACTTCGGTTGCCAGATCGGGCGTCTTGCAGAGCGTCAGAAAATCGCCGGCGCGGGCGCGTGTCGCATTGTATTCGGGCAAGTAGCGCCCGGCCTGACGCATCAGCCAGAGCGGGGTGTAGTCGGTGGGCTGACGCAATAGCGCACGCAGAAAAGTATCGTTCTTGAGGGCGGACATGAAATGAGCCGGTACACAAAGGCCGCATTCTAACAGGCCCGGTGCCAGAGCCTGGCAGGCCGAGGGCCAAGATGCAGATGTTGGAGGGGAGCGGGCGGATGGGTTGACTGAAGTTGTCGCAAAGGGGGCTTTCATGCATAGTCGAAAACCTTCATACCTTCGGATACGACAATGCGCTTTTCTTTACTCGGGTTGGCCTGGATGTCGACAGTCGCGACTGCTGCAGGGGCTGCAACAGAACCTGTGGCGTTCAATGAGGCTGCGTTCGAGCAGCGCTTCAAGGCAGTCGACAAAGGCAATACGGGCAAGATTTCAAGAACGCAGGCTTATGCTGCTTTTCCACGGATGCCGGAGTTTTTTGCCGAGATCGATGCAAACAAGGACGATTTCATTACTCTGGATGAAGTCTCAAACGCGATGGAGCGACGGGTGAATGCGGCGATCAGTGCAAGCCGGCCCGGGAGCGGCTATGCGGCCGCAACGGAAATGAAGGCTGGAGGCGCGCCGACTTCAGCGGATGCAGCGAATTCCAGGCAGCAGTTTTCAAGCCCGGCCGAGGAACGCCGCTACCATCGCTACCAGTACTACGAGTCGCTGGCGGCAGACAGTCAGGATAACGCAATCAATCAGGGTGTCATTGCGCCAACCGCGCCGATCAAGGCATTACCGGCCGCACCCATGCAGTTTGAAAAATCTTTCTGAAATTGCCTGGAGCAGGTGCTAGGGGTTGGGGGCAGGTGTTGTGGTTGCTGTTGAGGAGGGCATCGCGGGCGCAGTCGGGGCAAGGCTCATCCGCTGCGCTTCTTCCTGCATGGCGGTGAGCTGCTCGGGGCTCAACTGCCACACCAGGCTGTCGCGCGCCTTGGCGGCGGCCTCCATGCCCTGCGCGGCGGCGAGGTTGAACCACAGATAGGCGCGCGGCTTGTCGACTGCGGTGCCGGTGCCATAGCGGTACAACTCGCCGAGGTCGTATTGCGCTTTCGGGTAGCCGCGTTTGGCCGCTTTTTCAATCCAGCGGAAAGCCGCCCGATAGTCCTGCACCACGCCCCGCCCATGGAGCAGGGCAAGACCGTAGTGGTATTCCGCTTCGGTCTGTCCTTGTTGAGCCGCCAGGGCAAACCACTTGGTGGCCTCCTTGTCGTTCTGAATCACCCCATTGCCTTCGGCATAGCGCAAGCCCAGCTTCAATTGGGCATTGGCGTCACCAGCCGCTGCCCGGTCATGCGGCAGGCTGACCTCTGCGCGGCTGGAAGGCGTGATGTCCGACAGTTCAAGCGCAAACCAGGCGGTGATGCCAACCAGTGCAGCGACTGCCAGCAGCAACAGGGCGGGTTTGACCGGGTTGAAGGTCCAGAAGCGGTGCCGGCAGTCGCGGCAGCGAAGTGGTGTATCGAACAGGATATGGCGCACGCCATCGTGTGCGTGCAGCCGGGCAGAGCGGATTTGGGTGCTCCCACAGTGTGGGCAGGTGCGGGACATCGCAGAAGTGTCGTGTGGCGGAGGCGATTGCGCCTCCGCCAACTGAGCTTGTTAGGGCTTGCCGCCTGCTTCGACCAGCATATAGCCCACGGCATTGGCCAGATCGGCTTCGGGCAAATCGGCGTTACCGCCTTTGGCGGGCATGGCATTTTTGCCGTTCAGGGCCGAATGGTAAAGGCCCTCGAAGCCTTGGCCGATGCGTGTAGACCAGGCGGCCTTGTCGCCAAGCTTGGGTGCACCTGCTACGCCGGTGGCGTGGCAGGCAGCGCAATTGGCTTCATAGACAGCCTTGCCTTTGGCCGGGTCGGGTTTGGCGGCGCTGGCGGTCGCTGCGGCGCCGGCTGCTGCAGGTGCCGCAGCGGCGGGTGCGGCCGCTTCCGGCGCGGTGAATTTCGCACCCGCCGAGTTGGCCATGTAGGCCACCGCGCGTGCGACTTCCACGTCGGACAGATCACTGCCGCCGCCGCGCGGCGGCATCTGGCGGATCCCTTCGATCGCGTGCTTGACCAGTGTGTCGTAGCCCTGGCCAATACGGGAGCCCCAGTCGCCCTTGTTGTCGAATTTGGGTGCGCCCAGCGCGCCTGCGGCGTGACAGGACGTGCAGATCGCGTCATAAACTTCCTGACCGGATTTTTCGACCTTGGGCGCGTTGGCGTCGATCGCTTCCAGATGGGCAACCGGCTTGATTCGCTCGGCGATAGCCTTTTGCGCAGCCTCGCTGGTGGTGTCGGGTTTCTGCTCGTCCTGAATGCCCAGTACCAGTTGAATGACCAGGAAAATGGCCAGCAGCGGTGCGAGGAGTCCTGCGACAATCGAGATGATGACTTCCTGCGGGGTGGCTTGGGTCATCTTGGCGTGCGAATCGGCCATGTGAAATTATCCTTGGAGGTTGGCATCGAAAGGCGGGATTATAAGGAAAGCGCCCCCGACAGGAAAGAGCGATGCGCCCGGGCAGCAGCCTGGTGGATGGACGGCATAATGCAAACCCGCTATGCTTCGCCACCCGAAGTTGCATCCCAATACAGGCGCCCGTAGCTCAGCTGGATAGAGTACTGCCCTCCGAAGGCAGGGGTCGTGCGTTCGAATCGCGCCGGGCGCGCCAGTTTTCAGTTCTTCCCGAGCACCATCCCTTGAATGTCAGTCCCTTGCCCGCCAGGGGTTTAATCTCCGCCGCGCGGGATTACACTTAGCGCTGATTTGACTTTGAGAGCGTCCAACATGGCTATGCCCACCCCCACCGACATCAAGCTGCATCAGGCTTCGAAGAAGCTGGAAATCGCGTTCACCGATGGTGCGCGTTTCGAGCTGCCGTTCGAGTTTCTGCGCGTGTATTCGCCGTCCGCCGAAGTGCGCGGTCACGGCCCCGGGCAGGAAGTGCTGCAGACCGGCAAGAAAGGCGTGATCATCAATGCGGCCGAGCCGGTCGGCCTGTATGGCATCAATTTCTTCTTCTCGGACGGCCACGACACCGGCATTTACTCCTGGGAATACCTGTACGACCTGGGCGTGAACCACGACGCGATGTGGGCCGAGTATCTCAAGCGCATGGAAGCAGCCAAGGCCTCGCGCGACCCCGGCATCGCCGCGATGTTTGATCGCAAGGTCCTGCAGAAGTAAATCGCGATGGCTGGTTTGGTACCGAACGACGCGCCCTGTTGGGCGCGTTTTGTTTGCGTGGGCGGTTGACAATGAACGGTGTCGAGGCAATCGCGGAAGCGATCTCGAACGCTACTGGCAGCGCGTTCGCGCCGCGTGCTTCGCACAGCGTGTCCGGCGGCGACATCCACACGGCCTCGATTCTGCAGGATGGCGCGCAGCGGTACTTTGTGAAAACGAATTGCGCGGACAGGCTGGACTTGTTCGAAGCTGAAGCCGATGCGCTCGCCGCGCTGGTCGCGATGGGTGTCGTGCGCGTGCCGCAGCCGGTGTGTCTGGGCAGGGCAGCAGGGCAGGCGTTTCTGGTGCTGGAATATCTGGAATTACGTGGCCACGGCGACGCCGCACGGCTCGGCGAGCAACTCGCCCAGCTGCACCGCATCCCGCAGCCGCGCTTTGGCTGGACGCGCGACAACTGGATCGGCTCTACGCCGCAGCCCAATGCCTGGCGGGACGACTGGATCGCATTCTGGCGCGAACAACGGCTCGGCTTCCAGTTCCGGTTGGCGGCGCGGAATGGCTACGGCGGCGCCTTGCAGCGCGATGGCGAAATTTTGCTGGCGCGGCTCGATACCCTGTTCGACGCTTATGTACCGGCGCCGTCCCTGCTGCATGGTGATTTGTGGGGCGGCAACCACGGCTATCTGGCCGATGGCACGCCGGTGATTTTCGATCCGGCGCTGTATGTCGGCGACCGTGAATGCGATCTGGCAATGAGCGAACTGTTCGGCGGCTTCGCACCGGAGTTTTATGCGGCGTACCGCGCCGACTGGCCGCTCGATACAGGCTATGACGTGCGCAAAACGCTCTACAACCTGTATCACATACTCAACCACGCCAACCTGTTCGGCGGCGGCTATGCGGCGCAGGCCGCGCGCATGACCGCACAGCTGCTGGCGCAGATTCGATAGGGATTCATGATGAGGCAAAGTCTGCTGATGGTGTTTCTGGCTTTGGGGCTCGCTGCTTGTTCCGGCTTGCCCTTCAATGCCGTCGCCCCCAAAGTGAGCGTGGCCGATGTCGCGGTCAAAAGTATGGGGCTGCTGGAACAGCGCCTGGACGTCGGGTTGCGCATCAGCAACCCAAATGATTTCGACCTGACCATCGTGGCGCTGGAATTCGAGCTGGAAGTGAACGGCCGCCCGTTCGCCAACGGGCTTTCAGGCAAGGCTACTTTGGTTCCCGCCATGGCCAGTACGCTGTTGCGGGTCGATACCTACCTGCAATCCCAAAACCTGATCCGGCAGTTCAAGCGCCTGTCGCCGGGCGCGCTGGCAGCCGGCGTGCCGTATCGCGTCAAGGGTCGCTTCAAGACCGACAAGTCATCCGGCTGGATGCCGTTTGACCATGGCGGCGTGTACGGCGGCGACGACAAGCCTCAGGGCAAGGCGATCTAGCGGGCCAGAGTCCGCAGCGTCGGTACGGCCAGGCCGAACGTGTCGGCGTGCGCAATTGCGCGCGCCAGCCGCGCCGGCGCAGAGCGTCCGGTGCAGCCGTGCT
>JAGVGD010000066.1 GCA_020057245.1 Thiobacillus sp. | reverse complement strand
CGCTGGTGCCGCAGCGCGCGCAGGCCGCGCACCAGCAGGCGGCCTTGCTGGTGCGTAATCTGGCGCGCCGGCTCGACAACAAACCGCAGGCGGCATTCCGCTACCGCGATTTCGGCTCGCTGGTGTCGCTGGGGCGCAGCGGCGTGGTGGGCAGCCTGATCGGCATGAGCAGCAAGCCGGGCACCCTGATCCAGGGCACGTTTGCCCGTTTCATGTACTGGGTGCTGTACCAGAAGCACTTGCTGGTGCTGCATGGTTTTGTCAGGGTCGCGCTGACCACGCTGTCGCAGTTGATCCTCAAGCCGGTGCAGAGCCACGTCAAACTGCACTGAGAGGATGGGCTCAGTCGCTAGTCCGGGCTATCGATGATGCCGCCGCCGAGACAGCGTTCGCCGTCGTACAGCACCACCGATTGCCCGGGGGTGACGGCCCATTGCGGCGCGTCGAACACCAGTTCCAGCGTGTCGTCGTACAGCGTGGTGATGCGGCAGGCGGCGTCGGTCTGGCGGTAGCGGGTCTTGGCGGTGTAGGCGCGCTCAGGGTCGGGCGCTTCGCCGCTGATCCAGCTGAGCTGGCTGGCGCCGAGGCTGCTGCGCAAGAGCAGGGGATGCTGGTGCCCCTGCACCACGATCAGGGTGTTGCTGGCCATGTCCTTGGCGGCGACGAACCAGGGATCGTCGTTGCCGTCCTTCTGGCCGCCGATGCCCAGGCCCTGACGCTGGCCCAGCGTGTAATACATCAGTCCCTGATGCTGGCCGACGCGTTTTCCGTCTGCAGTGCACATGTCGCCGGGGTCGCGCGGCAGGTAGCGCTCGAGGAATTCGCGGAAGTTGCGCTCGCCGATGAAACAGATGCCGGTGCTGTCCTTCTTGGCGGCGTTGGGCAGGCCGATGCGCGTTGCAATCTGCCGCACCTCCGGCTTGGGCAGCTGCGCCAGCGGGAACAAGGCGGGCGCGAGCTGGCCGGGCGCCAGGCGATACAGGAAATAGCTCTGGTCCTTGTTGGTGTCGAAGGCGCGCAGCAGGGTGGCGCGGCCGGCTTCATCCGCGCCCTTGCCGACGTAATGCCCGGTGGCGATGTACTCGGCGCCGCGTGCGATGGCGTCTTCGAGGAAGGCCTTGAACTTGATTTCGGCGTTGCACAGCACGTCGGGATTGGGGGTGCGCCCGGCCTGGTATTCGGCGAGGAAATAGCTGAAAACGCGTTCCTTGTACTCGGCGGCGAAGTTGACCGCTTCGACCTCGATGCCGAGCACGTCGGCCACCGCCAGCACGTCGAGAAAATCCTGGCGCGCAGTGCACTGCTCGGTATTGTCGTCGTCGTCCCAGTTCTTCATGAACACGCCGAGCACGTCGTAGCCCTGCTGCTTGAGCAAATGGGCGGCGACGGCGGAATCGACCCCGCCCGACATGCCGACGACGACGCGCGTGCTCATGCGTGGTGTACGAAATCGAGCGGAAAGCGGCGACCGGCCAGGCAGTCCTGCACGCAGCGCAACACCAGCGGGCTGCGGTGGGGCGTCGGGTGGGCGGCCAGCTCTTCGGGGGTCAGCCACAGCGCGCGCACGATGCCGCTGTCGAGGCTGCGTTCGGCGTCGAATGCGGTCACATCGCACAGGTAGGCAAAACGCAGATAGGTGATGTCGCGCCGCAGGTAGTGGGTGGTGTAGGCGCCGAGCAGCGCGGTCGGCTCGACGTGGTGCGCGGTTTCTTCCAGCGCTTCGCGGCGCACCGCCTCGATCAGGGTTTCGCCGCGTTCCCAGTGACCGGCGGGCTGGTTGAGGCGCAGGCCCTCGCCGGTTTCTTCTTCCACCAGCAGAAACCGGCTGTCGCGCTGGACAATCGCGGCCACGACGACGTGGGGCACCCACGGGGTATTGAGGATGGGTTCAGACATGCAGTTCGTTCCATTCTCCAGGCTGCAATGCGCCCAGCGTCCACTCGCCGACCGCCGCGCGGATCAGGCGCAGCGTCGGGTATCCGACCTTAGCGGTCATCCTGCGTACCTGGCGATTCTTGCCTTCGGTGATGACCAGCTCGATCCAGCGGGTGGGGAGGGCGGCGCGAAAGCGGATCGGCGGATTGCGCGGCCACAGGCCGGCGGGCTCGTCGATGATGCGGGCCGCTGCCGCCCGGGTGACAAAATCGCCGAGGTCGACGCCCTGGCGCAGTGCGGCCAGCGCGGCTTCGTCGGGGATGCCTTCGACTTGCGCCCAGTAGGTTTTGGGGAGTTTGTGCCTGGGGTCGGCGATGCGGCTCTGCAGTGCGCCGTCATCGGTTAAAATCAGCACGCCTTCGCTGTCTGCATCCAGGCGTCCGGCTGCGTACACACCCGGCAGCGTGAGGTAATCCGATAAACCCTGCCAGCGGCCTTCGGCAGTGAACTGGCTCAGAACGCCGTAGGGTTTGTTGAACACAATAAGACGCGACACTTCGGTGGGGGGCAAAGTCCCAATTTTACCCATTTAAGGGAACAACGTTTCGAGACCTTCATGAGCACACATATCCAGATTCCCGCCGCAGGACAAAAAATCACCGTCAACGCCGACAACAGCCTGAACGTGCCGGACATGCCGATCATTCCTTTCATCGAAGGCGACGGCACCGGCGTCGACATCACCCCGGCGATGCGCCGCGTGGTCGATGCCGCCGTCGCCAAGGCCTACGCAGGCAAGAAGCAGATCGCGTGGATGGAAGTGTATGCCGGCGAAAAAGCGGTCAAGGTCTACGGCGACGACCAGTGGCTGCCGGAAGAAACCGTGCAGGCGGTGAGGGACTATGTGATTTCGATCAAGGGCCCGCTCACCACGCCGACCTCCGGCGGTATCCGCTCGCTCAACGTGGCGCTGCGCCAGATGCTCGACCTGTACGTGTGCCTGCGTCCGGTGCGCTACTACACCGGCGTGCCCAGCCCGGTGAAAGCGCCGGAAAAAGTCGACATGGTGATCTTCCGCGAGAACACCGAAGACATCTACGCCGGCGTCGAGTGGGAAGTGGGCACCGATGCAGTGAAAAAAGTCATCGCCTTTTTGCAGAACGAAATGGGCGTCAGCAAAATCCGCTTCCCCGAATCGTCGGCCATCGGCATCAAGCCGGTGTCGGTCGAAGGCTCCGAGCGCCTGATCCGCAAGGCCATTCAATACGCGATCGACAACAACCGCCGTTCCGTGACCCTGGTGCACAAGGGCAACATCATGAAGTTCACCGAGGGCGGCTTCAAAAAATGGGGCTACGAACTCGCCGCGCGCGAATTCGGCGGCCGCCTGATCGGCGAAGGCCCGTGGATGGAACTGCCGGACGGCATCATCATCAAGGACGTGATTGCCGATGCCTTTCTGCAGCAGATCCTGCTGCGCCCGGACGAATACGACGTGGTCGCCACGCTCAACCTCAACGGCGACTACATCTCCGACGCGCTGGCGGCGGAAGTCGGCGGCATCGGCATTGCGCCCGGCGCCAACCTGTCCGACACCGTGGCGATGTTCGAGGCGACCCACGGCACCGCACCGAAATATGCGGGCAAGGATTACGTCAACCCGGGTTCGCTGATCCTGTCGGCCGAGATGATGCTGCGCCACCTCGGCTGGCTCGAAGCCGCCGACCTGATCGTCGCCAGCATGGAAAAAGCCATCGCGTCGAAACAGGTGACCTACGATTTCGCCCGCCTGATGGAGGGCGCGACCGAGGTGAAGTGCTCGGCGTTTGCCGAGGTGATGGTCGCGCAGATGTAATCCGGCCTTTTTCGCCCGGGAGGAGAACGCATGAAACAGCTGATCGTATTGGCCATGCTGGCCGGCCTGCTGGCCGCGCCGGGCGTTCAGGCGGAAACCGCGCAGCAGAACCGCATGAAAGTCTGCAATGAAGACGCGGGCAAGCAGCAGCTTGCCGGCGATGCGCGCAAGGCCTTCATGTCGTCCTGCCTGTCCGGCAATTCCGCTGCAAAACCGGCTGCAGTCACGCCGCAGCAGCAGCGCATGAAGGATTGCAATGCCGAAGCCGCAACACGGGAACTCAAAGGCGATGCGCGCAAAATGTTCATGTCGGCTTGCCTGTCGAGCAAAAAATAAGCAGCCGACACCGGCGTGTTTGAATATCAAGGCTCCCGCGGGAGCCTTTTTCATTGCGGTAGGATGCGGGCATGCGCACCTGGGACATTTTCTGCAGCGTCATCGACAACTACGGCGACATCGGCGTGAGCTGGCGGCTGGCGCGCAGCCTGGCGCACGAGCAGGGCGCCCGGGTGCGCCTGTGGGTCGACGACCTGGCGGCGTTTCAGCGGATCCGCCCGGAGATACAGCCCGATCGCGCGCAGCAGGTGTGCGAGGGCGTGTCAGTCTGCGCCTGGCGGCAGAACGCGGCATTCGGACAGCCGGCCGAAGTGGTGATCGAGGCCTTCGGTTGCACGCTGCCCGAAGTCTATGTGGCGGCCATGGCCGCGCGCATGCCGTCCCCGGTGTGGATCAATCTCGAATACCTGAGCGCGGAATCCTGGGTGGACGCGCATCACGGCTTGCCCTCGCCGCACCCGCAGCTGCCGCTGACCAAGTTTTTCTTCTTTCCCGGCTATACGCGCCAAACCGGCGGCCTGCTACGTGAGCGCGATCTGCTTGTGCGCCGCTCGGCCTTCGTCCAGCACGACACCGGAGCTTACTGGCGGGCGGTGGGCCTGACCGCGCCGGTTCCCGGCGAATGGCGGATTTCGCTGTTTGCGTATGAGAACCCGGCGCTGACCGAACTACTCGACGCTTGGCGCAGCGGCGCCGGTCCGGTCACGCTGCTGGTGCCAGAGGGCCGCATCCTGCCGCAACTGGCGAATTGGCTGGGTTTGAACGCGCTGCAGGCAGGCGATGCCGTGCGGCGTGACGCACTGCAGGTGCAGGTGCTGCCGTTTGCCAGCCAGGACGATTACGACCGCCTGCTGTGGGCGTGCGACCTCAATTTCGTACGTGGCGAGGATTCTTGCGTGCGGGCGCAGTGGGCCGCGCGGCCGCTGGTGTGGCAGGCGTATCCGCAGGCGGAAGGCGCGCATCACGACAAGCTCGAAGCCTTGCTGTCCATTTACACGGAGGACCTGGAGCCGCTTGCGGCACAGGCGGTGCGCGATGCCTGGCGGCGCTGGAACGGGGTGCCCGGCGCCCCGGACATGGCGGCGTGCTGGGCTGGCTGGCAGCTGCAGCGGCGTGAATTGAGCCGCCACGCAGCGGACTGGATGGCGCAACTGGCCGCTCAGACAAGTCTGGTCGACGCGCTGGCGGACTTTGTTGAAAATAAGCTAAAATCTCGCGTTTTCTCAACCCCTTAGCGTTGTTGCACTCCACGCAGCGCGTATTTGTAGCAGGATAGACACCCATGAAAACCGCCCAGGAACTCCGCGCAGGCAACGTCGTGATGATCGGCCAAGACCCGATGGTCGTGATCAAAGCCGAATTTTCGAAATCCGGCCGCAACTCCTCCGTCGTCAAGATGAAGCTGAAGAACCTGCTGAATGGTTCCGGTACTGAAACCGTTTACCGTGCCGACGACAAATTCGAAATGGTGTCGCTGGATCGCAAGGAATGTACCTATTCCTACTTCGCCGATCCGCTCTATGTGTTCATGGACAGCGATTACAACCAGTATGAAATCGAAGCCGAAAACCTGGGCGACGCACTGAACTACCTGGACGATGGCATGCCGCTGGAAGTCGTGTTCTATGACGGCAAGGCGATCTCGGTCGACATGCCGACCACCGTCATTCGCGAAGTCGAATACACCGAACCCGCCGTGCGCGGCGACACTTCGGGCAAGGTGTTGAAGCCCGCCCGCATCAAGCCCACCGGGTTTGAATTGCAGGTGGCGGCTTTTGTCGATATTGGCGACAAGATCGAGATCGACACCCGTACCAACGAATTCAAGCGCCGCGCCAACTGAACGTTGACAGGCGATCGAACAAAAAGGCAGCTTCGGCTGCCTTTTTGTTTATGCGCTGTTTGGCGGGGTGGCCCCGGCGTTAAAATGCCGGTCTGAATTCCGCTGCTTTTCCATGACTGATCCGCGTTTCGTCCATCTGCGTTTGCACACCGAATACTCCGTCGCCGATGGCTTGGTACGGGTGGACGGCGCGGTCAAGCGCGCGCGTGAGATCGCGATGCCGGCGCTGGGACTGTCCGACCTGTCGAACACCTTCGGCTGGGTCAAGTTCTATCGCGCAGCGCGCAGCGCGGGGGTCAAGCCCGTATTCGGCTGCGACGTGTGGATCAGTAATGCCGCCGACCGCAATCGGCCTTCGCGGCTGCTGCTGCTGGTGCAGCACCGCGAAGGCTATCGCCGCCTGTGCGAACTGCTCTCGCGCGCGTATCAGCACAACATCCACCGCGGCCGTGCCGAGATCGACCCCGCCTGGCTGGCCGAAAGCAGTGAGGGTTTGCTGGCCTTGTCGGGCGGCGACGGCGGCAATGTGGCGCAGGCGCTGCTCGACGACAAACCCGATGCCGCACGCGCGGCTGCCGAGGCGTGGGCGAGCCTGTTTCCCGGCCGCTATTATCTGGAACTGCAACGCTTCGGCCAGCCGCACAGCGAACGGCTGATCGACGGCCTGCTGGATATTGGCGCCGCGCTCAATCTGCCGGCGGTGGCCACCCACCCGATCCAGTTCCTGTCGCCGGACGATTTCAAGGCGCACGAGGCGCGCGTGTGCATCGCCGAGGGCATGATGCTGGGCGACCCGCGGCGTCCGCGTCCGTTCACGGTTGAGCAGTATTTCAAGTCGCCGGAGGAAATGGCGGAGCTGTTCGCCGATCTGCCGGAGGCCTTGCAGAACAGCGTCGAAATCGCCAAACGCTGCAATCTCACGCTGGAACTCGGCAAGAGCAAGCTGCCCGATTTCCCGACGCCGGATGGCATGAGTCTCGACGACTACATGCGGCAGCGTTCGCACGAAGGCCTGCAAGCACGCATGGCCCATCTCTATCCGGATGAAGCGGTGCGCGCCGCCAAAATGCCGGAATATGTCGCGCGGCTGGAGTTCGAGCTGGGCACCATCATCCAGATGGGCTTCCCCGGCTACTTCCTGATCGTGTCCGACTTCATCAACTGGGCCAAGCACAACGGCGTGCCGGTCGGCCCCGGGCGGGGCTCGGGCGCAGGCTCGCTGGTGGCCTACTGCCTCAGCATCACCGATCTCGACCCGCTGGCCTACGACCTGCTGTTCGAGCGTTTTCTCAACCCCGAGCGGGTGTCGATGCCCGACTTCGACGTCGACTTCTGCCAGGACGGGCGCGACCGCGTCATCGACTACGTCAAGCAGCGCTACGGCGTCGAGTCGGTGTCGCAGATCGCCACCTTCGGCACCATGGCGGCCAAGGCGGTGCTGCGCGATGTCGGTCGAGTGCTCGACCTGCCGTATCTGTT
>JAGVGD010000120.1 GCA_020057245.1 Thiobacillus sp. | reverse complement strand
GGTGCTGGCGCCGAAAAACCCCAGGGGCAAACCGCGCGCAACAGCCTGCGCGTGTACCCAGCGCGCTGCGGCCAGCAGGCGCTGCGTCAGCAAGGCGATATCGAAGCGGCGCGCGACATCGCGATCCTCTTCCGGCGTCAACAAATCCATCAGCAGGGTGCCCACGCCCGCCTCGCGCAGCACGCCCGCCACATGGTTGTTGCGCGGCGAATGGCGCGACGAGCCGCTGCCGTGGGCGAACAGCACCAGCCCGACGGCATGCTCGGGAATTTCCAGCATGCCTTCGACCGTGACACCGTCGGCAGGAATATGGGCCAGCGCGGACGTGCTCATGGGCGAGGTTCCGGATGCAGGGCGATCGGGATGCGGCGGTTGCCGAAGGCTTGATGGAACGCGCCGAAACGCCCGGCGATGGCGGTGCTGCAATGCGGGCAACGGCCGTCCGGAGTTAGTTCATGGCGGTCGATGCGATACCAGTCGCGCACGATCAGCGGCGCATGACAACTCGGGCAGGACGTAGTGCCGCCCGCCGTGTCATGCACATTGCCGGTGTAGACGTAATGCAGCCCGGCCTTCAACGCGATGTCGCGCGCACGCGTGAGCGTGGACGCGGGGGTGGGCGGAATGTCGCGCATCTTCCAGTCGGGATGGAAGGCGGAAAAATGCAGCGGCACGTCGGGACCAAGCTCGCGCATGATCCACTGGCTCATCGCCGCGAGTTCGGCGTCGGAATCGTTGTGCCCCGGAATCAGCAAGGTGGTGATCTCGAACCAGACATCGGTTTCGCGCTTCAAATAGATCAGGGTATCGAGCACCGGCTGCAAATGGGCGCCGGTCAGCTTGACGTAGAAGTCATCGGTAAAGGCTTTGAGGTCGACGTTGGCCGCGTCCATTTTGGCGTAGAACTCACGCCGTGGTTCGTCGTGAATATAGCCGGCAGTGACCGCCACCGTCTTGAGTCCGCGGGCGTGGCAGGCGTCGGCCACGTCCATCGCGTATTCGGCGAAGATCACCGGGTCGTTGTAGGTGAAGGCCACGCTCTTGCAGCCGGCCCGTTCCGCCGCAGCGGCAATCTCGTCCGGCGACGCCTGATCCATCAGCGTGTCGGTCTCGCGCGACTTGGAAATGTCCCAGTTCTGGCAGAACTTGCAGGCGAGATTGCAGCCGGCGGTGCCGAAGGAAAACACCGACGATCCCGGATAGAAATGATTGAGCGGTTTTTTCTCGATCGGGTCGACGCAGAACCCTGACGAGCGGCCGTAGGTGGTGAGCACCATCTGCCCGCCTTCCATCCTGCGCACGAAACACAGCCCGCGCTGGCCTTCGTGCAGCTTGCAGTCGCGCGGGCAGAGGTCGCACTGGATGCGGCCATCGGGCAGCGCGTGCCACCAGCGTGCGGGGGTGTGCGATTCGCTCACGCTCATGCGACCGTCTCCTTCCACTTGCTGACCGAATAGCGCGACAGGCGCACGCCTTCATCCCAGAAATTCATCGACAGACCCGCCTTGCGTTTGAGCTGGGCCAGAAACTCGACCGGGTCAGGCAGCTGTTCCCACACCTGCGGCAGAAAGGTGCTGCGGTAGTGGCCGAATTCGAACACCACGCCATCGACGTGCGGCCGCAGGCCGGCCAGTGCTTCCTGCTCGCTCGCGGCGCGCATCGGCTCGGCGGGCGACAGCAGTGACACTTCGACGCGGATGGCGTCGAATTCCGCCCGGCTCAGCGGCGCAAAACGGGGGTCGCGGAAGGCCGCTGCCACGGCGTTTTCGCGTACGTCCACGCCCAGCGGGCGGTGCGCCTCCAGCGTGCCGATGCAGCCGCGCAACTCGCCCTGCAGGGTAAGCGTGACGAAGCTGGCGCCGGGCGCCTGCAACCAGGCATGCTGCGCGTCAAACGTCCCGGTCTGGCCCAGTGCGCTGGCGATTCCGGAGCGCGCGAGCTTGAGCAGGACCGAACCCTTGTCGTCCGCTTCCGGCTGCGCAGCCGCCGCCGGGTCCTGAAACGCAAACGCGGCGTAGCCCACCACCCGCTCCGGATCACCGGCCGTGTCGCTGGAATTGCGCACGTCCAGCACCACCGGCTGCAACCCATGGCGGCGCGCGGCCAGCAGCAGGCCATTGACCGGCGTGGCGCCGCAGGCCTGTTCGTGATCGAGCTGCGGGTTCAAGGCCAGGATGGCCTCCACCGTCGCGCCGTCAACCTTGCGCGCCACCGCGTCGGGCAGGAAATGCGACAGATCGGAGCTGATCACGATCAAGGTCTCATCGCCGCCCCACACCGCTTCCAGCACCTCGGCGACCTCTTCGGGCGTGGCCTCGCCCACCGCCAGCGGCAGCAGCTGGAAATCGTCCAGCGCCTGCTGCAGGAAAGGCAGCTGCACTTCCAGCGAATGCTCCATCTGATGAGCCGCCGCGCTGACGGTCACCTGCGGCAACGCGGACAGGCGCTGCATGCCTGCCCGATCCAGCGGGATATCACCGAGCGGGGAGGCAAAGCAGTCGGCGTCGGGCAAGGCCAGCCCGCGCACATACACACGGTGGGTGGGGCCGAGCAGCACCACCCGGCGGATACGGGCACGCTGCTCGCCCAGCCGGGCGTAGGCGCTGGCGGCGACCGCGCCCGAATAGACATAGCCGGCGTGCGGCACGATCAGCGCCTTGGGCGGGCGCGTCCCCACGCCCGCGCTGGCGTGGGACAGCAGCTCGGCGATGGTGCGCTTCAGCGTGGCCGGGTTGTCCGGATAAAACATGCCGGCAACGGCGGCGGGGCGGGTGACAGACATACAGCACTCCTGCATTCGATATACCGTATTAAATGTGGGGGAAAGGGCCGGTTTTCAAGAGGCGCCGGCTAGTCCTTCGGGCGCTTCGCGGCAGCGTGATGCGCGGCCCGCCAGCCCGCAATCGGATTGCGCACCTTGCAGCATTCCGGCCGGGTCTGCTTCATCAAGCTGTCATGCGGCCCGCCTACAGTCGCCCTGCTTGCGCGGCCTCCCGCATTCGCCTGGATGCCCCGCGCTGCAACCCGACAACCTATCTGGCGAGAGGATTTCCATGTTTTCCAATGACGAATCGAACAACCCTTCAAACAATCCGTCGATGCAGGACGTGATCGACACCTGCAATCATCAGCGCCGCACCCTGCTCAAGGGCTCGATCGGCGTGGCCACCTGGGCCGCGTTCGGCGGCATGGGCCTCTCCACCGGCGCCCTCGCAAAAGGCGGCCAGGGCGGCAGCGCAGCCGAACCACTGATCGGCTTCACCCCGGTGTCCGCCAATATCTTGCCGATGACTGACATGGTCAGCGTGCCCGTCGGCTACAGCGCCCGCGTTTTCGTCGCCTGGGGCGATGCGATTTCGAACGGCGCCAACTGGGATCCCGCAACCGCAATGACCGAAGCCCAGCAGCTTCAGAGTTACGGGGCGCACACCGACGGCATGCACTTCTTCCCCTTCCCCACCGAGCCTGCGCGCACTGGCAACATGCACGGCCTGCTCGTGTCCAACAGCGAGTACAACGACCCGGGCCTGGTGCACCACACCACCAGCTACGTCAGCGACGCGATGACCGCCGAGCGGGTCGACGCCCAACTTGCCGCGCATGGCGTCAACGTGGTCGAGGCCTTCCGCCCGGCGCGCAATGGCGACTGGATGGTCAAGCGTCCGTCGCGCCTGGCGCGCCGCATCACCGGCAAGACGCCGATGTTGATGTCTGGCCCCGCTGCCGGCCACGCCATGTTGCAAACGCCTGCCGATCCGAGCGGCATGCGCGTACTGGGTACGCTCAACAACTGTGCTCACGGCCACACGCCCTGGGGTACCTACCTCACCTGCGAGGAAAACTGGAACGGCTATTTCGGCACGGCCGACGCCGCCTTCGTCCAGACCCCGCACGAGAAGCGCTATGGCGTGAGCAAGGGCGGCTTCGGCTATCGCTGGCATGAAGCCGATCCGCGCTTCGACGTGCGCGCTGGCGGCCAGACCTCGAACGAAACCAACCGCTTCGGCTGGGTCGTCGAGATCGACCCCTTCGATCCGAAGAGCACGCCGGTCAAACGCACCGCGCTCGGCCGCATCAAGCACGAAGGCGCCTGGGTAGTGGTGGACGACCACAACAGCATCGCTGTCTACATGGGCGACGACGAGCGCAACGAATACGTATACAAATTCGTCTCCGCGCGTCCGTTCGGGAATCACGGCGACGACCGCTCGAATCATTATCGCAACCATCTCGACGATGGCACGCTGTACGTCGCGCGATTCAACGCCGACGGTTCGGGCGAATGGCTGCCGCTGGTGTGGGGCCAGAATGGCCTGACGCTGGAAAACGGTTTTGCCGATCAGGGTGAAGTGTTGATCAAGACCCGCCAGGCCGCCGACCGCCTGGGCGCGACCATGATGGATCGTCCCGAGTGGGGCGCGGTGCATCCGATGACGCGCGAGGTCTACATGACCATGACCAACAATAGCCGTCGCGGCAATACCCCGGTGTCATCGAACCAGGCCGATGGCACCACCGGCGCCGCCTCGGCCAACCCGGCTGTCGATGCCGCCAACCCGCGTCCCGACAACGACTATGGCCACATCGTTCGCTGGCGTGAGGCGGGCAACCGCGTCACCGCCACCACTTTCGAGTGGGATCTGTTCGTGCAGGCCGGCGACAAAGCGACTGCCAAGACCCTGGGCGCAACTTACACCCCGGGTGAATTCGGCGGCCAGACCGTAGGCTACGAAGGCAACATCAACGGCGACGACTTTGGCGCCCCTGATGGCTTGTGGTTCGATGCAGACGGTCGCCTGTGGATCCAGACCGACCAGGCCGGCGATGCGCAAGGCGACTGGGCCAACATCGGCGGAAACGGCATGATGTGCGCCGATGTGACGACCGGCGAAACCCGCCGCTTCCTGACTGCGCCGCCCCACGCCGAAGTCACTGGCGTGGTGACGACGCCCGATGGCAAGTCGATGTTCGTCGGTATCCAGCACCCGGGTGAAGACTGGACAACGAGTTTTACCCAGAACTCAACCTGGCCCGACAACGGCGCCAACGGCCCGACCACGGCGAGTGCGTCCGGCCCGGCCAAGCCGCGTTCGGCGGTCGTCGTGATCACCAAGGACGACGGCGGCGTGATCGGCAGCTGATTGGTTTGCAGCATTCGCCTGCTGCAAATGAAACGGGCAGACCTTCGGGTCTGCCCGTTTTTTTGCGCCAACGATGCGCAGGCCGCTGGCAGGAACGCTCAGTGCAGCTTGATGCGCGCGCGCGTCGGCGTGCTGATGAAATGGGCGTAGGTCGTCATCGAGGTCTTGACCCAGCCGTGCAGGGCGATCTGGTGCATCTTGTGCAGCGACCAGTAGACCAGCCGCGCCATCGCGCCTTCGATCATGATGCTGCCGCCCGACAGGCCGCCCATCAGGTTGCCGACAGTGGAAAAACGCCCCAGCGCAACCAGCGAACCGTAGTCGCGATAGACGTAATCCAGCAGCGGCTTGCCGCGAAAACGGCGGCAGATCGACCTGGCCATGTGGGATGCCTGCTGGTGTGCAGCCTGCGCGCGCGGCGGCACGTTTTTACCGTCCGGCATTGGGCAGGCGGCGCAGTCGCCGAGCGCGAAAATGTTCTCGTCGCGCGTGGTTTGCAGCGTGGGTTTGACCACCAGCTGGTTGACGCGGTTGGTTTCGAGGCCGTCGATCTCGCGCAGGAAATCCGGCGCCTTGATGCCGGCCGACCACACCATCATGCTGGCGGGAATGAACTTGCCCGACGCGGTCATCATGCCGTCCTTGCGCACTTCGACCACGCGCTCGTTGACGTGCGCCTCGATCCCGAGCTCGGCCAGCCGCTCCGCCGCCGCACCCGACAGCCGCGGCGGCAGGCCGGGCAGGATGCGGTCGGACGCCTCGACGATGAGCAGCTTCAGGCTCTTGTCGGGGTCGATGTTTTCCAGGCCGTAGGTCGAGAGTTCGCGCGTGGTGTCGTGCAGCTCGGCTGCCAGCTCGACCCCGGTGGCGCCGGCGCCGACGATGCCGACGGTGAGCTGGCCGGGTTTGACTTCGCTGGTCTGGGTGTGGGCGCGCAGGCAGGCGCTGATGTGGCGGCGATGGAACTCGCGCGCCTCGCCCGGGGTGTCGAGCATGATGCAGTGTTCGGAGACGCCGGGCACGCCGAAGTCGTTGGCCACCGAGCCGACGGCGATGATCAGCGTGTCGTAGCGAAAGCGGCGGCGCGGAATGATCTCTTCGCCGTTTTCGTCAAAGGTGGGCGATACGCCGATTTCTTGGTTGGCGCGGTCCAGCTGCTCCATCCGCCCGAGGCGAAAACGGAAATGGTGCCAGTGGCCCTGCGCCAGATATTCCAGCCGTTCGGCGTAGGAATCGAGGCTGCCGGCCGCCACCTCATACAGCAGCGGCTTCCACAAATGCGAAGGCGAGGCGTCGATCAGGGTGATGTTCGCGCGCTTCTTTTTGCCCAGCTTGTCGCCCAGGCGGGTGGCCAGTTCCAGCCCGCCCGCACCGCCACCGACGATGACGATTTCATGTGTTTGCGCTTGCGTTGTCACTGCCCAGCCCTTGTTTGTCACGATGGCGGGATGATACCTGCAACATAAGCAAATGCTTCTATGCCTGAGTCCACCGGATGCGAACGAACTCGCTAGAATCGACGCATTACGCATTCAGGAATTGCCATGACCGCCCCCCTGCTCATCGCCCGCAACGCCACCGCCGACCTCTGCCTGCTGCCGCAGATGGCCAACCGCCACGGTCTCATCACCGGCGCCACCGGCACCGGCAAGACCGTCACCCTGCAAAGCCTGGCCGAACAGTTCTCGGCCCTCGGCGTGCCGTGTTTCATGTCGGACGTGAAAGGTGATCTATCGGGCGTCTCGCAGCCCGGCGGCAGCAATGCCAAGGTGACCGAGCGGGTGGCCGCGCTCAAGCTCGAAGGCTTCCAGCACCAGGGCTACCCGGTCACCCTGTGGGATCCCTTCGGCAAGAGCGGCCATCCAGTGCGCGCCACCATCTCCGACATGGGGCCGCTGTTGCTGGGTCGCATGCTCGATCTCAACGACACCCAGAATGGCGTGCTCAATCTGGTGTTCAAGGTGGCCGATGACAACGGCCTGCTGCTGCTCGACCTGAAAGACCTGCGCGCGATGCTGGCCTATGTCGGCGAGAACGCCAAACAGTTCACCACCGACTACGGCAACGTCTCGTCGGCCTCTATCGGCGCCATCCAGCGCGGCCTGCTGGCGCTGGAGTCGCAAGGCGGCGAACAGATTTTCGGCGAGCCGATGCTCAACATCGACGACCTGATCCAGACCGACAAGGGCCGTGGCGTCATCAACATCTTGTCGGCCGACACCCTGATGCAGGCGCCCAAGATGTACGCCACCCTGCTGCTGTGGCTGCTGGCCGAACTGTACGAAAACCTGCCCGAGGCTGGCGACCTCGACAAGCCCAAGCTGGTGTTCTTCTTCGACGAAGCGCACCTGCTGTTCAACGACGCCCCCGATGCGCTGGTGGACAAGATCGAGCAGGTGGTGCGGCTGATCCGCTCCAAAGGCGTCGGTGTCTACTTCGTCACCCAGAACCCCGCCGACGTGCCCGACAAGATCCTGTCGCAACTCGGCAACCGCGTGCAGCACGCGCTGCGTGCCTTTTCCGCACGCGACCAGAAAGCCGTCAAAGCCGCCGCCGAAACCATGCGCGACAACGCCGCGCTGGACGAAGCCGCGGTCATCACCGAACTCGGCGTCGGCGAAGCGCTGGTGTCCTTCCTCGACGAAAAAGGCCGCCCCGGCGTGGTCGAGCGCGCCTTCATCGTGCCGCCGCAGGGACAGCTCGGCCCCATCACCGAGGCGCAGCGGCGGCAGCTGATGCAAACTTCGCTGGTGGCAGGCGTGTACGACAAGACTGTGGATCGCGAGTCGGCTTACGAATCGCTGAAGGCGCGGGCCGAACAGACAGCGGCGGCTGCGGAAGCTGTGGCGAAACCGACAGCGAAAGCGGCCGGGCCGGCGACTACAGGGGGCGGTGGCCTCGGCGACATTCTGGGGGGCGTGCTGGGCGGCAGTGGGCGCCGCGAAGGCGCGCTGGAAGCGTTTACCAAATCGGCTGCGCGGGCGATCGGGAGCCAGGCGGGAAGGTCGATTATTCGGGGGGTGTTGGGGAGTTTGTTTGGAGGGAAGCGGTAAACGGGGTGGGCTTCCCCCTTTTCCAAAGGGGGATTGAGGGGGATTTGACCTGAGGACGTTGCTTGACTACTGCCCGTTGGCCGGGGGTAGCCCGGCGGCTAGTCACTTTCTTTGTCAATGCGACAAAGAAAGTAACCAAAGAAAACGCACCCCGACATCCCCGAAACCCCGGAAATCGAGCCTGCCGGGTGGGCGGCAAAGAACTCGCCCCGCTTTTGTAATGCTGATTAATTTTTAGTGAGCGGGGCTCAAACACCTTTGCCGCTGATCCACCCGACAGACTCAATTTCCGGCGGGGCTGAGAGGGGGAACAGGTCAAAACCAATGCGTCTATGACGGTGAGGTTTTCACGCTGCGGTTGGGACGCACATTCGGCGCAATGCGCCTCGCTTATTGACGCCCCACTCGATACGCCTTACGCACGTTCACCTTTACCTGTACGCCTTATGCTTGTTTCTTTGTTTCCTTGATCACGATTGTGGAAGCCAGGAAATCGCCAAGCCGACGGTGCGATCCAAAAAAAATGAATACCCAATCAATAGCCCCAAGGGGAAAAGTAACGTTTCTTAAAAGCGACTGAAGGATGGAGCAGGGCTGCATCGATCCCCGCCCCACAACCTGAATACCTAATAGTTTCTTCCCGATACTTTGACCATTGGGTAATGCGTCAGAAAACAAGAAATACGCTACGCCTGTTGATATTCCCAAATAAAAAGCTGGCTCTCTACCAACAAGGATATCCAAGAAATAAAACGATAAAACCCCTAGCAAATAAGCCACTAAGCCATCTATAAATTGCCCTTGAAAACGCTTTCCAGGGTGTGCGAGCTTTTCTGCTTTTGCTATTTCTTGCAAATGCATTTGGTAATCCCTGGTGTTTGAACCTGAAGTCAGTAGGGCATGTTGGCTGTAAGCTTAATGCGCCGGATTCGAAACCAAAATATTAACTACTACCTGCCCAGACCCCACCGCCCTGGTTTTGACCTTCCTCCCCTCTCAGCCCCGCCGGAAATTGAGCCTGACGGGTGGATCAGCGGCAAAGGTGTTTGAGCCCCGCTCACAAAAATCAATCAAGCATTACAAAAGCGGGGCGAGTTCTTTGACGCCCACCCGGCAGGCTCGATTTCCGGGGTTTCGGGGATGAGCGGGGTCGCCTTTTCTTTGGTTACTTTCTTTTGGCGAAACCAAAAGAAAGTGACTAGCTGCCGGGCTACCCCCGGCCAACGGTCAGTGGTCAAGCAACATCCTCAGGTCAAATCCCCCTCAATCCCCCTTTTCCAAAGGGGGAAGTTCCCCATCTACAGCTAGTCGGAAAACAACCTAGCCAATTCGGCCCCTGGATCGTCGGCCCGCATGAACGCCTCCCCCACCAGGAATGCATTGACCCGATGACTGCGCATCCGCGCCACATCCGCCGGTGCAAGTATCCCCGACTCCGTAATTACCATCCGATCATCGCCAATCTTCGGCAACAAACCCAAGGTCGTATCCAGGCTCACATCAAACGTCCGCAGGTTCCGGTTGTTAATCCCCTGCAACGGCGTCTTCAACTGCAAAGCCGCATCCAGTTCTTCAACATTGTGCGATTCCACCAGCACCGCCATCCCCAGCTCAAACGCCAAGGCTTCCAGCGCCTGCATGGCCGGCAACTCCAGCGCGGCAACGATCAGCAAAATGCAATCCGCCCCCATCGCACGCGCTTCATATACTTGATACGGATCGATGATGAAATCCTTGCGCAGCACCGGCAGCGCACACGCAGCGCGCGCCTGCAGCAGATACTCGGCGCTGCCCTGAAAGTAGTCGCGGTCGGTCAGTACCGACAGACACGCGGCGCCGCCGGCCGCATAGCTGGCGGCGATCTCGGCGGGCTTGAAGTCGGACCGGATGACACCTTTGGACGGGCTGGCTTTCTTGATTTCTGCAATGACGGCAGGCCGGCCGGCGGCCAGTTTTGCGCGCAAGGCGCCGACAAAATCACGCGTTGGAACGGCTGCCACAGCGCGTTTCTGCATCTCGGCCAGCGGTACGGCAGCCAACCCGGCGGCGATTTCTACGCGTTTGGTGGCGAGGATTTTTTCAAGAATATCGCTCATTCTTGGCAACTCATGATTGGCTGAAGCGGCGGTAGTGTTCGAGGGTATCGCGTGCAGCCAGGCTCGATATTGCCTGCTGCGC
>JAGVGD010000156.1 GCA_020057245.1 Thiobacillus sp. | reverse complement strand
GCGCGGGCGGGGGCTGCGCGGGCGGCAGCAGCGGCGCCACTTCAGGTTGGGCAACGGGCAGCGCTTCTGCAGCCTTGCTCGGCGTCAGTCTGGTGGGTTCCGCCGGGGCTTCCGGCGGGCTCGCTGCAGGTGGCTGGACAGCAGCCACCGACGCAGCCTGCCGCGACACCAGCCGCGCTTCGATCACCGGTTCGCCCAGACTGACGGGTGCGGGCGGCACCACCTGCACCAGCGCGATCAAGGCGGCATGCAGCCCCAGCGAAATCCAGCCGGCGACCAGCACGCGTTGCGTGCGCGGCGAAATCGGCGGCAGGCTGGGCTCTTCGAAAGGCATGTTCATGAATCCGCCCGCACGGCACGGTAAACGCGCTGCGCTGGCCTAAAATAGGCCGCAGAAAAATTGCGGGGATCAACCATGAAAAGACTCGTCATTGCGGCCGCCATCTTAGCATCGGCGCGCAGCTGGGCTGGAGCGGGCAGCACAGGCGAAATCAGCCTGGCCCAGCCCTGCCCCACCTTGTCGAGTCCTCACCTGCACACATCATGACCGCACGCAAATCCTCTTTCAGCCACGCCCTCATCGGCTTGCTGCTCCTCGTCGGTACTGCGCAGAGCCAGGCGCAAAGCCTGATCCCCGGCATGAAATCCGGCGCCTCCAGCCAGCCGGCTGCACAGAACAAACCGGATGCCGATGCCGATTCGCTCGACGCGCAGATCAAGACCATCCAGCAACGGCTGGCCAAGCTGCAAAGCCAGTCCCTGCAGGCTCCGCCACTCGGTGCCAGCGTTGCGCAGTGGGCGCAATACCAGCAGTTGCAAAACAGTGAAGCGCGCACCCTGACCGCACATGTCAACGCGCTGAACAATCTGGCAGAGGAACGACGCACCGAGGAAGACCGGGCCGCATCCCGCAATACCTGGAAAGGATTCGGCCAGAAACCGCCCTACGCCATTGAGCTGGCCGACGACTGGTGGGCGCAAGTGCGGCGCATCGGCCGCGAGATCGAAGCGACCCGGGTTGAACAGCGTCTGATCGACAGCATGTTCGAGCAGGAGAAAAAGAACTTGAAGGCGGCGCAGCAGGCGAAGCGTCAGGCGGACGAGCAGATGCAGACCTCGGACGACCCCACGCAAGCGGCGCACTTGCGCTGGCTGGCCGAGCTGGCCACGGCCGGCAACCGCTATTCGGAAAACCGCCTTGGCCTGTTCGAGGCGCTGCGCAATTTACGGGAAGAAACAGCAGCCAACCTGCAAACCCAGCAGCAATGGCTGGAAAGCAAGGCGATACAGGCCAGCCGCTCGCTGACGTTCAGCCTGCAGGAAAGGGACAGGCTGCTCGCCAGACTGGTCGAACAATCGCATGCGATCGCCCAAAAGACCGCGCAGGCGGAAAAGGAAGAACTCCAGGCGCAAACCGCACTGGGCCGCATCAGGGCACAGCTTGCGACGGCCCAGCCTTCTGCTGAATTGCAACAGCAGCTGGAAACCGCCCGCATCGAAGCCGAGGTGGCCGATGGCAGGATCAGCTCGCTGAGGCTGCTGAATTACGGCAACAGCCTGATGCAGCAAGCCTGGCAGCAGCGCTATCAGGGGATGCAGGCGCACGACAGCCAGAACATCAAACAGACCGAAAGCATGATCCAGGATTACTTGGCGCGGATGGGCGAATGGCGCAGCGCCGTGCGCGCGGACAGCGACCGGGTCCAGGCCAGTCTGGCCCTGCTGGGCACCCAGCTTGCGGAATGGAAACCCGAACTGGGCGACCGGCAACTGGTCGAGCGGCAATACCAGGCGTATCAAACACGCGACGGCCTGCTGCGGCAGAACCAGAGCCAGATCGAGCAATTGGAAGGCATGCTCTACAACTGGCAGCAGATCAGCCAGCTCGCCAGCCAGGAGTTGAGCTGGACCAGCCGACTGCAGAGCGCGTGGATCACGACCACCGGCGCCATCCGGGCGGTGTGGAACTTCGAACTGATCACCGTCGACGACACCATCGTGGTCGAAGGCCGCGAAATCACCGGCAAGCGCAGCGTGACCCTGGGCAAACTGGTGCAGGTGTTGCTGATTCTGGTGCTGGGACTGTGGCTCACCGGCCGTATCAGTGCCTATGCACGGCGCTGGATGCTGAAGCGCTATGCCGGCGACGAAAGCGCGGCGTTGCTGTGGCTGCGCCTGGCCAGCCTCGGCATGGGGATCGGGCTGGTGGTGCTGGCGTTGATCACCGCCCACATTCCGCTCACCGCATTTGCCTTCATGGGCGGCGCGCTTGCGCTCGGCCTCGGTTTCGGTGCGCAGAACATCCTCAACAACTTCATCAGCGGCATGATCCTGCTGGTGGAAAAACCCATCAAGCTGGGCGACATCGTGGAAGTCGACGGCATCCGCGGCCGCGTCCGCGACATCGGCAGCCGCTGCTGTCAGGTGCAGCGTTACGACGGCATCGACATGCTGATTCCCAACAGCGTGTTCCTGGAGCGAACCGTCACCAACTGGACCCTGTCCGACCAGCTGCTGCGCTTTTCGGTGACCGTCGGCATCGCCTACGGCGCTGCCGTCGAAAAGGCGATGCAGCTGGTGCGCGAGGCGGTGACCGAACATGCCTCCGTACTCAAGGTACCAATGCCGCTGGTACTGCTGGAAGATTTCGGCGACAACGCGCTGCAGCTGCGCGTCGATTACTGGCTGGACATCAGCCTGCAGGACAACAGCCGCCAGGTCGGCAGCGAAATCCGCCTCGGCATCGACAAGCGCTTCGCCGAGCACGGCATCGCCATCCCCTTCCCGCAACGCGATGTCAACCTCGGCAGCCGCGAGCCAATCCGGGTGGAGATGGTGGCCGCCACCTGATGCTTCGCAAAAGAAAAATGAAAGGAAACCGATGAAACCCGCGCAACTTTTCCCCCTGCTGCTCGCCGTCCTGGCGAGCGCCGCCAGCGTGGCTGGCGAACTCTACAAATCGGTCGACAGCGCAGGCAACGTGACCTACTCCTCCACCCCGCCGCAGGCTGGGAAGGTGGAAAAAGTGGACGTCGCGCCACCGCCCAGCGATGCCGAAATCCAGGCAGCTGAAGAACGCCTGAAAAAGAACGCGGCGCAAGCGGAAGAACTGGAAGCCGAGCGCCGGGAGAAGGAAGCCGCAGAGGCCGAGCGCGAAGCCGAAGCCGCCCGCCAGCGCGCGGCGCAGCAACCGGTGCAGCCGGTGGTGATCGAAACGCCGGTGTACGTGCCGCAGCCGGTTTATTACCCGCCGCCCGGCGCAGGCTTTCCGCCCGGCATGCCAACCAACAGGCCGATCCCGATCGAGCCGCGGCCGACGCCGCTGCCGCGCTGAAGCAGCCGGCAATCAGCTCGCCAGCAGCACGAACAACAGCAGCAGGTTCAACGCAATCGAGAGCGCCGCGACCAGCGGCCACGCACCTGCGGCCGAGCGCTCGATCAGCGGCGTGCGGCGACGCAG
>JAGVGD010000073.1 GCA_020057245.1 Thiobacillus sp. | reverse complement strand
TAACCAAAGAAAAGGCGACCCCGCTGATCCCCGAAACCCCGGAAATCGAGCCTGCCGGGTGGGCGTCAAAGAACTCGCCCCGCTTTTGTAATGCTGATTAATTTTTGTGAGCGGGGCTCAAACACCTTTGCCGCTGATCCACCCGACAGACTCAATTTCCGGCGGGGCTGAGAGGGGAGGAAGGTCAAAATCAGGGCGGCAATAACTGGGCGTATTGTGGTTACCATTTGGGCTTCACACATTCGACGAATTACTTTTGCGGCTACTTCGCCCGACACAAACTGGAAGTCTCCGATATGGCAGAAATCAACAACGAAGGAAGCATACGCGCCAGATGTCCAGGGTGTCACGGTGCCTTGTCCAGCTTCGAATGGCGCACCCAACTCGGTCAATTCGGGGTCATCACTGTTTCGCACAAGCACCGAAACTGGGGCGAAATCAACCTTGACTATCGCCTATTTCGCTGCGCTGGCTGCGGACGTGGAGGGCTTGGGGTCGTCGCGTATCCCGGTCAATTTCCAGGTGCTTACCGAGATCTTTATTCTTTCTTCCCCGAGGTGCATGACCGCCTGAAGCTTCCCAAGACAGTGCCTGAAGGAATCGGAAAGGAATTTAGGGAAGGAGAAACATGCCTTGACTCAGGCGCAATTCGAGCCGCTGCGGGCATGTTTCGTTCGGTTCTAGACAAGACCCTTCGCGCCAATGGCTACAAAGAAAAAAATGGCACCACACTTGAGCAACAGATCGATGCTGCTGCTAAAGATGGTGTCATTACAGAAGCAAGGAAGCGAAGAGCGCATGACGAAATTCGTGTCCTAGGCAACGATGTGTTGCATGACAAGTGGCAGCCTATTCCGGTCGAAGACGTAGAGGCATCGCGTCATTATGCTCAGAGAATCCTTGAAGACTTCTATGATGATCGTGATTCGGTATTGAAACTTTTACGTTCGGCAGGTCGGGTGCCAGATGAGGATAAGCTCGAGTAAGACGCATTATCCGCAGGCGTAATGCGCCGAGTGCTGTTTTCACACGAGAGTGAAAATCGGCCCGTCTCCACTGCCCTGGTTTTGACCTTCCTCCCCTCTCAGCCCCGCCGGAAATTGAGTCTGTCGGGTGGATCAGCGGCAAAGGTGTTTGAGCCCCGCTCACAAAAATCAAATTAAAACAGCAAAAGCGGGGCGAGTTCTTTGACGCCCACCCGGCGGGCTCGATTTCCGAGGTTTCGGGGATGTCGGGGTGCGTTTTCTTTGGTTACTTTCTTTGTCGCATTGACAAAGAAAGTGACTAGCAGCCGGGCTACCCCCGGCCAACAAGCCTCAGCCAAGCGTATGCCGCCGATCCCCCCGCGCAAACCCCGCCAGCGACACCTCCAGGCCTTTGCCCAACCCCATCACCTTGAACAAATCCCCCATCTCAGCAGGTGAAACCAGCCGCTGTACCGCATTGCTCTGCGGCAGAAAGGCGGCAGCATCGGCCGGCGGCGTCTGCATCAGCAATTCGGTAAGACCGGCATTGAGCAGGAAATTCGCCTGGCTGGCGTAACCCGTCAGGTCCAGACCCGCTTCCGTCCCCGCCTGCGCCAGCGCGCTGAAGTCGACGTGCGCGGTGAGGTCGCACAGCCCGGGCAGGTAAAACGGGTCGTCCAGCGCGTGATGGCGGTAGTGCGCACGCAGCGTGCCCATGTGGCGTTGCGGGTGGTAGTACTCGCTGGCGCTGAAGCCGTAATCGATCAGCAGGATCAGGCCGCGCTGCAGGCTGTGGGCGAGGGCGGCGATCAGGGCGTCGGCGGCGAGGCTGATTTCGGTCAGGTAGCCGGGCGCCAGATCGAGGGCTTCGGCGCGGGCGCGCAGCGCGGGGTCGTCGATGGGGCGGTCCTGCCATGCAAAGCCTTCGGCTTCTAGTGCCACGCCGCGCACTTGCGGCCCGCTTGCGGTCCAGTGCAGAAGTTCCACCGGCAGCGCATCGAATACTTCGTTGCCGAGGATGACGCCCTCGAACGCGGCCGGCAGGGCGTCCAGCCAGTGCACGCGTCGAGCGAGATCGGGCCGTTCCTGCGCGATGCGCGCCTGCTGGCGGGCGCGCAGGTCGGCGCTCACTTCGAGGATGCCGTAGCGCGCGGGCAGGGCGTTCAGGCGTTCCAGTTCGCCCAAGACATCGAGCGCCAGCTTGCCGCTGCCGGCCCCCAATTCCAGGATGTCGCCGCTCGTTTCTGCCAGCACCGGCGCAATCGCGTGCGCGAGGGTGCGGCCGAACAGCGGGGTGAGTTCCGGCGCGGTGACGAAATCGCCCGCCGCGCCGAATTTCATCGCACCTGCTGCGTAGTAGCCCAGCCCCGGCGCGTACAGCGCGGCTTCCATGAAGCGCGCAAACGGAATCCAGCCGCCGGCCTCGCGGATCAGCGTCTGCAGGTGGGCGGTCACGCGCTGGCTGTGGGCTAGCGCATCGGGGCTGGGTGTGGGCAGCATGCAGTGGATGAGTTCAGGGATAATGCGGGGTGGCTGGACAACCCAGCCTGACCTGTTCAGAACCTGGCGACTATAAAGGCGAATCCCGATGCAAGGCAAAGTAGTGTTGATTACCGGCGGTGCCAAACGGGTGGGCGCAGCATCGGCGCGTCTGCTGCACGCGGCGGGCGCCAACCTGATGATCCACTACCGCAATTCGGCGACCGAGGCGCGCGCGCTGCAGGACGAGCTGAACGCCATACGCGAAAACTCGGTCGCGCTGATCCAGGCCGACCTGCTCGATATCGGCGGCCTGCCGGCGCTGGTCAAGCAGACCGTGGTGACCTTTGGCGGGCTCGACGTGCTGCTCAACAACGCGTCGAGTTTTTATCCCACGCCGGTCGGTAGCATCGAGGAAAAGGACTGGGTTGATTTAATGGGCAGCAACCTCAAGGCGCCGCTGTTCCTGTCGCAGGCCGCCGCACCCGAGCTGAAAAAACGCCGCGGCTGCATCATCAACATCACCGATATCCACGCCGACCGGCCGATGAAAAGCTACGTCGTGTATTCCATCGCCAAGGCCGGGCTGGTCGGGCTGACCAAATCGATGGCGCGCGAGCTGGCGCCCGAGGTACGCGTCAACGGCGTCGCGCCCGGCCCGATCATGTGGCCGGAAGACGACGCCAATTTCGACGAGGTGTCGCGCCAGCGCATCATCTCGCACACCATGCTGAAGCGCGCCGGCGACCCGCACGACATCGCGCTGGCGGTGCGGTTTTTTGCGATGGATACGTACTTCGTCACCGGCCAGATCCTGGCGGTCGATGGCGGACGCAGCGCCAAGCTCTGAGGCCATGCGCAGCTTTCTCTGGCACGACTACGAAACCTTCGGCATCAGCGCGCGCAGCGATCGCCCGGCGCAGTTCGCCGCGATCCGCACCGACGCCGAGCTGAACGAAATCGGCGCGCCGCTGATGCAGTTTTGCCAGCCTGCGCCGGATTACCTGCCCGACCCGCAGTCCTGCCTGATCACCGGCATCACGCCGCAGCAGTGCCTGGCGCAGGGGGTGCCCGAACACCAGTTCGCGCGCGACATCGAGCAGGCGTTCAGCCAGCCCGGCACCGTCGGCGTCGGCTACAACACCATCCGCTTCGACGACGAGTTCACCCGCTTCCTGTTCTGGCGCAATCTGATCGATCCCTATGCGCGCGAATGGAAGGACGAATGCGGGCGCTGGGACATCCTCGATCTGGTGCGCACCGCCTACGCGCTGCGGCCGGACGGCATCGCGTGGCCGACCAACGAGCAGGGCCGCGTGAGCTTCCGGCTCGAACTGCTGAGCGCGGCCAATGGCCTGGCGCACGAAGCCGCGCACGATGCGCTGTCCGACGTGCGCGCCACGGTGGCGCTGGCGCGGCTGATTCGCCAGAACAATCCGCGCCTGTTCGATTTCTGCCTGGGCCTGCGCAAGAAGGAGCAGGCCGCCGAGCAGGTTGGCCTCAACGCGCCGCGCCCGTTCCTGCACATCACCGGGCAGGTGCCGGTCGAGCGCGGTTGCCTGATGGTGGCGTGGCCGCTGGCGCAGCACCCCACCAACAAGAACGAGATCATCGTGTGGGACCTGGCGCACGACCCCAGCGAACTGTGCGCGCTCGACGCCGACGCCATCCGCCTGCGCATGTTCACCAAAAGCGATGCCTTGCCCGAAGGCGTCAGCCGCCTGCCGGTCAAGACCATTCACCTCAACAAGTCGCCGGTGGTGATCAACAAGCTCAACACCCTGAGCCCGGAGCGCGCCGAGCAGTGGGGCGTCGACATGGCGGCGGTGCAGCGCCATGCCGGACTG
>JAGVGD010000104.1 GCA_020057245.1 Thiobacillus sp. | reverse complement strand
GGGCGCGAAGTCGGCGGGCTGGCGAATCTGCTATCGGCGCACCGCGACATGGGCAACCCCGCGCACCGCGCTGAGGTCGCCGCGCTGTGGGGGGTGGACGACGTGCCGGCGACGCCGGGCAAAACCGCGGTCGAGATGTTCGAGGCAGTGAAGCGCGGCGAAATCAAGGCGCTGTGGATCGCCTGCACCAACCCTGCGCAGTCGCTGCCGAATCAGGCGCTGGTGCACGAGGCCCTGCAAGCGGCCGAATGCGTGGTGCTGCAGGAGGCGTTCGCCGACACCGAAACCGCCCGCTACGCCGACGTGTTGTTGCCGGCCTCGAGCTGGGGCGAAACCGAAGGCACGGTGACCAATTCCGAGCGCTGCATTTCGCGCGTCCATGCTGCGGTGTCGCCGCCGGGCGAAGCGCGTCCCGACTGGGCCATCGTCTGCGATTTCGCGCGACGCCTGCTGCCGGAAAAGGGCGCGCGCCTGTTTCCGTATGCCGACGCCGAAGCCATATTCAACGAACACCGCGAATCGACGCGCGGGCGCGATCTTGACATTACCGGTCTCTCCTATGCGTTGCTGGAACAGGCGCCGCGGCAATGGCCGTTTGCCGAAGGCTGCGACGCCGGCAAAACCCGTTTGTATGCCGACGGCATGTACCCCACCGCCAGCGGTCGCGCGCGTTTTCACAACGCGGCCTACTGCCCGGTGTCCGAAGCCATCGACGCGCGTTACCCGCTGCATCTGAACACCGGCCGCCTGCGCGACCAGTGGCACGGCATGAGCCGCACTGGGCTGGTGGCGCGGCTGTTTTCGCACGTCGAGGAGCCGCTGCTGTCGATGGCGCGCAGCGACATGGCGCGACGCCGCCTTGCCGATGGCGAACTGGTGCGGGTGAAAAGCCGGCGCGGCAGTCTGGTCGTCAAGGTGGCGGCCAGCGATGAACTGCGTGCCGGGCAGACCTTCATGCCCATGCACTGGGGCGGCCGCTTCATGGCGGGGCAGGGCGTGAACGCGCTGACGCTGGACGCGTTCGACCCGGTGTCGCGTCAGCCCGAGCTCAAGCATTGCGCGGTACAGGTCGAGAAAGCCGAGCTGCCCTACCGACGCGCGATCATGCGGCGCGGCGACGGCGCCACCCTGCTGCGGCGGGCGCAGCCCTTCCTGGCGCACTTCGATTACGCCACCGCCAGCCTCACCGGGCGCGACAAGACCGTGCTGGTGTTCCAGGCGGCATGCGTGGGGCCGTTGCCGGAAGCCCTGGTGCAGGAAATGGACGTCGCCTTCGGGCTGGACGATCCGCTGCTGACCATGAATTACCAGGATGCGCGGCGCGGCATCTGGAAAAAGGCGCGGGTGGAGGACGGTGTCATCACCGGCGCCCGCCTGTCCGGTGAGACTGCCGCGCAGGATTGGCTCAAGGACCTGATCGCCGCCGGCGCCTCCGCAATGGACGTGCGCGCCTGGCTGCTGGCGCCAGTGACGCAACCCCCCGCAGGCGGCGCCGGACGCGGTCGCATCATCTGTAATTGTCTTGATGTGGCCGAACCCGACATCGTCGCCGCCATCGCAGGTGGCGCGGATCTCGCTGCGCTGCAGGCCACGCTCAAATGCGGCACCGAGTGCGGCTCGTGTGTGCCGGAACTGAAGCGTTTGCTGGTGGGCAAGCGGGCGGTGGCCTAGGGCGCCCCGCCAACCGGGAAGCGGTCAAGGCGGCCATGCGGTTTTGCAAGAGCCGGCGCGTCGGTTGCGGGCATGGTGGTGCTGGGTGCCCGCTGCCTATAGAAGTCGGGCTGCAGGGGCGCGCTCGAAGGTTACGGGCTTCAGGCTTCTTGTTCGGGGCGTTCTGCGGGTTCAGCGGTCGCTGCGGTCGCTTCAGTGGCAGTCGCGACGTCATTCGTCGGTGTTCCCGGTTTGGGGGCGTCATGCAGGATCAGCTTGCGGAGAAAGGCGCACATCGCATGGCTGGCCCGATCGAAATCGCCACCCGCAGCAAGCGACTGACGCGCGGCCATAAAATCCTTCTGCTTGATGCTGTTGACAATGTCGCCGGCCACCTGATGAAAATGGGCGTGCAGCTCGCAGGCATGCGCGTGGTTCTCTGGCGACAGCTTCCTGCGCCCTCCATCGCCGAGCCACATGCCCAATTGGCAGGCATCGGTGTGGCTAACAGCTGACAAATCCATCGCCACCTTGCCGCTCAGAAAATCCCGGAATTTGGCTTTCCAAGCGCCATGCACATTAATGGCATCTTCGATATCACTTTTGATTCCCATGCTGTCTCCAGTAACCGCGGCTAAACACTGAGTGTGATAACGGCGTTTGCGCAGGCTTTTTTAGTCGTGACGTCTGTAAAGCGCAAAATCGGGCTTTTCGTTTTGGCAGTGCGGGTAACTAGGGCCTGTTAACACTATATTCGCGCCTGCGGCGAGGCTGCTTCGGGATGCAGCCCGCGAAGCAGGCCGCGCCGCTGTGCGGGCACAGCAAGCGGACTGCGACAAAGGGATGCGCCCG
>JAGVGD010000109.1 GCA_020057245.1 Thiobacillus sp. | reverse complement strand
GCCACGCTGGCAGACGCGCGTCGCACACGCAGTGCACATCGCGCTGTATGCACTGATGCTGCTGGTGCCGCTGGCGGGCTGGGCCGCGCTCGCCGACGAGACCGCGACATTCACCCTGGCCGGCGGCTATGCGCTGCCGCTGCCCGACACGCACGCAAGCTGGATGGAATGGCTGGGTGAAACACACGAAACCCTGGGCAACGCATTCATCTGGCTGGCCGGGCTGCATGCCCTGGCCGCGCTGGTGCATCACAGCCTGTTGCGCGACACGACCCTGCTGCGGATGTTGCCACTGAAGATGCTTTCGCGATAAGCCGAGACCCGGCAATGGACTGGTTTTTCAGGGCACGAAAAGCGCTCAGCCGGCAAACTCTGCCAGCGCCTGAGCCTGATCCACACGTTCCCAGCTGAACTCGGGTTCGGCGCGGCCAAAGTGGCCGTAGGCAGCGGTCTTCCGGTAGATCGGGCGCAGCAGGTCAAGGCTTTCGATGATGCCGCGCGGCGTCAGGCGGAAAACCCGGCGCACCCGCTGTTCGAGTTCTTCGTCGGGCACGCTGCCGGTGCCGTAGGTTTCGATCAGCAGCGAAACCGGCTCGGCCACACCGATGGCGTATGCCAGCTGCACCAGGCAGCGGCGCGCCAGCCCGGCTGCGACGATGTTCTTGGCGATGTAGCGCGCCATGTAGGCAGCGGAGCGGTCGACCTTGGTAGGGTCCTTGCCGGAAAACGCGCCGCCACCGTGCGGGCACGATCCGCCATAGGTGTCGACGATGATCTTGCGCCCGGTGAGGCCGGTATCGCCGTTGGGACCGCCGATTTCGAACGGACCGGCCGGGTTGACCCACTGCTTGAAGTCAGGCGTGCGCAGTGCGAACGGCACCAGCGGGTCGATGATTTCGCGGGTGACTTCCGCGGTCACCCAGGCAGGATCGAGGTCGCGTTCGATCTGGGTGGAAATGATCACGTTCTCGACCCCGGCCACGCGCTGGCCTTCGTACGCCACCGTCACCTGGCTTTTGGCGTCGGGCCGCAGCCACGGCAAGGCGCCGGAATGCCGCAGCTCGGCCTGACGTTTGACCAGGCGGTGCGCCAGCCATACCGGATACGGCATCAGATCGGGGGTTTCGTCGCAGGCGTAGCCGAACATCAGCCCCTGGTCGCCCGCGCCGATGTCGCCGCCTGCCAGCGTGATGCCCTTGTTAATCTGGATCGACTGGTGATTGAAGCGTACCTGCACTTCGCAAGTATCGGGATCAATGCCGGTATCGGAATCGACATAACCGATGTCGCGCAGCACCTGGCGGGCAATCGCTTCGGCACGACCCTGAATCTCGCTGAACAGCTCGCGGCGCGCAGTTTTGAACTCGCCCGCAATCACCACCAGATGGTCGGCCACGAAGGTTTCGCAGGCGACCTTGGCGGCGGGTTCCTCGGCCAGGAAGGCGTCGAGGATGGCATCCGAGATCTGGTCGGCGATCTTGTCGGGATGACCTTCGGCGACGGACTCGGAAGTGAACAGGTGGCGACGGTTGTTATGCATGTTGATTCCTCAATCAAATGAAACGATCAAGCGGGCGCGAGCCGCCACAACGAGGTGATCTCGGCAGCGCGTGCGGCGTGGAGGGGATCGCTGGCGTCGGCAGCGCGCGGGTGGGTGGGTTTGGTTTCGATGCGCTCCAGCAGTTTCAGCCCGGCGGCATCAATGGCCGCCAGCACGCTGTCGCGCGTGCGCAGCCCGAGGTGCTCGGCGAGGTCGGACAGTATCAGCCAGCCTTCGCCGCCGGGTTCGAGATGCGCGGCCAGCCCGTTCAGAAAACCCAGCAGCATGCGGCTGTCCGGGTCGTACACCGCATGTTCGAGCGGGGAGTTGGCGCGCGCGGGCAACCACGGCGGGTTACACACGATGAGCGACGCGCGGCCCTCAGGAAACAGGTTGGCTTCGACGACTTTTACCTGGGCTTTCAGGCCCAGCCGCTCGATGTTCTCGCGCGCGCAGGTCAGGGCGCGCGGGTCCTGATCGGTGGCGATGACGTGTTTGACGCCGCGCCGCGCCAGCAGGGCTGCCAGCACCCCGGTGCCGGTGCCGATATCGAACGCGCGTTCCAGCGACGGCAGCGGCGCCGTCGCCACCAGATCAAGATATTCGCCGCGCACCGGCGAAAACACGCCGTAGTGCGGATGGATGCGCGCGCCCAGCGCCGGGATGTCGACGCCCTGCTTGCGCCATTCGTGTGCGCCGATGACGCCGAGCAGTTCGCGCAGCGATACCAGCGATGGCATTTGATCTTTTCCATGCGGCAGTGCGCCATACGCCTCGATACAGGCCTGCCGCACGTCGGGCGCGCGGCGCAACGGAATGCTGTAGTCGGCATCCAGCGGCAGCAGCAGCATGCCCAGGGTGCGGGCGCGCTGCGACTGGAACTGGCGGTGAAAGTTGAAGGATTCGATCGGCGACGCGGCCGGTTTGCGCGGCTTGCGGTCGATGCGCCGCGCCATCGCCTGCAGCAGCTGGCGCGCGTTCTGGTAATCGCTGCGCCACAACAAGGCCGTGCCCTCGCTGGCCAGGCGGTAGGCGGCGTCTGCCGTCATGCGGTCGTCCGCCACCTGGATCCGCTTGGGCGGCGGCGAGCCGTTCTCCGAACGCCAGCGGGCGGATCGGGGCTGGTCGGCTTCGGACCAGGTCACAACAGGAAAACTCGGATCGCCCACTCAGCTCACTCGGTTAATGCCTAACCGCCAAAATGCATCAAGCCGGAAATTGTACGTTCCGCGAGGGCCCTGCGGTAAATGCCTGTGCGGCCTGCCTGGACAGCCGGCCGGATGGATTCAGGCCGGATTGCCGATGTCGCGTACCGCCTGCTCGAGCTTCATTTTGTCGAGCGTGGCGAACGGCAGGCTGACCAGGGCGGAAATATGTTGCTGCAACTGGCTCATCGCCTCGACGAATGCGTGCTGTCTGTGTGCATCGGCGCCCTGCGCCCGCACCGGATCGGGAATATGCCAGTGCGCCGTGACCGGATGGCCTGGCCACACCGGGCAGGCCTCGCCCGCCATGTCGTCGCAAACAGTGATGATGAAATCGAAGTGCGGCGCGTCGGCCGTGGCGAATGCATCCCACGATTTGCTGTGCAGACCGGCCGTCGCCAGACCGCTCTTCTGCAGCAAGTCCAGCACTTCGGGATGGATCTGTCCGGCGGGTTGGCAGCCCGCGCTGTAGCCGTGGAAACGTTCCTTGCCCATGGCGTTGAGCAGACACTCGGCGAGGATGGAACGGGCCGAGTTGGCGGCGCACAGAAACAGTACGTTAAAAGCGGCTTCGGCCATGCATTGAGTCTCCGGGGCACAGGCAACGACCTGCGGGCTCAATTATCGTGCAGCCTGGCCGGAAATTTGATGACAGATTCCCGGCAAAGCGGGCAAAAATCTACTGCGACTCGAACTCGGTGAACGCGCGGTTCATGTTGGCGCGGTGCAGGCCCGTGTAATTGTCCAGATGGCGGAACGCCGGCAGGTCGGCATAGCGATCCAGCGTCGCATCCATCGGTTCCATGTCCTTTGCCGCAGCACCGATCGTGCCGGCGAGGAAGTCGTAGTAATCGCCACTCTCGCGCTGCGCCTGTTCCAGCCTGCAGACGCGGCCATGACCGGGAACGATCCAGGTTGGCTTAAGCCCGGCCATGGCCTGGAAAGCCGCCTGACTGTGCTTCACGCTGGACCAGGGCAGGATGCCCAGCAGGCGGTCGACAAAGACCAGATCGCCGCTGAACATCACGCCGCGCTGCGGCAGCCAGACCCAGGCATCGCCCGGGAAGTGCGCATCGGTGTAAGCCAGCCTCAGCGTCTCACCCCCCAGTTCCAGACTGACAGCTTCGCCCGCGTAGGTTTTGGGCGCGGGCAGCGGCTGCGTGCCCTGCATGCGGTTGCCCAGCATGCGCTGCAAGCTTTCCATATGTTGGGTGGCGAACTCAGCCTGGGTGACCGCGGTGCGAGCGAGCGCAATGACTTCAGCGCCCTTGCCGGCGAAATAGGCGTTGCCCAGCCAGCGGTGATCCTGACTGCCGGTATTGATGACCCAGCGCACCGGCTGCGCGGTCACTTTGCCGATGGCGGCCGCGATCTTTTCGGCGCCAAGACGGCTGGCGCCGGAGTCGATCAGGATCACCCCTTTGGGCGTGACAATGAAACCGAAGCTGGCGTTGAGGCCGTCGTTGTCCGCGCTGCGCTGGCCAAGCGGGCCAACGATTGCATAGACATTTTCGACGACCGCTTCGGCTTTGGGTTGGAACGCATCGGCCGCATGGGCGCTCAAGGCGAGAAGAAACAACAGGGGGGCCAGCAGGATACGCATGTTCGATTCCTTTTTATTTGAGGCGATAACCCGCATGGCAGGCCACGCAGCTTGCGGTGACCTTGCCCAGCGCGTCCAGCGCGCGCGGAAGGTCGCGGGTGACTGCCGTTTCCTGGGCGATGACGGCAAAACGGCTGGCCGACTGGTGCATCGCGGTGCCGGCTGCCTGCATGCCCTGGGGCATAAAGCCCGCCATGTGGCTCGCGCCATGCGACTGCAGCGAGCTCATGCCGAGGCGCTTTTCGGCGATGTCGGCCGCGGCGTCGTAGTTGCCGGCCGCCAGAACGCTCTGGATTTCATGGAGGGAAAGCAGGTGGTCGCGCATGTTCGCCAACATGTGGCTGCGCATCATGGCGGGCATGTCGACCGCCACCCGGCTGTCGTCATCGGATGCCAGGGCGGCGGGGGCGGTCAGCAGGCAGGCAAAAATGAGGGCTGCGAAGCTTATGGGAGTCATGGACTGATCCGGCAAATTGAAAAACCAGATCAATATAGCAAGCCGACTGTCAGGCAGGGAGACCCTTTTCATACCATCCCTTGCTGCGGTTCACGGTCCTCGTTAGCGTACATATCCCCCCCGCGCCAAAAGTCTGGCGTCAACAACACTTCCCGCCGCTGCAGCAGCCTCCGGCGGGCGCGGCCGACACGCCGCCGGCCAGCCAGCCGGCGATCTTTTCGCGGCTGGGCACACCGCCCGCATGCACGACCTTGCCGTCGATGACGACGCCGGGGGTGGACATGACGCCGTAGCCCATGATGGCCTGGATGTCCTCGACTTTCTCGACCTGCACCGGCACGCCCATTTCCGCGGCGATGTCCTCAATGAGTTGGGCGGTGGTCTTGCAGTTGGCACAGCCGGTGCCCAGAACCTTGATGGTGGTGCTCATGGTGTTCTCCTTGAACGAGATTGAAAAAAATGGGATTGAAAAATCAGCAGCAGGATTGGCCTGATGCGGTGGACGTGCAGCAGGCCTCGCCCGCGGAATCCGCAGGCGCGCAACCGGCCATCGCCTGGTCGAAACTGTGGTCGAGCTTCTCGCCCGCCTCGTCGCGGATGTGGCGGGCGATTTCGACGACGGCATCGATGTGCGCCTGAGATACGCCATAGGCCCGGAGCCGGTCAACCTGGCACAGCCCCTGTTTGGGATGATTGGCCGCGATGTTCGCCGCCAGCGAGACCAGGGCGACGATGGAGGGATGAAGAGGCATATCGCTCATGCGTTTTCCTTTATCAGATCAGGACATTGAACACATAGCCCACCAGCAGGATGCCGGAGGCCACCACCCCCACGAAGGTAGCGATCAAGCGGGGCTTGAGCACCTTGCGCAGAATGATTATTTCGGGCGCGGAGAGCGCGATCACGCTCATCATGAACGCCAGCACCGTGCCCAGCGCCGCGCCCTTGGCGAGCAGGGCCTGGACGATGGGAATGACGCCCGCCGCGTTGGTGTACATCGGTACGCCGATGGCCACCGCCGCCGGCAGTGCCCACCAGGGCGCGTCCTTGCCCATGATCGAGGCCATGAAATCTTCCGGCACGTAGCCGTGGATGCCGGCGCCCAGCGCCACGCCGAGCACGATGTACAGCCACACCTTGCCGACGATCTCGCGCACATGGTTGAAACCGTTCTTGATGCGCTCGCCCCAGGTGAGGCGCGCGCCCTCGACCGCGCCGGGTGATTGCGTGTTCTGCATCGCACGCACCCAGTCTTCGAGATGCTGTTCCATGCCGAGCTTGCCGATAATGACGCCCGCGACGATGGCGACCGCAAGCCCCATGACCAGATACAACGCTGCGATCTTCCAGCCGAACAGGCCGAATAGCAGTACCAGCGCGATTTCGTTGACCATGGGTGCGGCGATCAGGAAGGAGAAGGTCACGCCCAGCGGCACGCCAGCCTGCAGAAAACCGATGAAGAGCGGCACCGCCGAACACGAGCAGAACGGCGTGACGATGCCGAGCGAGGCCGCCATCGCATTGCCGGCGCCGAGCCGGCGACCGGACAGCAGCGCACGCGTGCGCTCGGGCGAGACGAAGGTATGCACGATGCCCATGACGAACACGACGCCGACCAGCAGCAGCATCACCTTGGGCGTGTCGTAGAAGAAGAATTGCAGCGCCCCGCCCAGATGGCTGGCGCGATCCACCGGCAGCGCCGCCACCAGCGCCTCGGAAGCCGGGATCAGCGAGCGATACAGCGCAAACCAGATGGCCGCGGCGAAGACGAGGAACAGGATGGGCTGGCGGGCGGGCCAGCGTTTGAGCTGCAAAGCAAGGGCTTGCATGGTTTTCTCCTGGTTGACTTGCTGGGGAGATGAACAAGACGGCAAAACGATGCAGGTGCCCGGAAAAACCCGCTCACGCCGTCTTTGGGCTCAGCTGCCGCACGGGATAAAGCGCAGACCTTGCGGTTCCGAATCGCGCACACAGATACGGCACGATCCCCACGGTGCACTGCAAACCGCTGAACAGCACATCACCGACGAGATGACGCTTTCAACGAACCGGCAATCCCGCTTCGTACCAGCCCTTGCTGCGGTTCACTATTTTTACCACCAGCAGCATCACCGGCACTTCGATCAGCACGCCCACCACGGTGGCGAGCGCCGCGCCCGACTGGAAGCCAAACAAGGCAATCGCCGCCGCCACCGCCAGCTCGAAAAAGTTCGACGCGCCGATCAGTGCCGAGGGACAGGCCACGCTGTGCTTCTCGCCCACTTTTCTATTCAGCCAGTAGGCCAGTCCCGAATTGAAGAACACCTGGATCAGGATCGGCACGGCCAGTAGCGCGATAATCAGCGGCTGCGCGATGATCGCCTCGCCCTGGAAGGCGAACAGCAGCACCAGCGTGGCGAGCAGCGCCAGGATGGAGGCATGACCGAGTTGCGCCATCACTGCATCGAACGCCGCCTGCCCGCGCTTCAGCAGGATCTTGCGCCATATCTGCGCGAGAATCACCGGGATGACGATGTACAGCACCACCGAGATGATGAGCGTGTCCCACGGCACCACGATGGCCGACAGGCCGAGCAGCAGGCCGACGATGGGTGCGAAGGCGACGATCATGATGGCGTCGTTCAAGGCCACCTGTGACAGCGTGAAATACGGATCGCCACCGGTGAGCCGGCTCCACACGAACACCATCGCGGTGCACGGCGCAGCGGCCAGCAGGATCAGGCCGGCGACGTAGCTGTCGAGCTGCTCGGCCGGCAAGTACGGCGCGAACAGATGGCGTATGAAAATCCACGCCAGCAGCGCCATCGAAAACGGCTTCACCGCCCAGTTGACGAACAGCGTGACACCGATGCCTTTCCAGTGCGACTTCACCTGATGCAGCGCGCCGAAATCGATCTTCATCAGCATCGGGATGATCATCACCCAGATCAGCAGACCGACCGGCAGATTGACCTGCGCGATTTCCATGCGGCCCAAGGCCTGGAACGGCGCCGGAAAAAGCTGCCCAAGCAGCACGCCGGCGACGATGCACAGGCCCACCCACAGCGTCAGCCAGCGTTCGAACAAGCTCATCGGCGCGGCCGCTGCGCGTTTGGCGGTGACTTCGCACTGTGCGCTCATCAAGCGGACTCCAACAAAGTGGGCGCGCTCAGCGAGCGGCCTCTATTGAAAGCTGGCGCGCTCATGCCGTCTTCCCGATTTCGCGCACAGCCTGTTCCAGCTTCATCTTGTCGAGCGAGGCAAACGGCAGGCTGACGAACATGCAGATGCGG
>JAGVGD010000113.1 GCA_020057245.1 Thiobacillus sp. | reverse complement strand
GCGTTCTTGTGTTTGCGCAGCACCGTGGCAACCTCGGCCTGGCAACACGGCACCAGCACGATGTGGCGCGCCTGTTTGGCCAGCGCAAACTGGATTGCGTCGTCGGTCGCGGTGTTGCAGGCATGCAGCGCGGTGACGATGTCGATGGTGGCGGGCAACTGCGCCGATTGCGTGGATTCCGCCACCGTGGTGTTGATGAAGCTCATGCGCGGAAAGCCCAGCTTGGTCGCCAGCGCACGTGATTTTTCCACCAGTTCGTCGCGCGTCTCGATGCCGTAGATGTGGCTGCCGGGGCGTTCCTTCAGATACAGGTCGTAGAGGATGAAGCCGAGGTAGGACTTGCCCGCGCCGTGGTCGGCCAGGGTCAGCGTGTCCTGCCGGTCGAGCACCTCATTCAGCAGCGGCTCGATGAAATTGCACAGGTGATAGACCTGCTTCAGTTTGCGGCGGCTGTCCTGGTTGAGCTTGCCGTCGCGCGTCAGGATATGCAGCTCTTTCAGCAGTTCGACCGACTGGCCGGGACGCAGCACATCGGCCAGCGGGTCGCTGAAGGCGGGCTTGGGAGCGGGGGTGCGCTTCATGTTGAGCCTAGCAGGTGAACTTCTTGTTGCGGCAGTGGGATGATGATGCCGCGTGCGCGGAAGGTTTCCAGTGTTGTCTGCGTAATGTCGCTTGAAACGTGGGGGAAATCACCCGCGAACGTCCATGGGCGGATGGCGATCTGTACCCTGAAATCGGCCAGGGTCAGTACTTGAATAACCGGTTCGGGATCCCGCAGGATTTTTGGATGTGCGGTGAGCAGGTCGCGGATCGCCTGCAGCGCCAGCTTGATATCGGTGTCGTAAGCAACGCCGACGATGACGTCGAGCTGGCGCAGCTTGCCGTAGTTGTGCAGGATTTCACCGGCGATCTTGCGGTTGGGAATGACAACCCGCGAGTGGTCGGGGTGGCTCAGTACGGTGTTGAACAGCTTGATCTCCTCCACCGTGCCTTCTTCCCCGGCGATGGAAATGTATTCGCCCACCAGAAACGGTCGCGTGAAAATGATCGACAGCCCCGCCGCCAGATTGCCCAGTACGCCCTGCATCGCCAGCGCGATGCCGGCGCCCGCCACCCCCAGCCCGGCCAGCAGCGGCAGCAGCTGCACCCCCAAGTTTTGCAGCGCCATGATAGCGAACAGTCCCAGCACCAGGATGCGCAGCATGCGCGTCAGCAGCTGGCGCAGGGTAGCGTCGAGTTCCAGCTTCACCAGCATGGGCTCGATCAGGCGGGCGACCCAGCGCCCGGCATAAAAGCCCGCAGCCATGATCAGCAGGGCGACCACCACCTTGGGGCCAAACTGGATGGCGAGGTCGATCGCGGTGCGCTGGGCGTGCTCCAGGGTTTGCAGATGGTCGTCCATGGCGGTGTGGGGATGAGGGAATGCGCGAAGCGTATCAAACCCGGCGGGTCGAATGGAAATCGGCTGCTTGCGCGATACGGCCTGTCCGTCGCTGTGCCGGATGGGCACGGCGGGGCTGGATTCCGCGATAATGCCCGCTTGATCCAAAGGTTATGCCGTGTCCGTCGTCAATATCTCCTGCTACAAATTCGTCAGCCTCAGCGATCGCGAGGCCCTGAAGGCCGATCTCACGGCGCGCTGCCTGGCGCTCGGGCTCAAGGGCACGATCCTGCTCGCGCCCGAGGGCATCAATGTTTTTCTGGCCGGTTCGCGCGAGGCGATCGACTGCATCGTCGCCCATTTGCGTGCAGACCCGCGCTTCGCCGACCTGGCGCCCAAGGAAAGCCTCTCCGCCGAGCCGCCGTTCCACCGCATGCGGGTGCGGCTGAAGCAGGAAATCATCACCATGAAAATGCCGCTGATCCGGCCCGAGGCGGGTCGTGCGCCGTCGGTCACGGCCGCCACACTGAAGCAGTGGCTGGATCGCGGCTGCGACGATGCCGGGCGTCCGCTGGTGATGCTCGACACGCGCAACGACTATGAAGTGGAAGCCGGCACCTTCGACAACGCCGTCGATTACCACATCGGCATTTTCAGCGAATTCCCGCCGCAGCTCGCCGCGCATCGCGATGACTTCGCCGGCAAGACCGTTGTTTCGTTCTGCACCGGCGGCATCCGCTGCGAAAAGGCCGCCATCCACATGAAGGCCATCGGCATCGAGCATGTCTACCAGCTCGAAGGCGGCATCCTCAAGTATTTCGAGGAAGTGGGCGGCGCGCATTACCACGGCGACTGCTTCGTGTTCGACGAGCGCGAGGCAGTGAGCGCCGACCTGCAGCCGGCGGCAGGTCGGCTGCATCGCTAGGAGCCGACAGCCGGAAGCGCTGATATATTCAGGCTTCCTTTCCCGATATCAGGCATGAGCTGCACCCCGATGGAACAGACCGGCAGCGAGCACTCCCCCAAGGCCATCCAGCGTGTGATCAAGGTTCGCCGCGACTACAACACCTGGGTCGCCAACGAGACCATGGAAGATTACGCGCTGCGCTTCACCCCGCGCAGCTACCGCAAATGGACCGAGTCGCGGGTCGCCAACACCGCGTTCGGCGCCGCGGCCTTTCTGGTGCTGGAAGCGGTGGGCGCCACGCTGCTGGTCAATTACGGTTTCGTCAACGCCGCGCTGGCGATCCTGGCGACAGGGCTGATCATCTTTCTGGTGGGCTTGCCGATCAGCATCTATGCGGCGCGCTACGGCGTCGACATGGATCTGCTCACCCGCGGCGCGGGCTTCGGCTACCTCGGCTCCACCATCACTTCGCTGATCTACGCGTCGTTCACGTTCATTTTCTTCGCGCTGGAGGCGGCCATCATGGCCTATGCCCTCGAGCTGGCGTTCGGCATCCCGCCGGCATGGGGCTATCTGATCTGCGCGCTGGTGGTGATCCCGCTCGTCACCCACGGCGTTACCGTCATCAGCACGCTGCAAACGCTCAGCCAGCCGGTCTGGCTGGTGATGCTGGTGCTGCCGTTTGTCTTTCTGCTGGTGCAGGAGCCGGACGCGTTTGCCGGGATCACCGGCTATGCCGGCAAGGGCAGCACGGGTTTCGACATCCATCTGTTCGGCGCGGCCATGGCGGTGGGGCTGGCGCTGATCACCCAGATGGGCGAACAGGCGGACTACCTGCGCTTCATGCCCGAGCACACGCCGGCCAACCATCGCCGCTGGTGGACCGGCGTGGTGGTGGGCGGCCCCGGCTGGGTGGTGCCGGGCGTGCTCAAGATGCTGGGCGGGGTATTGCTGGCCTGGCTGGCGATCAGCCACATGGTGCCGCTGGAACGCGCGGTCGATCCCAACCAGATGTACCTGATCGCCTATGAATACGTGTTTCCTCAATATGAATGGGCGGTCGCGGCGACGGTGCTGTTCGTGGTGATTTCGCAGCTCAAGATCAACGTCACCAACGCGTATGCCGGCTCGCTAGCCTGGTCGAATTTTTTCGCCCGCCTCACCCACAGCCATCCGGGGCGGGTGGTGTGGGTGGTGTTCAATATCCTGATCGCGCTGATGCTGATGGAGCTGGACCTGTTCCAGGCGTTGGGCCGGGTGCTGGGCCTGTATTCCAACGTGGCGGTGGCATGGATGATGGTGGTGGTGGCCGATCTGGTGATCAACAAGCCGCTCGGCCTGTCGCCGCCCGGCATCGAGTTCCGCCGCGCCTATCTGTATGACATCAACCCGGTCGGGGTCGGGGCTATGGGCATCGCCTCGGGCCTGTCGGTGGCCACCTATGTCGGCCTGTTCGGCGACACGCTGCAGCCCTTCGCCATTTTCATCGCGCTGGGCGCGGCGCTGATCTGCTCGCCGCTGCTGGCCTGGCTCACCCGCGGCCGCTATTACATTGCGCGCCCGGTTGAGCCGGCGGATGGCGCGGCGGCCACGCACAGCTGCTGCATCTGCGGCAAGGATTACGAGGCGGACGATCTGGCGCGCTGCCCGGCCTATCAGGACAACATCTGCTCCCTGTGCTGTTCGCTCGACGCGCGCTGCCACGACCTGTGCAAGCCGCACGCGCGCCTGGGCGAGCAGTGGGCGCTGCTGCTGGAGCGTTTTCTGCCGGCGCAGGCGCGGCCGTTTCTCGACGCCGGTCTCGGCCACTATCTGTTGCTGATGGCCGGTGTGGTGCCGCTGCTGGTGTTGTTGATGGGGCTGCTCTACTACCAGGAAGTGCTGGCGCTGACCGACGAAACCGCTGCCCTGCTGCCGGCCTTGCAGCAGTCGTACCAACGCGCGTTCGCGGCCTTGCTGCTGGTGTCGGGCGTGGTCGCCTGGTGGCTGGTGCTCACCCACAAAAGCCGTCAGGTGGCGCAGGAGGAATCCAACCGCCAGACCGAACTGCTGATGCAGGAGATCGATTCCCACCAGCGTACCGATGCGCTGCTGCAGCAGGCCAAGCTCGTGGCCGATCAGGCCAACCAGGCCAAGAGCCGCTACATCACCTCGATCAGCCACGAGCTGCGCACGCCGCTCAACAGCATCCTCGGCTATGCGCAGATTCTGGATCAGGACGAGTCCATTCCGCCGCAGCGGCGGCAGGCGATCACCATCATCCGCCGCAGCGGCGACCATCTGCTGTCGCTGATCGAAGGCACGCTGGACATCGCCCGCATCGAAAGCGGCAAGCTCACGCTCAACGTGCGCCCGCTCGATTTCCCGGATTTCGTTCAGCAGCTGGTCGGCATGTTCGAGCAGCAGGCGCGCCACAAGGGACTGGATTTCCACTACCTGCCGGATGGCGCGCTGCCCGCCATGGTGCGCGCGGACGAGCGGCGGCTGCGCCAGATCCTGCTGAACATCCTGGGCAATGCGGTCAAGTTCACCGTCAGCGGCAGCGTCACCCTGCGTCTGCGCTACCAGCGCGAAATGGCCTTCTTCACCATCGAGGACAGCGGCCCCGGCCTCGCGCCCGAAGAAATCAGCCACATCTTCGAACCCTTCTCGCGCGGCAGCGCCGCCCATGTCGGCGCCACCGGCGGCACCGGCCTCGGCCTCACCATCGCCCGCATGCTGACCGACGTGATGGGCGGTGAACTCTCCGTGAGCGGGCAGCCCGGCGTCGGCAGCCGCTTCGAAGTGCACCTGTTCCTGCCGCGCATCCACGCCGGGCAGCTGGTGAGCGAATCGCCGCAGGCGCAGCGCATCGGCTACATCGGTGTGCGGCGGCGCATCATGGTGGTGGACAACGAGCAGGTGGACCGCGAACTGCTGGTCAACATTCTGGAGCCGCTCGGTTTCATGGTGCGGCAAGCCGCCAGCGGGCAGCAATGTTTGCAGGACATCCCGCGTTTCCGCCCCGATGTCATCTTCATGGACCTCGCCATGCCGGGCATGGACGGCTGGGAAACCCTGCGGCGGATTTGCGCAGGCGGGCTGACCGATGCGGCACTGGCCATCATCTCGGCGAACGCGTTCGAGAAGGGCGCCGAAAACGGGGTCGGCATCGGCAGCGAGGATTTCTTCACCAAGCCCCTGCGTGTTGAAGAGCTGCTCGACTGGCTCGGCAGGCGGTTGGCGCTGGAGTGGGTGCAGATGGACCGGCTGGCCGCCGCCTCGCCCGTGCCGGCGCCGCTCCCCGCCATCGTTGCGCCTGATCCGGCGCAACTGGCAGCGTTGGGAGAATTGATCGACTTGGGCTACATGCGCGGCATCCTCAACAAGCTCGACGAAATCGAGAAGCTGGCCGATGTGCACGGCGAGTTCGTTCGCGTGCTACGCAGCCTGGCCGGGCGTTTCCAGTTCGAGGCGATGAAGGAAGTTTTACGAAAGAGCACCGATGCCAGCCATTGATCGCATGAACGAGGATGTCGTCCTGATCGTGGATGACGTGCCCGAGAATCTTTCCCTGCTGTACGACGCCCTCGACGAAGCCGGCTATGCCGTGCTGGTGGCCACCAACGGCGAAAGCGCCCTGCAGCGTGCGCGCCAGAGCCTGCCCGACGTCATCCTGCTGGATGCCGTGATGCCCGGCATGGACGGCTTCGAGGTGGCCCGGCAACTGAAAGCCGACGCCGACACCCAGCGCATCCCCATCATCTTCATGACCGGGCTGACCGAAACAGAGCACGTCGTCGCCGCCTTTGCCGCGGGCAGCACCGACTACCTCACCAAGCCCATCCGCCCATCCGAAGTGCTGGCCCGCATCGCCGCCCATGTCCAGAGCGCCCGGCAGACGCAGCAGGCGCGCAGCGTGCTGGATGCGTACGGACAGGCCTGCGTGTCGATGCGGCCGACCGACGGCGCGCTGCTCTGGCAAACCCCGCTGGCGCGTACCCTGCTGCTGAAATACGGCGGACAGAACCAGCAGTCGCTGGTCGCCCGCATCCACGCATGGCTGCAAGTCGCGATCGCCAGCCCGCCGCCGCCCGCCACGCTGGAAATCATGGGCGAAGAAGGGCGGATGGTGTGCGCCCTGCACGGCCTCACCGAAGAAGGGGAATGCCTGCTGGTGCTGCACGAGGAAAGCGATGCCGCCATGACCAAAGTCCTCGTGGACGCTTTCCGGCTCACCCTGCGCGAAGCGGAAGTGCTGTACTGGGTGATCTACGGCAAGACCAACCGCGACATCGGCGACATCCTCGGCATCAGCCACCGCACCATCAACAAGCACCTGGAAAACCTGTTCGAAAAACTGGGGGTGGAAACCCGCACCGCCGCCGCGGCGGTAGCCATGCGGCGCCTGCAGTTGCCCGCGCAGGCCGAATCGAAAAAGCCCTGATCGAAACGGCCTGTCGCTCAGGCGTGAGGCGGGTCTGCGGTCACCGACGAACCGGGCATAAAGCGCTGCAGAACATGGCGCGTCATGCCCTTGGCCAGTTCTTCCTCGCCGAAGAAAACCGTGCCGATGCCTTCCTTGCTCAACAAGTCCGACTCGTCCTCGCTATGGGTGCGCAGCACGATCTCGATGCCGGGATTGAGCGTGCGCGCGGTGTCGGCCATTTGCCGCACGTTGATCAGGTCGGGCGTGGCGACGACCAGCATGGCCGCGTGGGCGATGTGCGCCTGGACCAGCACCGCCGGATCGACCGCATCCCCGGAAACGGCAGCGATTCCCATCCTGCGCAATTCTTCGACCACCTCGCGATTCTGCTCCGCAACCACATAGGGAATGCCGCGCGCATCCAGCGCTTTGGCAATGCGACGTCCCACGCGGCCATACCCCACCAGCACCACCTGCCCTGCGAGGTATTTGTGTTCGGTGCTCGTGGGCAGTTCGGCGTAAGGATCTTCTCGCCGCTCCAGTTTGCGCGCCAGTTCTGAGCGCTGCAGAAGCAGGCGTTGGAGCGGTGCAATGGCGGCAAACAGCAAGGGATTGAGGGCGATCGAAATCAACGCGCCCGCCAGCACCAGACTCATGCCTTCGGAGGGCAGCAGGCCGAGCGACAGGCCCAGCCCGGCCAGAATGAAGGAAAACTCCCCGATCTGCGCCAGGCTCGCCGCAACCGTCAGGGCGGTATTGAGCGGGTAGCGGAATGCCAGAACCAGGGCCAGGGCCGCCAACATCTTGCCGAACACGATGATGGCGACCACGGCGAGCACCCTGAGCGGTTGCTCGACCAGAATCGCCGGTTCGAACAGCATGCCCACCGCCACGAAGAACAACACCGAGAAGGCATCGCGCAACGGCAGGGATTCTTGCGCCGCCCGATGGCTGAACTCGGATTCGCGCATCACCATGCCGGCAAAGAATGCGCCGAGGGCGAACGACACACTGAACAGTTCCGCCGCGCCATAGGCAATGCCGATCGCCGTTGCGATCACGGCCAGGGTGAACAGTTCACGCGAGCCGGTGCGCGCTACCTGCCACAACAGCCAGGGCAACACGCGGCGGCCGACCACCAGCATCAGCACGATGAAGGCCAAAACCTCCAGCAGCGTGATTCCGAGGGTCATCCACAGCGGGTCGGCATTTGCGACAGCATCGTTCGTGCCGCCCAGCGCGCCGGCCAGCGGGGGCATCAACACCAGCACCAGCACGCAGACCAGATCCTCGATCACCAGCCAGCCGACCGCGATCCGTCCATTCATCGAGTCGAGCACGCCGCGGGCTTCAAGTGCCTTGATCAGCACCACGGTACTGGCACAGGACAGCGACAAGCCGAAGATCAATCCGCTTCCCCAGTGCCAGCCCCACCACCAGGCCACGAGCATGCCCAGCGCGGTTGCCAGCCCCATCTGCACCACCGCGCCGGGCACGGCGATGCGTTTGACCGCAAGCAGGTCATTCAGCGAGAAATGCAGCCCGACGCCGAACATCAGCAGCATGACGCCGATCTCCGACAACTGGGCGGCGATATGCATGTCGGCTACGAACCCGGGCGTGGCGGGGCCGATCAGGATGCCGGCAACCAGATAGCCGACCAGTGCCGGCAACCTGATCCGCTCGGCGATGAAGCCGAGGATCAAGGCCATGCCGAAGCCGGCTGCAATGGTGGTGATCAGGGAAATGTTGTGATCCATTCATCCTCTTTCGTCGGATTGCCGGGATGGGCGTGCTTGCGGGAAATCGATGCCCGGCATGCTGGCAACCCGCAAGCGCAGGGCATGGCGGGCGATCGTTCGCCGATGCGCGGACTCGCCAACGAGCAGTGGGAAACGTACCACGGTTTCCTGGCGATGGGACCGGAGCCTGAACGGAAACGGCGCTCGTTCCGGTTGGATGGATTTCCCTGACGGCAATCAGCCCGCAGAAGCCCGTCAGGGAATCATCGCGAGCCTATTCGCAGCGCGTATCCCTCCAGAAGCGCATGGTCGTTTTGTACGGATTGACATATTCTAATAATCGTTAGATTATGAGAAGCATGAACAAACGCCAAACCAAAGACCTCCTCTACGAACAAGTCGCGCGCATCGGCAAAGCGGTGTCCAGCCCCAAGCGTCTGGAACTGCTCGAAGTCCTGGCGCAGGGCGAGAAGACCGTTGACGCCCTGGCCGCCGAAGTCGGCATCGACATCAAGCTCGCCAGCGCCCACCTCAAGGTACTGAAGGAAGCGCGGCTGGTCGAGGCACGACGCGAGGGACGCTTCATCGCCTACCGGCTGAGCGGCGAGGACGTCAGTGCGCTGTGGGTCAACCTGCGCACGGTGGCCGAAGAGCATCTGGTCGAACTCAAGGTGCAAATGGAGCGGATCTTCGCCGCACCGGAAAAGCTCGACGCCGAAACAAGGCAATCGCTGATGGAAAAGGCGCGCCGCGGCGACGTGGTGGTGATCGACGTGCGTCCGTCCACCGAATACACCAGCGGCCACCTGCCGTTTGCACGCTCGATGCCGCTCGATGAAATCCGCCAGCGCATCAAGGAACTGCCCGCCGACAAGGACATCGTCGCCTACTGCCGCGGGCCGTTCTGCATGATGTCCGCCGAAGCGGTAACGCTGCTGCAAGAGCACGGCTACCGCGCGCAAAAAATCGCCGACGGCACAGCCGAATGGCAGGCGGCCGGGTTGCCGCTGGCCACGCCCTGACCGCTCACCGCTCACGCTTACCGCTTACCCATAACTAAGGAGACCCCCATGTTTTTCCGTCAATTGCTGGCCCAAGACGCCACCCTGTCCTACTTCTTCGGCTGTGGCTCCTGCCATGTCGGCATCGCCATCGACCCCGTGCTCGGCGACGAACAGTGGTTCATCGACGAAGCCGCCAAACAGGACGTGAAAATCACCCACGTCATCGACACCCATGTCCATGCCGACCACTTTTCCGGCGGCCGCAAGCTGGCCGAGCTGACCGGCGCGAAGTACTGCCTGCATGAGTCCAACAGCAGCCGCGTGGCCTATCCGTTCGAGCCGTTGCAGGACGGCCAGCGGATCGAAGTCGGCAATGTGTGGGTCGATGTGGTGCATACCCCTGGCCATACGCCCGATTCGATCTGCCTGCTGGTGACCGACAAGCGCCGCACCGAAACCCCCTGGTTCGTGCTCACCGGCGACACGCTGTTTGTTGGCAGCGCCGGGCGTCCCGATCTGGCGGGCAAGGAAGCCGAAATGGCCGCGCAGATTTATACCAGCGTGCACAAGAAACTGCTGACGCTTCCCACCGAGGTCGAGCTGTATCCCGGCCACACCTCGGGCAGCGTCTGCGGCGCGGGCATGTCGGGTAAGCCGGCTTCGACCATCGGCTACGAGAAGCGTTGGAATCCCATGCTCTCCCTGAGCCGGGAGGCCTTCGTCGCCGCACTGACCGAGACCATTCCGCCGCGTCCGGCGGAAATGGATCGCATGGTCGAATTCAACCTGGGGCGCTGAGCGTGTCGTTCTCCCAGAACGTGCTGGAGTACCGCTACGGCATCCGCGTCAACCTCGCCCAGTTTTCGCATCAGCTGGTGCAGGTGTTTTTCGTCGGCCTCACCATCGGCATGTTCCGCACCGTGGTGCCGGCGCTCGCTGAATCCGAGTTTGGCGTCGCCAAGGGCTCGTTCATGATGCTGATGGCTTTCGTCACCGCCTTCGGCTTCGTCAAGGGCACGCTCAATTTCGTCGCCGGGCGGCTGTCCGAACGCATCGGCCGCAAGAAGGTGCTGTTCATCGGCTGGCTCGCCGCCGTGCCGATTCCCTTCATGATCCTGTACGCGCCGAGCTGGAGCTGGATCGTCGCGGCGACGGTGCTGCTGGGCATCAATCAGGGCCTCGCCTGGTCGATGACGCAGACTTCCAAGCTCGACCTCACCACCACCGATCAGCGCGGCCTCACCATTGGCCTCAACGAATTCGCCGGCTACTTCGGCGTGGCGGTAGCGGGCATCATTACCGGCTATCTCGCCACCGCCTATGGGCCGCGCGAGGGCTTGATGATTTTCGGCCTGACGGTGGTGGCGCTGGCCGGTCTGCTGACCCTGCTGTGGGTGAAGGACACCTTGCCGTGGGCGCATGCCGAAGGCAAAAAACACGCTGCGGGTTTGATGACCGGCCCCAAGCCGCGTTATCCGACCAATATTTCAGACAAGCCCGGCACCTGGGAAGTGTTCACCCTGATGTCGTGGCGCGACGCGCGCATGGCGTCGATCAGCCAGGCCGGTCTGGTGGAGAAATTCGTCGACGCGCTGGTGTGGGTGTTCTTCCCGGTCTACCTGTATCAGCACGGCTTGAGCCTGGCCGGCATCGGCTGGGTGGTCGGCGTCTACGGCTTCGTCTGGGGGCTGTCACAGTTTGTCACCGGCCACTGGTCGGATCGCGTCGGCCGCAAGAAGCCCATCGTCGCCGGCATGTGGCTGTGCGGCGCAGGCGTCGCGCTGGTGCTGCTGGGCGAGGGCGAGCTGTGGTGGTCGTTCGCCGCGGCGGTGATGGGCTTCGGCATGGCCTTGCTCTATCCGACACTGTCCGCTGCCGTGTCCGACATCGCCCACCCTAACTGGCGCGGCTCGGCGATCGGCATCTACCGCTTCTGGCGCGACCTCGGCTACGGCATCGGTGCGCTGCTGCTGGGCGCGGTGGCGGCGCTGTTCGGCGGCATCGAGGCCGGCTTCTGGTTCACCGCTGCCGCCATGTTCGTCTCCGGCCTCGTCGTGTTGCTGGCGTGCGAGGAAACCCATCCGCGCCTCAACCCGGCCAAGGAAAACGCATGAACAAAATACTGATCGCCCTCTGCGCCAGCCTTGGCTTGCTGGCAGCGCCGGTGCACGCCGACGAAAACCCCGTTGTGGTTGACGCGCTGTCCGGCTACATGGACTTCGCCGAATACGGCAGCAGCCTGATCTGGCCCGAACAGATTCCCAAAGACGACTGGAAAAAAGTCTTCATCGTCGATGCGCGCGACGCCGCGCAATACGCCAGGGAACACATCCCCGGCGCCGTCAACATCGACTGGCGCCAGGCCGTGGCACGCCGTGCCGAATTGCCGAAAGACCGCATGGTGGTGGTGTACTGCAACTCCGGCTCGCTGTCGGCGCAGGCCGTGTTCGCCCTGCGTCTGCTGGGCTACGACAACGTCAAAGTGCTGCAGGACGGCATCGAGGGCTGGAAAGCCAAGGGCGGCTTCGATGCCCATGCGCGCGCCAGCGCCAGCTCCATCAAACCGGCAGCCGGGCACTGAGCCATGCGGCGTGCGTGCACGGTGTGGGCGCTGGTGGTCGGAATGGGTGCAGCACAGGCCGATGCGCCAAATTCAATCGACCCGGCCAGCGGCGCCGCAACCTGGGAAACCCATGCCCACGGCGTGGCGCTGCGCCTGACACAAATCCTGCCGGATCAGGCGCGGGCGTTTTATATCAGCCGGGGATTTTCCGCAGCTGATGCCGAGCTTTACGCCACCGCCTGCGTTTACATGACCGTGCTGCGCAACGATGCCGCGCCCGGCGCACTGGATTTTCGGCTGGCAGATTGGCAAGTGAGTACGCGCGGTGCGCCGCATGTTTTGCGCCCGGTTGATGACTGGCTTGCGCTCTGGCAACAGCGCGGTGTGTCGGAATCGGCGCGCATCGCCTTTCGATGGGCGCAGTTTCCGTCTGATCAGGAATACGAATTGGGCGAATGGAATCAGGGCATGTTGGCGCTGGGTTTGCCGCCCGGTGAGCAGTTTGATCTTGCTGCGCGCTGGCAAGTGGACAGTAAAACTTACGAGGCTGTGTTAACGGATGTTCGTTGTGCGCCGCGTTAAGGAGACACCGATGAATCGAATCACATCCCCACTGTGTGGTATCACCCTGGCATGGCTGGCGGCCATGCCCGCTGCTGCCGAAGACCTGCCGCCGCTCACCCATGTGCTCACGCCGATTGCGGCGCCTTACCTTGCCCCGGCGCTCAAGCTTGCTGATCTGGACGGCAAGCTGCACGAGCTGGTTAGCTTCAAGGGCAAACTGATCGTGGTCAATTTCTGGGCCACCTGGTGCCCACCCTGCCGCCGCGAAATGCCATCACTGGAGCGCCTGCGCCAACAACTCGGCGACAGTGGGCTGGAAGTTATCGCAGTCGATGTCGGCGAGGATGTCGAGACCGTATTCGCTTTCACCGGCCAACTCGACCCCGCCCCTACGTTTCCCATGTTGCTGGATAAAAACAGCGCGGTAGCGCAGCAGTGGAAAGTGCGTGGCCTGCCCACCACCTTCGTCGTCGATACCGATGGCCGCGTCATTTACCGCGCCGTGGGTGGGCGTGAGTTCGACCACGAAACCGTGGTGAAGCAGCTGCGTTCGCACTTGCCTGCACGCTGAACAGGGCAAAGGCTGCACGTCGCAGCGGGTGTGGTTTGACTCTTGAAAATCATGACAGGAGACGGAGATGGACATCCTTGCGATTCTTGCTGGCCTGGTAACCGGCGTGGTGTTGGGCCTGTTTGGCAGCGGCGGTTCCATCATCGCGCTGCCGGCGCTGCTGTATCTGCTCGATGTGGCGCCGAAGTCGGCCATTGCCATGAGCCTGGGCGTGGTGGGCGTCACCGCCACCATTACCGCCATCGACCACTGGCGACGCGGCAACGTGGTCATCCGGGTGGCACTGGTATTCGGCCTGTTCGGCGTGATGGGCACTTTCGCCGGGGCGCGGCTGGGTTTGCTGACGCCGGTGGTGATTCAGCTCGTCCTGTTTGCGCTGGTGATGTATGCCGCTGCCTGGCGCATGCTGAAACCCGCCAAACTGAATCCTGCCACGCTGAATCCAGCCGGACCCGCAGCGTCGACAGATGGCGTGATTGCCACGGCTGACGGCACGGTTGTATTCAGCCATTGCCACCATTTTTTCTCCCCCTGCATGGGCCACATCGCCCTGCATGGCATCGGCGTCGGCATCCTCACCGGCCTGGTCGGCGTGGGCGGCGGCTTCCTGATCGTGCCGGCGCTTGTGCTGCTTTCCGGCATTCCCATGAAGCAGGCGGTGGGCACCTCGCTCGCCATCGTTGCCGCCAAATCCTACGCCGGGTTCGTCGGCTATATGGGCGGCGTGCCGATCGACTATGCCCTGATGGGCGCCTTCACCGCCGTCACCGTGGTGGGCAGTTTCATCGGCACCCGATTGGCGGGACGCGTCTCGCAGGCCGCCCTGAAAAAATCCTTCGCCTGGTTTCTGGTGGTGGTGGCCAGCTACATTCTGTTGAAAAGCGTGGTGGGAGAATTAGGGCCTGTTAACGCTATTTTCGCGCCTGCGTTGCCGTGAGAAAGCGATGGATGCAAGGCGCGTCGTGCCGGCAAGGGCCATCCCTTGCCAAGCGGCGCAACGCCGCAGACGCGCTTTCTCGCGGCAACCCGGAGGG
>JAGVGD010000083.1 GCA_020057245.1 Thiobacillus sp. | reverse complement strand
TGCCACCGCTGCCGCTGGCCGCCTGGATCAGCGTCGCCGTCAGCGGCAGCGCACTGCTGGCGCTGGTGGCATGGGTCGCCGACGACGCCAAATTGGTGGCCGTTTTCGTCGGCGCGCTGGCGGGACTGGCCGCTGTGCTGATCCTCCTCGCCCGGCTGGCGCTGCTGGGCGGGCAAGCGGTGCAAAGGCTAAGCCACGGCCCGCTGCGCTTTGGCCTGGCGCAACTGCTGCGCCACCGCTTCGACAGTACCGTGCAGCTCGGCGCCTTCACCCTCGCGCTGTTCCTGATTGCCCTGCTGGCCCTGGTGCGCAGCGACCTCGTCGACAGCTGGCGCGCCCAGCTGCCGCCCGATGCGCCCAACTATTTTCTGGTGAATATCGCGCCGCAGCAGCAGGCAGAAGTTGCCGCTTTTCTGCAGCAACACCGGCTGCAGGCATCTGCGCTATATCCCATGGTGCGCGGCCGCCTGGTCAGCAAGAATGGCTCGCCCATCGCTGCCACGCTGCCGCCGGAAGACCGCGACAACTCCACGCTGCGGCGCGAACTCAACCTCACCTGGACCGCCACCCTGCCCGCCAACAACGCCATCCTCGCCGGGCAATGGCACGGCAACCAGCGCGGCGCCGCACCCGTAAAGGGCACGCCGGCGGGTACCCCGCTGCTGCGCGGCGACCCTTCCGCTGCCATCTCGGTCGAATCCGGCATGGCCGAACGGCTCAAGCTGGCCGTCGGCGACACCCTCGGTTTCCAGGTCGGCGACCAGATGCTCAGCGCGCGCATCGGCAGTATCCGCAGCGTGAAGTGGGATTCGATGCAGCCCAACTTCTTCGTCATCTTCGCGCCCGGCCAGCTCGACGCCCTGCCCGCCAGCGCCATCGCCAGCGTTCACATCTCCGCGAACCAGGCCGGCGTGCTGCCCGGCTTCGTCAAAGCCTTTCCCGGCATCACCGTGCTCGCGCTCGACAAACTCATCGCCAATATCGAGGCGGTATTCGCCCAGATCATCGGCGCCATTCAACTGCTGCTGGGATTTCTGCTCGCCGCCGGCATGGCCGTCGTCGTCGCGACGCTACTGGCCAGCCTCGACGCGCGCCAGCAGGAAGCCGTGCTGTTGCGCACCCTGGGCGCGCAACGCGCCTGGCTGGCCAAAAGCCTGTGGAGCGAATTCATCGCACTCGGCCTGCTCGCCGGCCTGCTCGCCAGCGCCTGCGCCGAAATCGTCATGGCGCTGATCGCCCATCGCCTGTTCGAACTGCCGCCGCGCCCGCACCCCTGGCTGTGGCTCGTGCTGCCGACAGCCGGTGCGCTGCTGGTGGGCCTGAGCGGCTGGCTCACCACGCGGCAGATCACGCGCGTGCCGCCGATGCAGTCGATACGGGCACTGAGTTGAATGGCACTGTCAGATTGAATGACATATGTACACAATGAAAAAAGCCGACTCATGCCAAGTCGGCTTTTTATTCCAGCAAGGCTGGTCGCTTAAGCAGTCTTGCGCCGACGCATGGCGGCAAGCCCCGCCAGACCAATACCCAGCAAAGCCAGCGAAGCAGGCTCAGGTACAGGATTGGGATCAATGATCACCCCCCCTTCCTGCTCGAATCCCGCATATCTGACATCTTGCTGCGAATTGTTGAAGAAGCCAAACTGCCCGGAAGTAAATGTCGAGTCATTCACAGTGACATCCCACAACTCGGTTGCTCCCTGCTTGACGACGATATGAATCTCGCCCGGATTCAGATTGAAATCCAGGAAAAAATCGTACAAAACATTGTCAGCCCAGCCCGCGGTGCTCGATTGGTTCGTTGCGAGCACACTCATGTCGCCCAAATCAGACTGGTTTTCCCAAAACTCTTCGATAGACAAATCGACCAGCCCGTTACTCCCCGTACCATCAAACTTCTTGATGGTCATGCCTTCAGTTGCAGTCGTCCCCACATACCCTTGTGTGCTCTGCTTCCAGTCGAACAAATAAAAATTGCTCGAATTCTGATAACCGAAAACAAAACCCATGTAATCATCGTCGCCGCCTGTTTCAAGAACTTGCCACGAGCCCTGAATCGAATAGCTGGTCTGATTAAGGTTATTCATATAGAGGGATGGGTCGGCATTGATTACTTGCTGGACCGCTGTATTCCCTGGTTCCAAAACCCAACTCCCAGCGGCTTGCCCACCGGGGAAATCCAGAGTCAATGCTGACCAGCTCGACAGATCAATAGGTGCCGCGTCAACAGTTGATACCGCAGCCAACATCAATGCAGAAATCACAAACTTACTTGAAACTGCTTTCATGGTCGTCCCCTATAGAGTAAATGCGCAGCAAAAAACGCAGTCAGACTGAAATTGAAAACGGTGAATGACAGCAATTACGCATTACTCGTGCCAGAAACAATCCAAAGAAATTTACTCATTAATTAACAACAATTTATGATCACTGAAGCCATAACCGAAAATTGTATTGATTGCCAAATGTAAAGAAATCCGACAAGCCAGCGCTACGCAGCCCAGATGAGCGCAGAGATACTGCAAGAGGCACTCGCAAAAAAGTAGGCGGCTTGGTTCGACCATGCCACCCAGTTACATTAGCCACCCACTTTTAGCTGGCGGATACAGCGCCGAGGCCGCGCACACGCTGGAGCGGTGTAAAGGATTCCGACAAATGCCCCGCTCCCCACGCATCAACCCGCCTGCAACATCCCCTCCCGCTCGACAAAGGCAATGATGTCCGCCAGCCCCTGCCCGGTCTTGAGGTTGGAAAAAACGAACGGGCGTTCGCCGCGCATGCGCCGGGTGTCCTGGTCCATCACTTCCAGCGAGGCGCCGACCATGGGGGCGAGGTCGATTTTGTTGATCACGAGCAGGTCGGATTTGGTGATGCCGGGGCCGCCCTTGCGCGGGATTTTTTCGCCGGCGGCAACGTCGATGACGTAGATCGTGAGGTCGGACAGTTCGGGGCTGAAGGTGGCGGCAAGGTTGTCGCCGCCGCTCTCGACGAAGATCACGTCGAGGCCGGGGAAGCGCGTGTTGAGGCGGTCGACGGCTTCGAGGTTGATGCTGGCGTCTTCGCGGATGGCGGTGTGCGGGCAGCCGCCGGTTTCGACGCCGATGATGCGGTCGGCGGCCAGCGCTTCGTTGCGCACCAGGAACTGCGCGTCTTCTTCGGTGTAGATGTCGTTGGTGACAACGGCGAGGTTGTAGCGCTCGCGCAATGCCTGGCACAGGGCGAGCGTCAGCGCGGTCTTGCCGGAGCCGACGGGGCCGCCGATGCCGACGCGCAGGGGCTGGGAACGATGAGTCATGAGCGGAACAGTCTCGTGTATTGGGTTTCGTGACGGCTGCTGGCGATGGCGAACGCCGGCAGGAAATTGGTGGTGGCGTCGAGCGGGCTGGAAGCCGCCGTCTCGGCAAATTGTGGAATGCGTTCGCCCAGCGCCAGCAGCATGCGCTGGCCGGCGGTCTGCCCAAGCGGAACGGCTTTGACGGCGGCCATGACCTGATTTTCGGCCCAGGCCCACAGGTAGCCGCCGATGGCATCGTGGGCGGGCACCGACCAGGCGGCGGCCGCGCAGCTCCAGGCCAGCGGAAAGCTCGGCTGGCTGAAGCCGGCCTGGGTGGGCGCGGTAAAACTGCCCAGATCGGTCAGCAGGCGCGCCAGCGAATAACCCATTTGCAGGGTTTCTGCGCGCAGTTCCGCACTCTCGCGGCTGGCGATGAATTCGGCGTCGAGTTCGGCCAGCCGCTTCATGTCTTTGTGTTCCCAGGCGGCCAGCATGTGCGCCAGGTAGACGGCTTCGAACCGCGCCAGACCGAATTGCAGGCAATCGCTGATCCAGTTGAGCGCGCCGGCTTCGTTTTTGATCGTGCCGGTTTCCACCGCCCACTCCAGACCTTGCGAATAAGTATAGGCGCCGACCGGCAGGGTCGGGCTCACCAGATGCAGCAGGCGGATCAGGGCGGGGCTCATCCTAAAAACCTCAGTTGACCGCTTCTTTGCCTTCGAGAAAGCGCATGAATGCTGACGTCCGCGCCTTCGATCAGGATCATCCGGAAGGTGAGACCGCTACGCACCCGATCGCACGGTTTTTGGGCCGTCTGGCCGCGTTGCTCTTCGTTGCAGGGGGCGGCCATGCGCCTCATCGCGCCTTGCCAGACAACCCAAAAACCGCACGCTCGGACGCGTCCAACTGAGGTTTTTAGGATCATCTGCGGCCGAGCAGCATCATGTCGTGGATGCGCGGGCCGCGCCCTTCGCCGTCGGCGCTGTGGCCGTGCGGGTGGGCATGGCCGCCGTGGC
>JAGVGD010000166.1 GCA_020057245.1 Thiobacillus sp. | reverse complement strand
CGACCTGCCCGATCTGACGCTGGCGCCCGAAGCGCCCGATTACCCCGATTTTGCCGACGTCAAAGGCCAGAGCGCGACCAAGCGCGCGCTCGAAGTGGCGGCGGCCGGAGGCCATTCCGCACTGCTGTCGGGCCCGCCCGGCACCGGCAAGTCCATGCTCGCAGCGCGCTTCCCCGGCATCCTGCCGGCGATGGGCGACAACGAGGCGCTGGAAGCCGCCGCTGTGCAATCGCTCAACGGCGGCTTCCGTCTCGATCAATGGCGGCGGCGGCCGTTCCGCGCGCCGCATCACACGGCATCCGGGGTGGCGCTGGTCGGCGGCGGCGGCAACCCGCGCCCGGGCGAAATTTCGCTGGCGCACCACGGCGTGCTGTTTCTCGACGAACTGCCCGAGTTCTCGCGGCAGGTGCTGGAAGTGCTGCGCGAACCGCTTGAAACCGGCCACATCACGATTTCGCGCGCGGCCCGGCAAGCCGATTTTCCGGCGCGTTTCCAGCTCATTGCCGCGATGAATCCCTGCCCCTGCGGCTATCTCGGCCACCCGACGCAGGCCTGCCGCGACACCCCCGACCAGATCGCGCGCTACCGCGCGCGCATTTCCGGCCCCCTGCTCGACCGCATCGACATCCAGATCAGCGTGCCCGCGTTGACCGAAGGCGAATTGATGGCCGCTCAGGCGGGTGAATCCAGCTCCGCCATCCGCAGCCGGGTCGAAGCGGCGCGCGCACGGCAAATGCAGCGCCAGGGCAAACCCAATGCCGCCCTGGGCACCCAGGAAATCGACCAGCATTGCCCGCTGGATGCTGCGGGCACCAGCCTGCTCAAACAGGCGATCACGCATTTGAACCTGTCGGCGCGCGCCTATCACCGCGTACTCAAACTCGCACGCAGCGTGGCCGATCTGGCTGGAAGCGCTGCCATCACGCCGGCACATCTGGCGGAAGCCATTCAATATCGCCGCGGCACCGCATGAGCGATCCGTTCGAATCCTGGCAGGAAGAAAAACGCTCGGCCTCGCTCTATCGGGTGGTGGCCGAGTGCGAACGCGGCACGCCGCGCGCGGCCCTGTTTAACGAACTGGCGCAGGCGGCCGACGATCAGGCCGACATCTGGCTGGCCGCCATCACGCAAGGTGGCGATCCGGCGCCTGCGCCCTTCCAGCCCGACCTGCGCACCCGTGTCGTCGCCGGCCTGACGCGTGTGTTCAAGCCGCGCGTCATGCGCAGCGTGCTGGCAGCGATGAAGGTGCGCGGCATGGTGCTGTATGCGCAGGCCTCGCCCCACCCCACGCCGACGCATCGCGACGATATCGGCAAACGCCACCGCAGCGGCGCGAGCGGCAACGCCCTGCGCGCTGGCGTGTTCGGCGTCAATGACGGTCTGGTCTCGAATGCTGCGTTGATTTTTGGCGTGGCGGGCGCCTCGCCCGAACCCTCGATCATTGTGCTGACCGGCGTGGCCGGCCTGCTGGCGGGCGCGTTTTCGATGGCGGCGGGGGAATATGTGTCGGTGCGCTCGCAGCGCGAAATGTTCGAGTACCAGATCGGGTTGGAGCGCGACGAGCTGGAAAAGTATCCGGACGAGGAAGCGGCCGAACTGGCCTTGATCTACGCCGCCAAAGGTATCCATCCGGACGAGGCGCGACGCGTCGCCGACAAGTTGATGGAAGACCCCGAGCGCGCGCTCGACACGCTGGCGCGCGAAGAACTCGGCTTGAATCCGGACGATCTCGGATCGCCGTGGGTGGCCGCCCTTTCCTCCTTCAGCGCCTTCACCGCGGGTGCGGCGCTGCCGCTGCTGCCCTTCCTGATCGGCCACGACCATGCGCTGGTCGCCTCGATCGGCCTGACCGGCCTGGGTCTGTTCGCCGTCGGCGCCAGCATGAGCCTGTTCACCGGCCGCCATGCCTTGCTGAGTGGTTTGCGCATGCTGGCCATCGGCGGTGCAGCCGGGCTGGCGACCTGGTTCATCGGCGCCTGGCTCGGGGTGAGCCTGGCCTGATCAGCGCCGGGTTTGATCAACGCCAAGCTTGATCAACTTTGTGGCGGTCGCGGGTTATGCCAGCGCCCGCCCGCCAGCAACAAGTCGGCCTCGGGCGGCCCCCAGGTGCCCATTTCGTAGGCACAGGCCGGATCGCGGTGCGACAGCACCGGCTCGACGATCCGCCAGGCCGCTTCCACCGCATCCTGCCGCGCGAACAGCATCGCTTCGCCATCCAGCGCATCGCCCAGCAGGCGCTCGTAGGCACTCATCTCGTCCGGGTGGTTGTTGCACACGTAGAGCTCCACCGGCCGCCCCACCATCCGGTCCCCGGCGTTCTTGGTGCGCGCGCCCAGCGCAATGGACACGGTGGGCGACACCCGCATGCGCAGGTAATTGGTCGCCAGTGGCCCGGCTTCCGACAGCGAAAACACCCGCTGCGGCGGCAACTGGAACTCGGCGCGAATTTCGGTGGTGGTCACCGGCATGCCCTTGCCGGTGCGAATGATGAACGGCACCCCGGCCCAGCGCCAGCTATCCACGAAAAAGCGCGCGGCGACAAAGGTTTCGGTATCCGAGCCATGCGCCACGCCCTCCTCCTTCGCGTAGCCCTCGTACTGCCCGCGCACGATGTCGCCGGGAGAGAGTGGGCGGATGGCTTTCAGCAGCTTGGCCTGCTCGTCGCGGATGGCCTCGGCGCTGGTGCCGAGCGGCGGCTCCATGGCGAGCAGCGCCAGGATCTGCAACAAGTGGTTTTGCAACACGTCGCGGATGGCTCCGACCGAGTCGTAGAAACGCCCGCGTCCCGCCACCCCGAAATCCTCCGCCATGGTGATCTGCACCTGGCGGATGTGGTTGCGGTTCCAGATCGGTTCGAGAAAGGAATTGGCAAAGCGGAAATAAATGATGTTCTGCACCGCCTCCTTACCGAGGTAATGATCAATGCGAAAAATATTCGATTCCGGCAGCGCCTCATGCAGCGTGGCATTCAACGCACGCGCGGTTTCCAGGTCGCGGCCGAAGGGTTTCTCGACCACCACCCGCGCATCCTGGGTGCACCCGGCCGCGGCCAGGCCGCGCACCACCACGGGGAACATCGACGGCGGAATCGCAAAATAATGCAGCGGGCGGTGGCGGCCTTCCAGCGCGCGGCGCAACTCGGCAAAAGTAGCCGGGTCTTCGTAATCGCCATTGATATAGGTCAACAGGCTCGCCAGATTGCGGAACACCCCTTCGTCCATGCCGTTGCCGCCAAAACGGGTAATGCCCTCGTGCGCATGGGCGCGCAGTTCCTCGATGCCCCAGCCCGGCGAATGCGCCACGCAAAAAATCGGCGGCAGCGTGCGGCCATGCCGCAACATGTCGTACAACGCCGGAAAAATCTTGCGGCGGGACAGGTCGCCGGTGGCGCCGAACAGAACCAGCGCGTCGGAAGTGGGTTGCTCGGTCATCGCGAAAAACTCCTGATCGGAAAATGGGCTGCGCAATCTTAACCTGCGATCTGCGGGGCTTGCCGGGCTGAATGCCCCTTCCAATCGGGGCGTGTGGTACAGCTTGATTCCGTCCGGGTGTTTCGCTATACTCTCGCGTTCTCCGAATTCAACCTATTGAAGGAATTGCCATGAAATCCGGCATTCATCCCAATTACAAAGAAGTAGCCATCACCTGCTCGTGTGGTAACACCTTCGTAACCCGTTCCACGCTGGGTAAGGAACAGCTGCACGTCGAAGTCTGCGCCTCCTGCCATCCGTTCTATACCGGCAAGCAGAAGATCGTCGACACCGCTGGCCGCATCGAGAAATTCCGCCAGCGTTACGGCATGAAGTAAATCGTTCGCGCAATCGCAGCGAATGCAGTAAAGGCGCGGCTTCGGCCGCGTCAGGCAAAAGAAAAGGCGGCTTCGGCCGCCCCAAGTGAAAAGAAAAGCGGCTTCGGCCGCTTTTTGCGTTGCCGCCTCAACTTCAAGTTACGACAAACCCCACGCCGATTCGTGCAAGGCCCTGCCAACCGACAGCCATGACCATTCACTTTCAAGCTGCGCGGGCAGGTCGCAATACGCCGGTTCAACAAAACAGTACAAGCGCCGAACAGGCATCGATCATTTCCGCTCGCCGGCATGGGTCTGGGGGAATGCCCGAAATGATGGTCCAATGGTCGGGCGGGATCTTCCTTTTGATCGGGCTTTGATGGGTGGCAAAAGCAAACTTGATATCGACCGGGCTGGCGGCACGCCAAGCCCTGGGGTCGTTCCAGCCCTGATGCATGGGGCGCTCGGCTGGCTGCTGGCATTGATCGTATGCCTCGGTTCAATCTGGGGCATCCCGGCCCACGCCGAAGCGCGTGAAGTGCGGGTAGGCGTGTATGCCAACGCGCCCAAGTTATATCTCGACCAGGATGGCCGGGTGACAGGCATCCTGGGCGACTTGCTCACGGAAATCGCCCGGCAGGAGGACTGGACGCTCAGGCCCGTGCAATGCGATTGGCAAAATTGCCTGCACGCCTTGCAGGGCGGACACATCGACCTGCTGCCCGATCTCGCCTATAGCGAACAGCGCGCCAAACAATTCGACTTCCATAAGCTTCCAGCGCTGTATAGCTGGTCGACGATCTATCGCCGCAACGCAACGCCGGTCGAGACCACGCTTGAGCTCAAGGGAAAACGCATTGCCGTTCTGGAGGGCTCCATTCAGGAGGCCTATTTACGCGAACTGCTGGCCGGTTTTGGCGTGAGCGCCCAGTTGATGCCCGTCAAATCGCTGGACGAGGGGTTCAGGAAAGTGGCTGCCGGGGAGCTGGACGCTGCCGTAGCCAATCGTTTTTTCGGTGATTTGAATGCACCACGTCACAAACTGGCCGCGTCGCCAATCATGTTTCAACCGGCACAGCTTTTTTTCGGCGCCCAGCGGGGCAAAAACGCCGACCTGCTGAACGCAATCGACCGTCATCTCGACTCCTGGTTTGCGCAACAGGATTCGCCCTACTTCAAGATCCTGGAAAAGTGGACTGGGCAGCCGGCAAAAACCATCGTTCCTTCCTGGCTGCTCAAAAGCCTGGGGGCTTTGGCAGCCATGCTGCTGGCCGCACTTTTGATCAGCGCCTATCTCCGCCGCCAGGTGATCGAAAAGACCCGCCATCTGCAACTCGGCAAGGAAGCCCTCGAAAAGAGCGAAGCGAAGCTCCGCACCATTCTCGACAATGTCGAAGCCTTTATCTATCTCAAGGACATCCACGGCCAGTATCTCTTTGCCAACAAGGCAGTACGCCGTCTCTGGCTGGCCGAGATGGAGGACATCGTCGGATATGGCGACGAGAAGTTTTTCGACGCCGAAACGGCAGTGCATATCCGGCAAAACGATCGTCGCGTGTTGCGCGACGGCGAAATCCTGAAGACGGAAGAAACCAACACGGTTGCGCATACCGGCAAAACAGCGGTCTTTCTGACCACCAAACTGCCCCTGCACGCTGAAGATGGCAGCATCTATGCCCTGTGCGGAATTTCCATCGACATTACCGACCGCAAGCAGACGGAAGCCAACTTCCGCATCGCCGCGACCGCATTCGAGTCGCAGGAAAGCCTGATGATCACCAATGCGGAGCGTGAGATCCTGCGCATCAACCAGGCGTTTACCGATTGCACCGGCTATACGGCCGAAGATGTCGTGGGTCAAACCCCGCACCTGCTGGAGTCGGGTCGGCATAACGCGGACTTCTATCAGGACATGTGGGAAACCATCCGTCGCACCGGGATGTGGCAGGGAGAAGCCTGGGATCGGCGCAAGGACGGCACGGTCTATCCGAAATGGCTCAGCATTTCGGCGGTTAAAAACGACGACGGGATGGTCACCCATTATGTCTGGTCGCATATCGACATTACCGAGCGCAAGGCGGCAGAGGAAACCATCGAGCACCTGGCGTTCTACGACCACCTCACCAACCTGCCCAACCGACTGCTTTTGCTGGACCGGCTCAAACAGGCATTGCTCTCCAGTGTGCATCGCAACCGGCACGGCGCACTGCTGTTCATCGACCTGGACAACTTCAAGAATCTCAACGATACACTGGGGCATGATTTCGGGGACCTGCTGCTGAAGCAGGCCACACAACGCCTGCAATCCAGCATACGCGAGGGCGACACCGTGGCCCGCCTGGGGGGTGACGAATTCGTGGTCATGCTGGTCGACCTGAGCGAACTGCCCATCGAAGCCGCTGCCCAGACGGAGTCCATCGGCGAGGCCATACTCGCCGCCCTGAGCCTGCCCTACACGCTCGACAAGAACACCTACCGTTGCACCGCCAGCATCGGCGTCACCTTGTTCGGCGCGCACCCGCAAGCGACTGACGAGCTGATGAAACAAGCCGACATCGCCATGTATCAGGCCAAGAAGGCCGGCCGCAACAGCTTGCGTTTCTTCGACCGGCAGATGCAGGACAACATCTCTGCGCGCGTCGCATTGGAAAGCGAATTGCAGAATGCGCTGGAGCTCGGGCAATTCCAGCTTTACTACCAAATCCAGGTTGATGAATCCTACCGCCCGCTGGGTGCAGAGGCGCTGATCCGCTGGACCCATCCGGAACGCGGTCTGGTTTCCCCGATTCAGTTCATCCCGCTCGCCGAAGACACCGGCCTGATTCTGCCCATTGGTCAGTGGGTACTGCAAACGGCTTGCGCCCAACTCAAGGCATGGCAGCAACACGTCTTCACCCACGGCTTGACGCTGGCAGTCAACGTGAGTGCCCGGCAATTCCGCCAGGCGGATTTCGTGCTCCAGGTGCTGTCTGCAGTAAGGTTTCATGGCATCGATCCCAACCTGCTCAAACTGGAACTGACCGAAAGCCTGCTGCAGGAAAACATTGAAGACACCATTGCCACCATGAATGCCCTGAATCAGATCGGCGTCCGGTTTTCGCTCGACGATTTCGGTACCGGCTATTCATCCCTGCAATATCTCAAACGCCTGCCGCTCGATCAGATCAAGATCGATCAGTCGTTTGTTCGCGACATCAGCATCGACGCCAGCGATATCGCCGTCGTACGCGCAACCATTGCCATGGCCGCCAGCCTGGGCCTGAAGGTGATTGCCGAAGGCGTCGAAACAGAAGAACAGCGACAACTGCTGCTGGAACACGGTTGTTCCAACTACCAGGGCTATCTGTTCGGCAGGCCCGTCCCGATTGAGCAGTTCGAGGCCCTGCTCAGGCAGAACTGATTGCGGCTCCAGGCTGGAAGCGGGTGCACTTGGGGCGGTATCATGCGCAGGCCGCCATCAAGAAAGACCGTAACCGTGACCCTCCCTCCCTTTCGCCGTCTTGCCGTGATCGTACTGGGCGCGCTGTCGCTCACGCACTGCGCGAGCAACCCGGTTTCGGGCGGCAAGGACTTCGTGCTGATATCCGAGCAACAGGAAATCCAGATGGGCGCGCAGGCGCATCAGGAGGTGCTGCGCGAATACGCGGCGCTCGACAACCCGGCCCTGCAGGCCTACGTGAACGCCATCGGCCAGAAGCTGGCCAAGCAAAGTCACCGCCCTGATCTGCAATGGCGCTTCACCGTGGTCGACAGCCCCGACGTCAACGCCTTTGCCCTGCCCGGCGGCTACATCTACATCACGCGCGGGCTGATGGCCTATCTCAATTCCGAGGCCGAACTGGCCGGGGTGCTGGGGCACGAAATCGGCCACGTCACCGCGCGCCACGGCGTGCGCCAGCAGAGCGCCTCGACCGCCGCCGGGCTGGGCGTGGTGCTCGGCTCGATTCTGGTGCCGGGCCTGGACAGCCAAGCGGCTACCGGCATGATGCAGTCGGTGGCGCAGGCGTGGACGGCGGGCTACGGCCGCGATCACGAGCTGGAATCCGACCGCCTCGGCGCGCAGTATCTGGCCAAATCCGGCTACGACCCGCAGGCGATGATCGCGGTCATCGGCGTGCTGAAGAACCAGGAGCTGTTTACCGCCGAACAGGCCCGGCGCGAAGGCCGCGAGCCGCGCAGCAGCTATCACGGCACCTTCGACTCCCATCCGAGCAACGATGCGCGTCTGAAACAGGTGGTGGATGAGGCGAACCAATACAGCGTGGCCAACCCGCGCGACGGCCGCGCCGACTATCTGCAGAAAATCGACGGCCTGGTTCTCGGCGACAGCCCGGCCCAAGGCATCATCCGCGACAACCAGCTGCTGCACGACAAGCTCGGCTTCGCGATCCAGTTTCCGCCGGGCTGGCGAGTAAGTAACCATGCCGATCGCGTGCTGGCGAAAAGCCCGAAGGGCGATGCGCTGCTCGAACTGCAGCAGGGCCCGAAAAACAACCAGCCGCTGGTCACCCTGCAAAACGGACTCAAGCTGGATGCCGGCGCGCGTTTCGACAGCGGCCAGCTCAGCGGCTATCCGGCGGCGTTTGCTGCGGGTACGCAACAGGGCAAGCCGGTGGTGGTGGCGTCCGTGGTATTCAACGGCACGCAATACCTGATCGCCGGCATGGCGGCGGACAAGCCGGCCTACGACCGCGAGCGCGCCACGCTGCGCGGCGCCATCAACAGTTTCCACGCGATCACGCAGGTCGAGCGGCGCACAGCCCAGCCTTACGTGCTGAAGCTGGTGACGGCCAAGGCGGGAATGACCATGGCCAGCCTGGCCAAAACCTCGCCGTTGAAGCCGCAGGCCGAAGACCAGCTGCGCCTGCTTAACAACCTCTATCCGGCGGGCGAACCCAAGCCCGGCCAGCGCCTCAAAATTGTTCAGTAAACCGACTTTTTCCCTTCCGCAGCTCGGCCTGCTGCTGCTCTGCGCCGCCTGGCTGCTGCCCGGCCTGATCGGGCACTCGCCCTGGAAAGGCGGCGACGGCGAACATTTCATGCACCTGTGGCTGCTGCTGGAAAACGGCATTGCGCCACAAACGGCGGCCGCCACGCCGCCGCTCTACTACTGGGTGGCCAGCGCCACCGCCTGGCTGACGGCCGCCTTTTTGCCGCTGGCCGACGGTGCGCGGCTGGCTTCAGGTGTGTTCGTCGCGCTGGCGCTGTTTTTCACCGCACGCAGCGCACGCGTGCTGTACGGCGCGGAAACCGGCTGGGCGGCTGCGCTCACCCTGCTCGGCTGCATCGGCCTCCTGGTGCGCGGCCACGAACTCAACGCGGCCACCGCGCAATTCGCCGCCGCCGCGCTGATGCTG
>JAGVGD010000124.1 GCA_020057245.1 Thiobacillus sp. | reverse complement strand
GCTCTTCCGATCTGTCCGGTGCAGCCGTGCTGCGGGTCGCCGTCGAAGGCTTCGAGCATGCCGGCGATCAGCGCGGCGCGATCGTGGTGCGTGCCGGTGAGCGCGTCCTGGATATCCATCACTTCGTTCGCTACCAGGCGCGCAAAACTTTCGTGTTTCGCCCACAATTCGGCCACCGTGCCGCCGGTTCTGAGGCCGGCGATATTGGTGGTGAGGATGTAGACGTTCTTGCGCACCAGTTCGAACAGCAGTGCATCGCCCGCAGCGACTTCGCGAGCGGGCAACTCGATGGCGGCCAGCGCGCGTACCAGCAAGTTCGCGCCGGGTCCGGCCACGGGGGAGGCGATCAGTGGTTTGGCATCGATGCCCTTTTTCTTTTCGAACCACACCGAGATCACGGTCGGGTCGACCAGTTCGCGCGCCTGCCAGTCGCGTGGCAGCAGTTCGTTCTGGATCAGTGCGGCGCGCGATTTCCAGGTGTTGGGCAGGGCGCCCAGCACGGCGTGCAAATCGTTTTCGCCCACCGCAACCAGCACCATTTCCGGAGCGGGCTGGGCTTGCGCCAGCGCCGCCATATCATCGTTGCGGTTGACCGGAACGACGTTGCATCCCACGCGCAGCAGGCCGCCGGCAATCACGCGGCCGAGCTGGCCGAGGCCGATGATGACGACTTCATTCATTGCGGACAGCCTCTTATTCCAGACCTTTCGAGTGCAGGTATTCGTCGTAGCCGCCCATGTAGAACTCGACGCCCTCGGGGGTGATTTCGAGGATGCGCGTGGCCAGGCTGCTGACGAACTGACGGTCGTGCGAAACGAAAATCAGCGTGCCCTTGAACAGGTCGAGCGCAAGGTTGAGCGACTCGATCGATTCCATGTCCATGTGGTTGGTCGGCTCATCCATCAGCAACACGTTGTGGCGGCCGAGCATCAGCTTGCCGTACAGCATGCGGCCTTTTTCGCCGCCGGATAACACGCGCACCGATTTTTTCACGTCGTCGCCGGAGAACAGCAGGCGGCCGAGAATGCCGCGCAGCACCTGCTCGTCGTCGCCCTGCTGGGTCCACTGGTGCATCCAGTCGGTGAGGTTCTTGTCCATGTCGAAATCGGCGATGTGGTCCTGCGAAAAGTAGCCGACGTTAGCGTTCTCGCTCCAGCGCACTTCGCCGAACTGTGGCGTGAGTTCGTTCATCAGCAACTTCATCAGGGTCGATTTGCCGACGCCGTTGCCGCCAATGATGGCCATTTTTTCGCCGGCTTCCAGCGAGAAGCCAAGGCTGCTGAACAGCGGCGTGCCGTCATAGCCGAACTTGAGGTTTTCCACTTCGAGCGCGCGGCGATGCAGGGGTTTTTCCTGCTCGAAACGGATATAGGGGTTTTGCCGCGAGCTGGGCTTGAAGTCCTCGATCTTGATCTTGTCGATCATTTTCATGCGGCTGGTGGCCTGGCGCGCCTTCGACTTGTTGGCCGAGAAGCGGCGCACGAATTCCTGCAGTTCGGCGACTTTGTCCTTGGCCTTGGCGTTGGCCGAGGCCTGGCGTTCCTTGACCTGGGTCGAGGCCAGCATGTAGTCGTCGTAATTGCCGGGATAGGTCTTGATGGTGCCGAAGTCGAGGTCGGCCATGTGGGTACAGACCTGGTTCAGAAAGTGGCGGTCGTGCGAAATGACGATGATGGTCGCCTTGCTCTCGTTCAGTATTTCTTCGAGCCAGCGGATGGTGTTGATGTCGAGGTTGTTGGTCGGCTCGTCGAGCAGCAGGATGTCGGGGTTGGAGAACAGCGCCTGCGTCAGCAGCACGCGCAGCTTGAAGCCCGGTGCGATCTGGCCCATCGTGCCCTGATGCTGTTCGATCGGGATGCCGACGCCGAGCAGCAGCTGGCCGGCGCGCGCCTCGGCATCGTAGCCGCCCATTTCACCGAATTTGCTCTCCAGCTCGGCGGCGTGCAGATAGTCGGCCTCGCTCGCCTCCGGGTTCATGTAGATGGCGTCCTTTTCCTGCATCACCCGCCACATTTCGGCGTGACCCTGCATCACCACATCGAGCACGCGCTGTTCTTCGTAGCCAAACTGGTCCTGACGCAGCCACGCCATGCGCTCGCCGGGATCGAGCGAGACGTTGCCGGAAGTCGGCTCCAGTTCGCCGGCGAGGATTTTCATGAAAGTGGACTTGCCGCAGCCGTTGGCGCCGATCAGGCCATAGCGGTTGCCGTCGCCGAACTTGACGTTGACGTTCTCGAACAGCGGTTTGGCGGCGAATTGCAGGGTGATGCTGGAAGCGGTGAGCACGGCGGGGTTCCTGAATGGCGGGAAAAGCGCGGCATTTTACCATTGCGCCTCGCCCGGCATGCGGGTACGCCGAGCCCTGAAACGGCTGCCTACTCGATCAGGCCCTGCAGGGCGGGGTGCTTGCGGACCGGCTTGTCGAGGTAGTAGCCCTGCACCAGATCGACGCCGAACTGGCGCAGCAGCGACAGGGTTTTGCCGTCGCCGACGTATTCTGCCACCACCGATTTGCCCAGCCCGAGCGCGACGCTGACCATGGCTTGCACGAAGACCTGATTGTCTGGGTCGCTGATGAGATCGCGAATGAACATGCCGTCGATCTTGATAGTGTCGACCTTCAGGTGCTTGAGGTAGGCGAACGAGGCAAAGCCGACGCCGAAATCGTCGAGGCTGATGCCGCAACCCATTTGCCGCAGGGCTTCGATCATGCGCTGCGCATCGTGCAGGTCGGACACTGCGGCGGTTTCCGTGATTTCTACGATCAGGCGGCTGGGATTGACGCTGCGGGTGCGCAGGCTCTCGCTGATGAACTGCGGCAGTGAAGGCTCGGACAGCGAACGCCCGGACAGATTGACCGCGATCGGCGGGATGCCCGGGTTGTTTGCCAGCATCTGCACCACCGTGCCGATCACCCAGCGGTCGATGTCGAGAATGCGCCCGCTCTTTTCGGCCAGCTGGATGAAATGCGCCGGCATGATGAGCTGGTCCGGGTTGCGTTCGTCCACCATGCGGATGAGCGCCTCCAGATGCGACAGGGCGCGGTCGTCGGTGCGGTAGACGCCCTGGAAATGGAGCTCGAACAGGTTTTTTTCGAGCGCGTTGCTGATGCGCTCGCTCCATGACAGGCGGTTGCGCATTTCGGTGTCCGCCTCGAGGTCGGCGCGGAACACGCGCCAGGTGTTTTTGCCGGCCTGCTTGGCCTGGTACATCGCAATGTCGGCGCGCGCCACCAGCTCGTCGGCATCGGCGGCATGCGTCGGGTAATAGGCGATGCCGAGGCTGGCGGTGACCCGCAGGTTGCGGCCTTCAAAGCGGAAGGGAATTTGCGAAACGGCATGGATCACGCGGTCTGCCAGCGCTTCGGCTTCGTTGCCCTGCGCCGCGGGCAGCAGGACCGCGAACTCGTCGCCGCCGAGTCGCGCCAGCACTTCGTTGCGCCGGATCAGCGCGCTGACTTCGCCCGCCACCCGGATCAGCAGGGCATCGCCGGCACGATGGCCGTAGGTGTCGTTGATGGTCTTGAATTCGTCGAGATCGAAGAACATTACCGCGCACGGAATGAAATGGCGGTCCGTCTCCAGCATGGTGCGGGTCAGTTCCTGCTGGAAGCGGTGGCGGTTGTAGAGTCCGGTCAGCGCGTCGCGCTCGGCCAGATAGACCAGTTGTTCTGCGGTCTGGCGTTCGCGGGTGATGTCTTCGTACACCCACAGGTGGCCGATGAAATGGCCGTCACGATCGCGCACCGGATAGTCGAGTTCGGTAATGACGCGGCCGTCGTTCATCGCGATTTCGAAGCTGTCGGATATCTCGCGGGTTTCCAGCACAGCCAGCAGATGGTTCGAAAAATGATCGGGGCGCGCCAGCGCCGAGGTCGATTTGGCGAGCGCATCGTGCACCGGCAGGCCGATCAGTTCGATGCTTTCGTCGATCATCCAGGTGTGGTTGAACGCCGGGTTGTGATACACCACCCGGCCATCGGCGGCGACGAACAGGATGCCCAGATTCATCGCCGACAGCAGTGAAACCAGGCGCGCGCGCTCCTGGTCGATTTCTTCCAGATACTTGCGCTGCAGGGTTTCCGCCATGCGCAGTTCGTTGAGCGCATGGCGCAGATCGGCCTCGGTGGCCTTGATGTCGTCGATGCTGTGGATGCTGGCGCGCAAGCCCTGGTACACCTGGCTGCCATCGTGGATCGGTTGCCAGTTCGCCATCGCCCAGAAATGGCCGCCGTCCTTGCGGCAGATGCGGAAGGTATAGCCCTGCCCGGCCGAGCCGCGCAGCGACTGGCGCATCTGGAATTCAGCCGCGGCGCGGTCTTCCGGATGGATGATGTCCGAGGGAAAGCTTGTCAGGGCCATGCATTGCTCGACGCTGAAACCCAGCATGCGCTCGACCGATGGGTTGATCCACAGCAGTTTTCCGTTGGGCGCCAGCCAGAACTCGATGTCATGGGTGTAGTCGGCGATGGCATGAAAGCGCGCCTCGTTTTCGCGCGCCCGCTCGACGTTGACGCGAACCGATTCAGCCATGCTGTTGAAGGTGGCGATCAGCTGGCCGATTTCGTCGCCGCCTTCGCCTGCCAGCTTGATGTTGAGATCGCCCTGCGCCATTTGCTTGCTGGCGCGGGTCAGCAAGGTAAAGCGGCGGATCACCCAGCTGGAACTCAGGGCGAGCAGCAGACTGGTCAGCAGCAGGGCGAGCGCGGCGATGATCAGGCTTTGCTGGATATAACGGGTGCGCGCCTCTTCAATGAACTTGCCCGACAGCACCAGGGTGGCTTCGCCGTAGCGCTGACCGGCCAGTTCAACCGGGATCAGTCGTCGGAAATCCGCTTCGGCGTCGTCTGCGCCGACCTGGTGCACGATGCGGTTGCGGCTATCGCGCACCTCGATCATTTTCAATCCGTTGCTATCGAGCAGGGTTTCGATGATGTCGCGGGTGCTGGCGTCATCCTGCTGCGACAGCGGCGCCTGCAATGCAACGCTCAGCATCTTGGCCATTTCGGTGACGCGTTGTTCACCCTGTTGCTGCAGTTCGCGGTTGGTGGACTGCATGCCGTTGCCGATCAGGAAGGCCAGCATGATGCCTTCTACCGCCAGTGCGGCAAAGGTCAGCTTGTAGCGCAGGGAAAGTTGTTCCAGCCAGGTTTTCATTGCGCGCCCTGCAGCATTTTCTGGGTCTGCAATGCGTAGGGACGGAATGCATTCAGTTCATTGCCGTCGAGCGGGCTGAAGCCGCCGAAGCCGCCTTTTTTCAGGAAGGCCTGGCCTTCGGCTGTGGCCGCAAATGCCAGCAGGCCGGTGCGGATGGCTTGCACGTCGACCTCGCGGATGCGCGGGTGGGTGAGATAGGTCAGGCTGGATAAGGGCGGGGTTTCCAGTAAAACGTGCAATTGTTTTCGCACTTCGGGAGGGAACAGCAAGTAGGGAAGCTGCCCCACCATGGCCGCATCTGCGCGACCCTTGACAACCTGCATGGCGGCGTTGACGTGCGTGTCCGCATTGAGAATGCGGAAGTCACTGCCGTTTTTGAGCCCGCTTTCGGCCAGCTCGGCCTGCAAGGCCAGCACGATCACGGCCAAGGGGTCGGGAATGGCAATGGTCCGGCCGCGCAGTGCGCCCACTTCGCGGAAAGACGAACTGGATTTGACGACGAGCAGGCCGCGTACCGGTTCGGCGTATTTGAGCAGGGGACGATAGCCCGCATCCTGGCGTGCCAGCCAGGCAAAGTGGGGGGCGGTGAGCAGCAGGTCGTATTCGCCCTGGCGCGTGCGTTCGACAAAGGATTTGAAATTGGGTGCGGTGTAGATTTCGATGCGCCGCTGCAGGGTTTTTTCCAGCGCGTTCGCCAGCGGACGATAGGTTTCGACGGTCTGCTTGGCCGTGGTGTTGGGAAATATCCCCAGCACCAGCGGCGGGGCTTCGGCCGCCCAGGCCGGACGCAGGGCAAACAGGCCGAACAGCAGCCCGAGGATGCATAGCGCGATGCGGCGCGCGGGGTGGGGTGGGCCTGCGCGTCGGACATGCTTGCTTGCTGGAATCATCGCAGGCTCCGGGTGATTCATCACTAGATTGCCTTCTCGAGTACTTTCGAGCGGCGTTTGTAGTTGTACAAGGCCTGCTTGCCATGCGGCAACTGGTCGGGGCTGCTGTCGATGAAGCCGCGTTCTTCGAACCACTGCTCGGTGCGGGTGGTCAGCACGAACAGCCGTTTGAAGCCGGCTTTCTTGCCGCGTTGTTCGGCCTCGGCCAGCAGCAGATCGCCAAAGCCGCGTCCGCGAAACTCGGCAGAGACCGCCAGGCAGGCGAGTTCGGCAGCCAGTTCTTCGGGAAAAGGATAAAGCGCGGCGCAGCCCGCAATGACGCCGTCGGATTCGAGCACCAGAAAGCGGTCGATTTCCATTTCCAGCCGTTCGCGCGAGCGGCGGACCAGAATGCCTTCGCGCTCCAGCGGCTCGATCAGGCCGAGAATGCCGCCAACGTCGTCGATGGTGGCCGCGCGCAGGGTTTCCAGCGCCGCCGGCGTGATGAGCGTACCGACGCCCTCGCGGGTGAACAGTTCGGACAACAGGGCGCCGTCGCGGTGGCGGCTGATGAGGTGGGCGCGCTTGACGCCGCCGGTGCAGGCGGTGATCGCGCAGGGCAGGTAATAGCTGACGTCTTCCGGCAGCTTGCGCGACTTGTCCAGCACCTGCCGCGCCTCGTTGACGGTGAGGGTATTGTGGATGGTGCGCGCCTTGTCGGGCACGCCTTCGGTGTCCATCAGGAAAATCAGCTTGTCGGCGGCCAGTTCCACCGCTGCCTGGGTGGCGACGTCTTCCAGACTCAGGTTGAATATCTCGCCCGTGGGGGAATAGCCGATCGGCGACAGCAGCACGATGTCGTGCTGGTCGAGACGTCTGCGGATTGCGGCGGCGTCGATTTTGCGGACTTCGCCGGTATGCAGCAGGTCGACGCCATCGCGTATCCCGAGCGGCCGCGCGGTGACGAAATTGCCCGACGCGACGCGGATGCCTGCGCCCGCCATCGGCGTGTTGGCGAGTCCCAGCGACAGCAGCGCTTCGATTTCAACCCGCACCGTGCCGGCCGCTTCCTTGACGCAGGCCAGCGCAGCGTCATCGGTGACGCGCAAGCCTTCGACGTAGCGGATCGCCGCGCCGTTTTCGTTCAGCCGTGCTTCCACCTGGGGCCGCACGCCGTGAATCAGCACCAGACGCACGCCCAGGCTGTTCAGCAGGTTGACGTCATGCGCCAGCTGCACGAAATCGCCGTCGGCCACCAGTTCGCCGCCGAATGCAATAACGAAGGTTTTGCCGCGAAAACCGTGGATGTAGGGCGCGGCGGAGCGAAACCAGTGAACGAAATCAGCGGTGTCTTTCAAGGCAGGTAACCTGAATTTGAATTCTTGTACGCGAAGGATACCAAATTGCCCTGATGGCGCGGTCTTGGGCCTGATTCAAGTTCTGGATAAATGGATTGAATGCACTATTGCCCGCTTGATTAATTGGTGCTTAGATACCATCCGTTCATCAAAATTACAGGAGAAGAGAATCATGAAACAGGTCGTGAAGCGTGCAGTGCTGGGTAGCCTGCTGATGCTGGGGGCGTTGGGCATGTCGCCCGCCGCATTGGCGGCAGAAAAAGAAAAGGTCGTGATCCAGGTGAGCCAGGATGACGCGGCCGCCTGGAATCTGGCCTTGAACAATGCCAAAAACATACAGAAAGACATAGGCGCCGACAAAGTTGACATCGAAGTGGTGGCCTTCGGCCCCGGTATTGAAATGCTCAGGGTGGAGTCCGAGGTGGCCAATCGCATCAGCGAGATGGTCGATTCTGGCGTGAAAGTGATGGCATGCCAGAACACCATGCGTAACCGTAAAGTGGAACCGGCCGACATCAATCCCAAAGCGGGCTATGTTCCGTCGGGCGTGGTGGAAATCATGCGTCGCCAGCAGCAGGGTTACGCTTACCTGCGGCCCTGAGCGAATTGCGGCCATGAAAAAACCGGGCGTTTGCCCGGTT
>JAGVGD010000007.1 GCA_020057245.1 Thiobacillus sp. | reverse complement strand
GCCTTCGTCGCCGCCTGCGGTCGCGTGCTCGACGACGGTCTGAGCGGCGACCCCGCACTCGCCGCCGAAGCGCTCAACCTGCCCGCCGAAGCCGTGCTCGCCGAAGCGGTGGTTGCCCAAGGCGGCACCATCGACCCCGAAGCCATCCACACCGCACGTGTGAATCTGCGTCGCCACCTCGCCACCCAACTGCGCGACAAACTCGAAGCCGTGTGGAGCACCCTCGCCCCCGCCGCTGCCTACGCCCCCGACGGCGCACAGGTCGGCCAGCGTGCGCTGCGCAACGCCTGCCTCACCTACTTAGCCGAAAGCGATGCCGACTATCTGAAATCCTCGGTCGTGCCGCGCCTCACCGCCCAGCTCACGCCTGGCGGCAACATGACCGACGAGATCGCCGCGCTGGCCACGCTCGCCAACCTCGACCTGCCCGAACGCGGCTTGCCTGAAAGAGAAACTGCACTCGCCGACTTTTACACGCGCTGGCAAACCGAAGCCCTGGTCATCGACAAATGGTTTGCAGTGCAGGCCACCTCGCGCCTGCCCGGCACCGTCGCCCACGTGCGCGCGCTGATGCAGCACCCCGCCTTCGACCTCAAAAACCCCAACCGCGTCTACGCCCTGATCCGCGGCTTCTGCGGCGCCAACCCGCGCCATTTCCACGCCGCCGACGGCAGCGGCTACGCCCTGGCCGCCGATGTCATCAGCGAACTCCAGGCAATGAACCCGCAGGTCGCATCCCGCATCGCCCGCAGCTTCGACCGCTGGCGCCAGTTCGACACCGAGCGACAGGCGCATGCGCGCGCCGCGCTGGAGCGCATCGCCGCAGTCGAGGGACTGGCGAAGGATGTGGCGGAGGTAGTGGGGAATGCGCTGAAGGCTTGACTGATACTTCGTGGTTTAAACTTCTTAGTTGTCGGAGGGAGGCTGTCACTTTCCTACGCCACAAGAATTGTTCTGACCCCGTTTATTCTTGTGTGGTGACAGGCATTAATTTTGATTTTTAGAACCATTAAGACACGCGGTCCCAACCGAACGGAATCAAGTCATGCGTATTGAGCATATTCACCTAAAGAACTACCGCTGTTTTGACTCTCTGTCTGTGGATATGCATCCACAAATGACAGTCTTGGTTGCACCAAATGGCCAGGGTAAAACCAGCGTGCTGGATGCCATCAAGGTAGCGCTGTGGCCATATGTCGCAGGTTTTGATTTGGGTAGTACAACAAACGATGTGACAAGCATCCAGATTGATGACGTGCGGCGAGAGCAAGTGCAATCACATGAGATGGACTGGCGGCTACCTGCGGAAATCAAAGCAATGGGGCAATTACAGGTTCGCAAACTCGTACTTGATGGTGCCCTGAAGAATCCACTCATCGAGACTGAAGGCTCGATGCTTGATATTGCCATTACCTTTCATGAGGACGTTCCCTGGCAGGGTGTGCGCTATCGAGAAAGCGTAAAAAAAGGCACGAAAACCAAAGAGCCCGTTATTGTTGGCGCGTTGAATCTTAACGAAACCGCAAAAGTTCTAGAACAACGGATTTTTTCAGGTGCGCGGGCATCGCCTGATGATTTACCCATGTTGGGCTACTACGGTACAGGCCGCTTGTGGGCGCAGAAGAAATTGACTGCCATACACGGCCAAGCCGACAGCGAAACTCAATCTCGCACCTTTGCCTATCGTGATTGTTTGGATCCTGCGTCGAGTTACAAGCACTTTGCCCAATGGTTCAGTCGCATTCATCAATCCTACTTGCAGGCACAGATTCGGAATTTTGAAAAACAAATACCGTTTGATGCCGACGTTCCTTACGGTCTCATCGCACCTTTCAAGGCTGTGCAGCATGCCGTAGATGCCATGCTCAAGAAACGCACTGGTTGGCATGGTCTGCAATACAGCGCTGAGCATGTAGAACTGGTTCTAAACCACGATTCCCACGGCCAGCTTAAAGTCAGTCAACTCAGCGATGGCATACGCAACATGCTGGCCCTAGTTGGCGACATCGCTTACCGCTGCTACAAACTCAACGCTCATCAGGGCGAAGCCGCACCACGCCGTACACATGGCATTGTGCTCATCGACGAAGTGGATATGCACTTGCACCCTGGTTGGCAGCAGACCGTGCTGACTGATTTGGCTGAAGTCTTTCCTAATTTGCAGTTCATCGTCACCACACACAGCCCGCAGGTGTTGACCAGCATTGACTCCTCGTGCATTCGCCTCTTGCGTCAGGAAGCCGATCCTGAAACAGGTAAGCAACACACCGTTTTAGAACTCGTTTCCTTGCAAACGCGCGGTGTGGCCAGCTCTGATCTGCTGGCCCAAATCATGGGGGTCGATCCCATCCCAGATGTGCCTGAGGCCCGAGCGCTTTCCGAGTTCCACGCTTTGATTCAGCAATATATGCATGAAGGCACGGAAGGCAATGCACTAAGAACCAAACTCGAAGCCCACTTTGGCATTGACCATCCCGTTATACGTGAATGCGACCGAATGATCCGCTTGCAGGCGTTCAAACAAATACTTCCATTACCCAAAGGGAATGACTGAATGCACAAACTGCAAAGAAGCGTAGCACCAGCCTGCCTGGCAAATTACCAGCATGGTCAGCACAGCTGGGGCAACATCGGCTTAGCAGAGAAGATGACCATCTGGACTGAACTGGAGGCAATGCAAGGACAACGCTGTGCCTATTGCGAGGCGGATATCAGTAACGGGAAAAGGCATATCGAACATTTCCGCCAAAAGGGACGTGACCCCACGGTCACTTTTCTCTGGTCGAACTTGTTCGGCTCATGCAACCGCGAAGATAGTTGCGGAAAACACAAAGACAATCGGTGCAGTGTTTATCCACCGGCAGACCTGATCAAGCCCGATGTGGACGACCCAGAGCACTACTTGGTATTTTCTCCGAACGGATCAGTCAGCCCCAGGAAAAATCTATCACCAGTCGATCACCGTCGCGCCAGCGAGACCATCCGCATCTTCAATCTCGATGGCGCATTGAGGCAAATTCGATTTCGTGAGGTTGCAGGTTATGTGCAGACAGCGGAAGAATTCGCCGAGATGGCTAATGTGTTCCCTGTAGCCGACTGGTTGCCACTGCTACAGCAAGAACTCGCAGCCACGGCACACCTACCATTTGCCACAGCCATCAACCATGTGCTGACACGTCAAAGCTCACATCCATGATTAAAATTACCTGACAAAATGATAACAGGGTCAGACTTGGTCAGACCCCATATGCCCGCTGGCCATCACGCTCCGGGCCACAGGTTGGCGAAATCAAACGAAAGCTGGCGGTGATGCCGGATGGACAGCAGGCAAACCGTGGCTTCGGATTCCGATGCGGTGTACAGCATCAGGTAGTCGCCATGCAGGTATTCGCGCAGGGCCTGGGCGGCGCCGGCCGGCAGTGCGGCGAGTTGGGCCAGCGCTTCGGCCGATTGTGGCGGATTGTCCAGGTAGCGCCGGCCGATGCGCGGATAGCGGCTCAGGTTGGGGATGACCGAGGCGCGCAATTCGGCCAGCAGCGTATCGAAGGCGAGACTCGCGTCGGCTTCCAGCAGGAAGGCTTCGATGGCGTCGAGGCGTTCCAGGAAGCTCGCGGTCAGTTCGACCCGGTATAGGTGCTCAGCCACGCTTCCGGGTGGGCTTGCCAGCGTTGGACGGTTTGGCGGAACCGGTAGCGGACCGGTGCTGTTGCAACTGCGCGATGGCGCCATCGGCCTCGAAGGTCCGTCCGGCGGCGATGTCAGCCAGGCCGCGGCGGGCGTCGTCGATGAGCAAAAGATGGATGCGCTCGCGTTCCAGCCGGTGGTAGTAGTCCAGCCGGTCGGCGTCGATCAGGGCGACGTAACTCTCGCCGTTCTTGGTGATGATCTTCTCGGCGCCAGCCTTGGCCTGATCGGCCAGTTCGGAGAGATTGGCGCGCGCCTGGGTGAATGGCACCACATCGCCGGTGGAAAAGCCCATGACCTACTCCCTGTGTGGGTGACAGAATTATGTGCAGCATACTGCGCAACACGGGATATCGTCCAGCACCACCAGTGCGGCAGGTCGGCACTGTCTCTTGCCGGCCTCAACCTTCCGCTCGCTTCAAGGTCGGCAGCATGGCGTCGTCGTTCAAGCCCTGTTCGCCTTGAGATAAGCCTCAAGCTTCGCCAGGTGCTGCTTGCCTCCCTCGATGGCGCCGTATTTCTCGACCACCTCGTCGCGGGATTCCTTGCTGGGGAAAAGATGGCGCAGCGTGATCAGGGTGCCGCTGCCGGTTTCCTGCAAGGTGATGCAGCTCTCGAACCATATCCGCTGGCCATCGCCGTGGTCGAAAACCAGCCTGGACGGCGGGCTGATTTCCTTGAACACCGAGTGGTTGGGGTAGCGGGTGCCGTCGGGCCCGACCATCTCGAATGTCCACGCGCCACCCACCCTGAAATCCATGGTCACGTTTTCGTTCCTGAAGCCGTCCGGGCCCCACCAGCGGTTTTGGTGTTCGGGCTCGGTCATGGCTTTCCAGACGAGTTCCCGGGCAAATGGCACTTCGCGCTGAAGGACCACCTCACGTTCGTTTTCGCTCGGTTTCATCATCTCTTTCCCTGGTTGATCTGGATCGTGTGGAACCGCATGATCAAATGCCACGCTTGACCATGGCGACCAGTTGATCGAGCGCCACGCCCCAGCCTTCTTCAAAGCCCATGGCGGCGTGCGTCCGGCACCCTGCCTCGTCCGCATGGATGACGGTGGCGCGGTAGCGGGTGCCGTTTTCGCCATGCGGGGCCATTTCAACGGTGGCGGTGAACATGAATTCGGCCGACTCATCGCCGCAGGGGGCGTTCATCAACGCGGGGCGAAAGCCGGGCAGCAAGGCATTGGTCCAGACGAGTTTTTCGTTTGGGATGGTTTCGAGGAAGCAGCCGATGTTGGGGTAATCCTTGCCTTCGGGCGACTGCATGGTGGTGCGAAACATCCCGCCGGGGCGCACATCGACTTCGGCTTCAATGGTCTTCCACGGCAAGGGGCAAAACCATTGCTTGATCAGATCGGGTTCCGTCCAGGCCCGCCAGACAAGCTGGGGAGGCACATCGACGATGCGCTCAAAAGTCAAATCCAATTTGTTGTTGAAGGGTGTCGTCATCGGTTTTCTCCTTGGCTGAGGGTGTGTTGCGTTCGGATCGTGTGGCGGGCTTGGGTTTTTCAGAGCCCGAGGCTAATTGGGCTGGCTTGCCAGCATTTTTTCTGGCCTTGTCCGGCGTCTCGATAGGCTCACTTGCATCTGGCTTGGTTGCCATTTCCTGTGCCGGCCGGGCTGCTGATTCACTGGCGTGCAGTTCCAGCAGATAGGCATCCAGACGGTCCAGGCGTCCTTCCCACAGTTGCCGGTACTGTTCAATCCAGTCAACCGCTTGCTTGAGTTGCTCGCCATCGATCTTGCAGGGGCGCTGTTGTGCTTGGCGGGTCTTGATCAGCAACCCCGCTTTTTCCAGGACTTTGATGTGTTTTGAAACGGCGGGCAGGCTCATCCTGAACGGGGCTGCAAGCTCATTGACCGAGGCCTCGCCTTGCACCAAACGCGCCAGCATCGCCCGCCGCGTAGGGTCTGACAGCGCAGCAAAGGTCATGCTCAGGGTGTCTGTTACAGGGCTCATCCGTATTTGCTCTATTGGTTAATTAACCTTTTGGTTAACTATAGGACGAGGCTTGGCGTTCGTCAACGCCAGCAGATGGCTTGCTTGCTCAGCCCTCCGCCACCACCCCCAGCACGGCCTCGCCATACGCTTCCAGCTTCTTCGTCCCCAGCCCCGATATCTCGCCCAGCTCCGCCAGCGTGGCGGGCCTGCGCGCAGCGATTTCGCGCAGGGTGGCGTCGTGCAGGATGACGTAGGCGGGCACGCCTTTTTCGTTGGCGGTTTCGCGGCGCCAGGCGCGCAGGGAGAGGAACAGCGGATCTTCGTCGTCGTGGACGCCTGCGCCCGAGCTGGGCGCGAAGCGGGATTTCTTGCTGCGCGCCGGCCGTACTTCGATAGCGCGCAGCATGACGGTTTCTTCACCCTTCAACACGGGCTTGGCGGCGGCGGTGAGTTTCAACGCGCCGTAGGCTGTATGGTCGACTTCCAGCAGGCCGCGCACCACCAGTTGGCGCAGCACGGCGCGCCAGACCTTGTCGGTCTGGCTGGCGCCGATGCCGAACACGCTTAATTGGGTGTGACCGAACTTGTCGACTTTTTCCGTGGTCTTGCCGAGCAGCACATCGATGACGTGGCCGGCGCCGAAGCGCTGGCCGGTGCGGTAGACCGCCGACAACAACTTCTGAGCGGCTTCGGTGCCATCCCACAGGGTGGGCGGATTCAGGCACACGTCGCAGTTGCCGCAGGCTTGCGAGGTTTCGCCGAAGTAGCTCAGCAGCGCGACGCGGCGGCAGCTGGCGGCTTCACACAACCCGACCAGGGCATCGAGCTTGGCGTGGCCGCTGCGCTTGTGCGCGTCTTCGGCCTCGCCCTCGTCGATGAAGCGGCGCTGGGTGACGACGTCCTGCAGGCCCCACGCCATCCACGCTTCGGCGGGCGCGCCGTCGCGCCCGGCGCGGCCGGTTTCCTGGTAATAACCTTCGACCGAGCGCGGCAAATCCATGTGGGCGACGAAGCGCACATCGGGCTTGTCGATGCCCATGCCGAAAGCGAGCGTGGCGACCATGACGACGCCGTCTTCACGCAGAAATTGTTGTTGATGGCGGCGACGGGTGTCGTTGTCCATGCCGCCGTGATACGGCAGCGCGGTGAGGCCGGACTGCTTCAGCGCATCGGCGGTTTCTTCGACTTTTTTGCGCGTGCTGCAGTAAACAATCCCCGCCTCGCCCTTGTGTTCGGCGAGAAAATCGAGCAACTGGCGCCGCGGTTCGGTCTTTTCGGCGATGCGGTAACGGATGTTGGGACGGTCGAAGCTGGCGACGAAAACACGTGCGGCACCGAGATCCAAACGGGTGAGGATTTCGGCGCGCGTCGCAGTGTCGGCGGTCGCCGTCAAGGCAATGCGCGGCACGTCCGGAAAGCGTTCGTGCAGCGTGGACAAGCCCAGATATTCGGGGCGGAAATCGTGCCCCCATTGCGACACGCAGTGCGCTTCGTCGATGGCGAACAGCGCGACTTGCGCCTGTTCGAGCAGGCCCTGAAAACGTTGCGTGAGCAAACGTTCCGGTGCGACATACAGCAGCTTGAGCTGGCCACTGACGAATGCACACTCGACCTGCATCGCCGTCGCATTATCCAGACTCGAATTCAAAAATTCGGCAGCGATGCCAAGTTCTTTCAGCGCCGCCACCTGATCCTGCATCAGCGCGATCAGCGGCGACACCACCACCGCGCAGCCCGCGCGCAGCAGCGCCGGAATCTGGAAACACAGCGATTTGCCGCCGCCGGTGGGCATCAGCACCAGCGCGTCGCCGCCCGCCACCAGCGTGTCGACGATGGCGGCCTGCTCGCCGCGGAACGCGGGGTAGCCGAAAACGCGGTTGAGCAGGCTTATAGGGGTGTCGGACATGGGTGAAAAATGGCTAGCGAGCGGCGTGTCACATTAGCTATAATTGTGTCACGTTTTGCCCCTGGAGCGCTTAAATGAAAACCCTGACCGTTCGCGAAGCCCGCGAAGGCCTGTCGCACCCCGACCAGATGTTCGCCGACAGCGATGAAGTCCTGGTCATGAATCGCGGCGAGCCGGTGGCGCGCATCCTGCCGGTTGAACCCCGGCGCAAGAAGGCCTTTCGTTCACTGGCCGCATTTCGTGCCAGCCAGCCGTTCCAGGAAATTCCTAGTGAAGTCCTGATCAGCGAAGACCGTGAAGATCGCTTCTGATGATTTATGTCGATACCAGCGCACTGGTGAAGCGCTACCTCAGCGAAGCCGGCAGCGACACCTTTGACGCTTTCTTTCTGGACCAGGCGCCGCTCGCAATCAGCCGTCTGACTGTCGTCGAAATGCGCTGCGCGCTCGCGCGTCGTCGTCGCAACCAGCAGATATCCGCCGAGCTCGAAGCACAGGTGCTCGAAGCCTTCAGGCTGGACATGCAGGACGGCGCGCTCGCGGTCTCGTCTTTCCAGGAGGATGACCTGACGCTGGCCTACCACTTGATGGATGAGGTCGCCGACTTGCCTTTGCGCACGCTCGATGCGCTGCACCTCGCCGTCGCCCGCCGCCATGCCATTCCGGCATTTTCAACTGCCGACAAAAAACAGGCAGAAGCCGCGCAGCAACTCGGTTTCGTGCTCCACCATTTCGACTAATCCAAACCACCATGAACACCGAAAACACCGTACCCCAGCAAGATGAGAACCAGATCATCGCCGAACGCCGCGCCAAGCTCGCCGCGATCCGCGAGGCAGGCGTCGCCTTCCCCAACGATTTCGAGCGGCGCGACTACGCCGGAAAACTGGCTGCCGCCCACGGCAACCAATCCAAGGAAGCGCTGGAAGCCGAAGGCGTGCAGGTGCAACTGGCCGGCCGCATGATGCTGAAGCGCGTGATGGGCAAGGCCAGCTTCGCCACCCTGCAGGACATGAGCGGGCAGATTCAGGTCTACGTGACGAACGACCACGCCGGCGCCGAATCGCACGATGCGTTCAAGCACTGGGACCTGGGCGATTTTATCGGCGTGACCGGCATTCTGTTCAAGACCAACAAGGGCGAGCTCACCATTCAGGCCAGGTCCATCCGCCTGCTGTCGAAGGCCTTGCGCCCGCTGCCGGAAAAATTCCACGGCCTGGCCGACCAGGAGCAGAAATACCGCCAGCGCTATCTCGACCTGATCACCAACGATATCGCGCGCGAAGCCTTCATGCGCCGCTCGAAAATCATCTCGGCGATTCGCGGCTTCATGATCGAACGCGACTTTCTCGAAGTCGAAACGCCGATGATGCATCCCATCCCCGGCGGCGCGGCGGCCAAGCCGTTTGCCACCCACCACAACGCGCTCGACATGGAAATGTTCCTGCGCATCGCACCCGAGCTGTATCTCAAGCGGCTGGTGGTGGGCGGTTTCGAGAAGGTGTTCGAAATCAACCGCAACTTCCGCAACGAAGGCCTGTCGACGCGGCACAACCCCGAGTTCACCATGATGGAGTTCTACGAGGCCTATCGCGAATACCGCTATTTGATGGACCTCACCGAATCGCTGATCCTCGCCGCCGCCATGGCCGCCACCGGCTCCACCCTGGTGCCCTATCAGGGCCATGAAATCGACCTCGGCAAGCCGTTTGCCCGCCTCACCATTGTCGAGGCGATCCGCCACTACCACCCGCATTACACCGTCGAGCAACTGAACGACCGCGACTGGCTGATCGGCCAGTTCAAGGCAATGAAGGGAAAATATCGCCCGTACGATGGCATCGGTGGCCTGCAGCTGTCCTTCTTCGAGGAAACCACCGAAACCCTGCTGATCCAGCCGACCTTCATCATCGACTACCCGGCCGAAGTGTCGCCGCTGGCGCGCCGTTCCGACACCCAGCCCGACATCACCGAACGCTTCGAGCTGTTCATCACCGGGCGTGAAATGGCCAACGGCTTTTCCGAGCTGAACGACGCCGAAGACCAGGCCGAACGCTTCATGGATCAGGTGCGCCAAAAAGAGGCGGGTGATGAAGAAGCAATGCACTACGACGCCGACTACATCCGCGCGCTGGAGCACGGCCTGCCGCCCACCGGCGGCTGCGGCATCGGCATCGACCGGCTGGTGATGCTGCTGACCGACTCGCCCAGCATCCGCGACGTTATTTTGTTCCCGCAGATGCGGCGGGAAAGTTAATCCAGCCCGCAGATGCGGCGCGCAGCCGTCCGGGCCTGCGCGGCCCCCAGCGGGTCGCGCTGTTGGCACTTTCATTGCTTGATTTAGTATTTCGTTTCAACTTTCCATCGAGACCGCCATCGCCATGACCGACGCTTTCCACACCCAGGACACCTTCTCAACCGCCAGCGGCAGCAAGCAGTTCGCCTCGCTGAAGAAACTCGAAGCCGCGCTCGGCGCATCGGTGGCGCGGCTGCCGGTATCGATCCGCGTGGTGCTGGAATCGGTGCTGCGCAACTGCGACGGCGTCAAGGTCACCCCCGAACACGTCAAGCAGCTGGCCGGCTGGAAGCCGAATGCCGAGCGCGTCGAGGAAATCCCCTTCACCGTGGCGCGCGTGATCCTGCAGGATTTCACCGGCGTACCGCTGCTGGCCGACCTGGCGGCGATGCGCTCGGCCGCCCAGAAACTGGGCAAGGACCCGAAGAAGATCGAGCCGCTGGTGCCGGTCGACATGGTGGTCGACCATTCGATCCAGGTCGACGCCGCAGGCACTCACGACGCGCTCGACCTCAACATGAAAATCGAATTCGAACGTAACCGCGAGCGCTACCAGTTCCTGAAATGGGGCATGCAGGCCTTCGATACGTTCAAAGTGGTGCCGCCCGGCGTCGGCATCGTGCACCAGGTCAACATGGAATACCTGGCACGCGGCGTGATGGAGAAGGACGGCGTCGCCTACCCCGACACCCTGGTCGGCACCGATTCCCATACCACGATGATCAACGGCCTCGGCATCGTCGCCTGGGGGGTCGGCGGCATCGAGGCCGAAGCCGCGATGCTCGGCCAGCCGGTGTATTTCCTCACCCCCGACGTCGTCGGCGTCAACCTCACCGGCGCGGCCAAGCCCGGCGTCACCGCCACCGATATCGTGCTGACCATCACCGAAATGCTGCGCAAAGCCAAGGTCGTCGGCAAATTCGTCGAGTTCTTCGGCACTGGCGTGGCCGCAATGTCGGTCACCGACCGCGCGACCATTGCCAATATGGCGCCGGAATACGGCGCAACCATGGGCTTCTTCCCGGTCGACGAAGCCACCTGCCAGTACTTCGCCGCCACCGGCCGCAGCGATGCGCAGGTGAACACGATCCGCGCCTACTACCAGGCGCAGGGCCTGTTCGGCATTCCGCAGGCGGGCGACATCGATTACTCGCAGACGCTGGCTCTGGATCTTTCCACGGTGGAACCCAGCGTCGCCGGCCCCAAGCGGCCGCAGGATCGCATCGCGCTGGCCGGCCTGAAATCCGCCTTCACCGGCCTGATGGACAAGGCCGTGGCCGATGGCGGCTATGGCAAGAGCGCAGCCGCCCTGCATACCGGCGACACCCCGATCAAGCACGGCGACATCGCCATCGCCGCGATCACCTCGTGCACCAACACCTCCAACCCCGGTGTGATGCTGGCCGCCGGCCTGCTGGCGAAGAAAGCCGCCGCGCTCGGCCTCAAGCCGCCCGCCCATGTTAAAACCTCGCTCGGTCCCGGCTCGCGCGCCGTCACCGAATACCTCAACAAGGCCGGACTGATGGACGCGCTGGAGCAGGTCGGTTTCAGCGTGGTCGGCTACGGCTGCACCACCTGCATCGGCAACTCCGGCCCGCTCAAACCCGAAATCGAAAAAGCCATTGCCGACCACGACCTGGTGGTCGCCTCGGTGCTGTCGGGCAACCGCAACTTCGAAGCGCGCGTGCACCAGGCGGTCAAGGCCAATTTCCTGATGTCGCCGCCGCTGGTCGTCGCCTTCGCGCTGGCGGGCCGCGTCGATATCGACTTCGAAACCGAGCCGCTCGGCACCAGCCAGGACGGCCAGCCGGTGTTCCTGAAAGACCTGTGGCCGAGCAATGCCGACGTCGCCGCGGTGATGAACACCGCCACCGACCCCGCCGCCTACCGCAAGATCTACGCCGATGTCGGCGCCGACAACCCGCTGTGGGATGCCGTCTCCGCGCCCACCGGCATGGTCTATGAATGGGACGCGAAATCGACCTACATCCAGCAACCGCCGTTCTTCGCCCAGCAGCAGGCCGTGGCCAGCACCTCGATCAAGGCCGCCCGTGCGCTGGCCATCTTCGGCGACTCCGTCACCACCGACCACATCAGCCCCGCCGGCGGCATCAAACCCACCTCGCCCGCCGGCTTGTATCTGACCGAACACGGCGTGCAGAAAGCCGACTTCAACAGCTACGGCGCACGCCGAGGCAACCACGAAGTGATGATGCGCGGCACCTTCGCCAACGTCCGCATCAAGAACCTGATGATCCCCGGTTCCGAAGGCGGCATCACGCTCAAGGGCGGCGAGCAGCAGGCCATCTACGACGCGGCGATGGCGTATCAGGCCGAAGGCAAGCCGCTGATGATTTTTGCCGGCGAGGAATACGGCACCGGCTCCAGCCGCGACTGGGCGGCCAAGGGCACCACCCTGCTCGGCGTAAAAGCCGTCGTCGCCAAAAGCTTCGAGCGCATCCATCGCGCCAACCTCGCCGGCATGGGCGTGCTGCCCTGCCAGTTCAAGGACGGCGTCGATGCAGCCACGTTGAAACTCGACGGCTCGGAAACCTTTGACCTTGAAGGCATCGAGACCGGCATCGTGCCGCAGCAGGATGTCACGCTGGTGATCCATCGCGCCAATGGCGGCAGCGAGCGCGTGTCGGTCAAGCTGCGCATCGATACGCCGATCGAGGTGGAGTATTACAACAAGGGCGGGATTCTGCCGTTTGTGCTGGAGCAGTTGGTAGGGTAAGCGGCAGCGGACATGGATCGAATTTTCCCGCGGTAAACCGCGTATGTATTTAAAAAAACCCGGAACGCGTTCCGGGTTTTTTACGTCCTTCGCGCAACACACTTTCAATGCATCGCCGCTGAATGTTCCCTTCGCCACACCCAGGGCGGCTTCGGCGCAGCTTCGCGCCACAGCCCGCGCGGTGCCAATTGCGCCTCACGCTGCGCCTCCTTGAGATCAGATCGACTACGATAAGCAGACGCCCAAGCCAGCCCGCGCCGCACCAGTTCGGTATTCACCTGCACGTCCCCAAGCTGGATCTGTGCAATCGTCCGCCCATACGCATCAACTGCAACGGTTGTTACCTCCACCCGCTGATCCAGCACCAGTGCGCTCAACGCGCGGGTAGCCACTTCGCCGTAGGGTTGATCCTTTTCCGGCGCATCGATGTTGGCCAGGCGAATTTTCAGGAAGGCGCGCGAAGCGGTGCCATGCACATCGGTTTTGTACGGTGAATCCGGCTTGAACAGGACGGTATCGCCGTCGATGACCACGATGACGATGCCGCTCATCGTATCTGCCCACGCAGGTGTAAGGGCGACCAGCAGCAGGTAGAGCACGTCTAACAGGCGCCTCACCCGGCAAGCATCTCCGCTGCGTGCTGCCGGGTGGTGGCGGTGATCTTGATGCCGCCCAGCATACGCGCGAGTTCTTCCACCCGCGCGTCGGGGTCGAGCAATTCGATGTTGGACGACACGAAGCCGCCATTGGCCTGCTTGGCGACGCGCAAGTGCTGGCTGCCGCGCGCGGCCACTTGCGGCAGATGGGTGATGACCAGCACCTGACGCGTTTCGCCGAGCCGGGCCAGGCGCCGCCCCACTGCTTCGGCGACGCTGCCGCCGATGCCGACATCGACTTCGTCGAAAATCAGCGTCGGCACGCTCGCCACGCCGGACAGCGCGGTCTGGATCGCCAGGCTGATGCGCGACAGCTCGCCGCCCGACG
>JAGVGD010000084.1 GCA_020057245.1 Thiobacillus sp. | reverse complement strand
CGCGACAGGCCGAACGCCAGCACGGCCGCGCCTTCCAGCGCCCAGAACACGGCGGTGACGGATGCGCCAAAGTACAGCGGGATGGCGACGGTGAGGCAGGTGATCGCCAAGGCGGTGAATGCACGCGGCAGCACCGGGTTGTCGCTGCTGCGGGTGAGCGCGGCCAGCCCCAGGTAATACAGCCCGGCCAAAAATGCAGTCAGCGCCAGATAGTCGCGTTCGTAGCCGAGCGCACCCTGCACCATCGCCGCCACTGCGGGCACGCCGAACAGCAGTGTGCCATCCAGCCAGGCCCGGCTTGCAGGCTGGCGGTAGTGCGTGAGCAGGGCGGGCGCCAGTGTGTACAGCACGAAAAACGCCAGCAGGAAGGCTTCGATGTCGAAACGGAACGCCGTTTCATACCGCGCCAGCGCCCAGGCAAACCCGAACAGCGTGGTGAGGAAGAAGCCGAGCAGGTTCAGGCTGCGCCAGCCGGTGCGGCTGCTGATCGCCACGATGAACAGGTCCAGCAGCAGGAAATGGCCGAACAGGATCCGGTACTGGTTGCCACCGCTGGACGCCAGCGCGGGCGCGAAAAACGCCCCGGCCAAACCGAGCCAGGCCAGCGCTTCGCTGTTCTGCCGCATCGCCAGCAGCGCGCAGCTCACGCCGAGCAGCGCAAACCCGGCAAACGCGGGGGTAGCATCGATGAAGCCATAGCGCGCAAAGGCGAAATACAGGCTCAGGTACAACAGTGCAAAGCCGCCGCCTTGCACGGCGAAGCCGAAGGCTTGCTGGACATTCTGGCGCGCGCGGTTGTGGCCGAAGGCGATCAGCGCGACGCCCGCCAGCGCCGCCAGCAGCAGCCGCATGCCCGGCGGAAACAGCCCGTAATCCGCTGCCATCTTGAGCCCGGACGCGGCGCCAAAGAACAGCAGCACCACGCCGGCCTTGGCCAGCAGATTGCCGCTCAGCAGGCGGCTGAGCCAGGGGGCGGGTTCACGTGGCCAAACAGAATCAGCGTAAGTGGGCGCTGACTCCGGTGCGGGTGCCGGACCGGGTTTCGCCGCCTGGATGGGTGGCTGAGTGGGCGGCCGGGCAGCGATGGGTGTGTCCTCCGCAGCTTGCGGCTGGACGGCTGCGGCGGGCTCGGCCACCGCCTCCGGTTCGACATGCGCCACGGTATCCGCTCTGGATCGGGCGAATCCGGCCAGCTGTTTTTCCAGTTCGCGCAGGCGCTTTTCGAAAGCCAGTTCGTTGCGCCGGCTGCGCGCCAGGCGGCTGGCCATGCCGCCCAGAATCGCACCCAGCAGCAGGCCGCCGCTTTCCTGCAGCAGCAGTGCGCCGCCGAGGGCGCCGAGGATGACCCATAGCCAGTTCATGTAGAGGTCCCTGTAGTCCGATCGAAGAATGCGCGTGTTTCAAAGCAGCGCGTGGCTAATTTGTTGCCATGCCAGGTAAGTGAGCGCTTCATTACAAAATCGAACAGCATCGGATTGTGGCGGCGGATGGCATGCAGCACCTCGGCATCGGTGGCGCGCAGCAGGCCCGCGCGCACCAGTTCCTTCAGCAGATAGATCGGCAGGATGCCGGGCAGCGGGTAGTCGGAAGCGTTGAGCAGGCGCGCCTGCCAGCCGGCGTTTTCCAGCAGCCCGGGCAGGATGCGGTAGCGGTGAAACTGCGGGATGGCGGACAGGTCGCCATACAGATTGACGCCGGTCGGCTCGTTCATCAGGCGGGTGAACAGCGCGAAGCTGGATACTTTCCCGGGCTGCTTGCCGTCATCCCAGTCGACATCCTGCCCCAGCGAGGCGCAGTGCGCGGCGACCACGCGCACGCCGGCGGCCAGCGGACGCCGCAAGTGCAGCGGGTTGTTGTGGTCCTGGCTGTGGCCTTCGCTGTTGACCGACAGCTCGGTCCCGGTGTGCACGATCAGCGGCACGTCGTGCTGTTTGAGCGCGGCGTAAAACGCATCACATTGTGCGGCGGCCGGGTGGATACCCATGGCGGACGGCAGCCATTTCACTGCGCGCGCGCCGTCGCGGACGGCTTGCGCGAGTTGGGTGACCGCGTCCGCGCGATAGGGGTGGATCGAGGCGACCCACTCGAACCGTTCCGGATAAGTGTGCGCCAGGGTGCGCACGTAGGCGTTGGGGACGTGGATGCCGGTGTGGGCGTCCTGGGCGTGGCCGCCGTCGTCATGAAACGCCTCCATGGCGTAGAGCATGAATTTGGCGCCCGGCGGAAACGCGGTGGTCAACTGCAGCAGGCGGTCGAGATAGGCAGCATCGACGCCGCGGTCGCCGGATGCGCAGGCGGCATCCATGAACACGCGCTTTTGCGTATACAGCACCGGATGCGCGAGGCTGTCCATTGCCGGGTTGACCCGCATGCCGCTGCCGCTGTCACCGGTGCCGGCGACATGCACGTGCATGTCCCAGACCTGGGCTGGATCGAGTCCGTCCCAGGCGGCGCGAACCAGCGGATGATCGGCCAGCGCCTGCGGCAGGCCGGTCAGGCAGGGATTGCGCCACTCGCCGTCCGGCCACCAGCGGCTGCCGGCCCATGCCGCAGCACCCAGCCCGGTGCCCGCCAGGCCGAGCAGAAACGTGCGCCGTTTCATGCTGCCGCCATCGCTTTGAGGGTTTGATAATCGGTCTTGCCGGTGCCCAGCACGGGCAGGGCGTCGAGCAGGCGGATCGCGCGCGGGATGGCGATTTCCGGCAGTCCGTGATCGCGCGCGGCCTGTTGCAGGTGCTCGCGGCTGAGCGCCGGGTCGGTGCTGAACAGGATGATGGCCTCGCCGCGTTTTTCATCCGGCACGCTGGTGGCGGCGTGCGGGTGGGCGGGCGAGGCGGCGACGGCGAGCTTCTCCACCACTTCGAGCGACACCATTTCGCCGGCGATCTTGGCGAAGCGCTTGACCCGGCCGAGGATGCGGACGAAGCCCGCGGGGTCGATCTCGACCACGTCGCCGGTGTTGTACCAGCCGCTGCCGGCCTCGCTTGTCGGCGGTTCCAGCTGGCCCGGCGCCTCGAAGCGCAGGTAGCCGGACATGAGGTTGGGCCCGCGCACGTGCAGCATGCCGCCGCGCTCGATGCCGGGCACCGCGATCACCTGGGCCTCGATGCCCGGCAGCAACTGGCCGACGCTGCCGGCCTGATACGCCAGCGGCGTGTTGACCGCCAGCACCGGCGCGGTTTCGGTCGCACCGTAGCCTTCCAGAATGCGGATGCCGAACTTTTCGACCCAGGCCATGCGCACGCTGTCGGCCAGCTTTTCCGCGCCGGCAATGACGTAGCGCAGCTTGTGGAAGTCGTAGCCGTGGGCGTTTTTAGCGTACTGGCCGAGGAAGGTGCTGGTGCCGTACAGCACGGTGCAGTTGCGGTCGTAGGCCAGTTCGGGTATCACCTTGTAATGCAGCGGCGTCGGGTAGAGCACCACTTCGGCACCGGACAGCAGCGGCAACAGCGCGCCGCCGGTGAGCCCGAAGGAATGGAACAGCGGCAGCACGTTCAGCACCTTGTCGGCCGGGGTGACATCGATCACGGCGCGGATCTGCGCGACGTTGGCCAGCAGCGCGCGATGCGACAGCACCACGCCCTTGGGCTTGCCTTCGGTGCCGGAGGTGAACAGCACCACGGCCGGGGCTTCGGCATCGGCTTTCCGGATCACGCGGCGCGGAAACAGCAGCGCCAGGCCGATCCACAGCTTGTCGGCCCAACGCATCTGCGCGCGCAGGTCTTCCATATAGTGCACCTGGATGCCGCTCAGCGCGGCGATCACCGGCTCGAGTTTGGCTTTTTCGATGAAGACGCGGGAGGTAACGAGGGTGCGGATGTTGGCCGCTTGGCACGCCGACAGCATGCCTTCGGCGCCGGCGGTGAAATTGAGCATCGCGGGGACGCGGCCGCCGGTTTGCAGGCCGAGCAGCAGGCCCAGCGTCGAGGCGGCGCTCGGCATCAGCACGCCGACAGTTTCGCCGGGCCGGGTGATGCGTGAAGTCAGGCGCGACAGCGCCAGCATCATTTTCAAGGTGTCGGCATAACTCAGGCGCGAGGGTTTCATGTCTTCCAGACACGGCCGCTGCTTGCCGAAAATCGCTACCGCATCGAGGAATGCGGCCGGCAGGGTCTGCCGCGGATGCGAGGCAAACAACATGTGCTGCATGATCTTGCGCATGTGTTCGCCGGCTTCCTGACGCCGGGATTTCGCGGTGGGCCCGTTCAGCGGCGGGATGCCGACAGCGGGCTGGATCGACACCGTCATGCGCGGCAGCAGCGACCTCGGATGCTTGCCCGACAGACGGCTGAAGTAGCTGCGCGACGCGCCGTCGATGCGGACCGGCACGATGGTGGCCCCGGTGCGCGAAGCGGCAAAGGCCGGGCCGTCGTACACCTTCATCAGCCCGCCGGTGGTGGTGATGCGGCCCTCTGGAAAGATCACCACCGGCCGTCCCGATTCCAGCAGCTTGACCACGCGGCGCATCGCCAGTGGATTGGTCGGGTCGACCGCCAGATAGTCCACCAGCCCCAGTACGAGTTTGAACAGCGGTTGTTTGGCGATTTCGGTGTTGACTACGAACACCGGGTCGATTGGCAGGAACAGGCCGAGCAGCATGCCGTCGAGAAAGGATTCGTGGTTGGCCACGATGAGCAGGCGCTGGCCGGCTTGCTGGGGTGGCAGACTGCCGCGGCGCTGCACGCGGAACAGCAGACTGAACAGGGTTTTCAGCAACAGCTTGATGGCTTTACGCATGGTCAGTTTCCAGTTTCAGGGTGGGGTCCGGATGCAGGGTTTGGATATAGGTGCGCAGCGCGTCGAGTGCCCACTGCAGGCGGCTTTCGTCCAGCTGGTACATAACGGATCGGCCGGATTTTTCTGCAATCAGAATGCCGGACGCGCGCAACACGCCGAGGTGGTGCACCACCGCAGTTCGCGACAGCGGCAAGCTGTCCGCAATTTCCTTGATGGAAAGACGTTCGCCCGGCTCGAAGGCCAGCAGGATGCGCTGCCGCCAGTCGTCTCCGAGCGCGGTAAACACTTGCGCAACGCCTGACCACTCGGGAGGCATGCCTTGGGTGATGTAGTGGGTTTTCATGACAACATGATTAGTTATGTAGTTATGTGTGTCAAGCGCCGTTCGTCGGCTGGCTGAACATTCACTTTGAGAGGGTCGGGTGGGGCTGACAGCGAGGTCTGGCGTTCAGCTGTTACAGGTGGCCTGACCGTGATGCTTCAATCGGTGGGAACGTCCGCTAGCAGTCAGGCAGAAACTAGCGGTACCTGGCCAGACGTGGTCAACTGAGCATTACTCCCTCAGAAAATATTCGGTCCGGATTATCATTACATATGTGGACAGATAACCCCGATGAACTGACCATGAATCAAGCTGCTGCGACACATCAGCATGCTCTGCGAATTGTAAAAATACGGACCGACCGGTCTGGTGAGTAACTGTTGGGGCTGAAAAGCAATGAAACTCAGCTGGCAAGGATTTAAAAAGGCTTGGCTCTATCAGCTTGTTCTGCTGTTTGCGTTCTTCTGCGTGTGGTTCTATCTCCGCACGGCTGCATATCTCGCCGGGCCAGCAGACGGTGACCTTTATGCACAAACGTGGTCATTTCAATTCATGGTCGGAGGCCTTTATCTAGTCGGCGCAATCCCGTTGCTGGCTCTTTTGTTTCTGCTTGAGGCTGGCTTGTTCCGGATTGCACATCGTCTGGCTCAGTCCCAACCAGGCGCTCAAGCCGACGGTCCCGCCTCTGGCGGGCCCGCGGCTTAGCAGGTGCGTTAAGGGCCTCGCAATGTCCTCTGACAACGTCGTGGAGTTCGTTTCCAAGGCGGAGCAGAGCAAGATGCTCTTCGCCGCCGTGATGTTGCCGCTCGCCCGGATGATCCACAGTGGTCAAATCAATCCTGAGACGATCACTCGTGACGGCTTCTTCGACGCGCTGCGAAAGTTGGGCCAATCCCATGAAAATGCCTTCGAGATTCTCGTCACCCAGGTCGAAGAAGAGATGCGTCTGGTGGCCCATTGCGTCAGCGAAGGCGAAGCCAAGTCGGGAGTGGTTCTTCTTTTCACGCTCATCGAGGGCGAGGTGAACGCGCTCGTCCGCACTCTCATGCGAATACGAGGCTTCACCGCAGGTGCAATTACTGACGCGTTGCGCGGCACCGACTTCGACACGAAGGTCGATGTTCTGCTCCCGCTACTTGGAGTCACCGTGCCAGACCGGCTGCGCAACATAGCTTTGCAATGCAAAGCGGTCCGGAACCTAGTCGTTCACAACAAGGCATCGCCGGCGCTCATGAGCGAGATGGGAACCAAGCCGAGTGATATAGAAACGGCTAGCGAGAGGGCTGAAAGGTTCTTCGCTGAGAACCCCATCGAACGCCTACGGGCTGATTTGACCGCATTCGTAGATACGGGTATCGCTGAAGACGAAGCTTTTCAGTGGGGTCAACACCTATTCGAGCGTTTCTATGACCTCGGCGAGGCATAAACTGTTTCTCAAGCCGATTCACTTCGGCAAGCCTCAGTTTGCGGCTCGGCTTCATCATTGAGCGCTCGCCCCAGCGTTCAATATCTCGCCTGCATTATTCCCAGCAGGATTCCTACTTCCCGAACAACTACTGCAAGCGCACGCTCGCCGCCATCGCCTCGAAATCGGGCAGGCTGCGCTGGAAATAGACGATGCCCGGGGCCTCGTATTGCAGGGTGAGGCGGCCTTTGGCGTCAACCATGGCAATCATCACGCGCTCGATCGGCAGGCCGCGTTCGTTCTTGTAGCGGATGTGCAGGCGCACTGCGGGTTGGCCGCCGAGGGTGGCGGGGGAGTTGGAAATCACTTCGAGGTTGGCGGTGGCGTTGGTGCTGCGCCACTCGGCGAGGGCGAGTTCGGCCAACTCGTGCGGCAGCATGTCGGCGTTCGTGGTGCGCTTGGTGCGCGGCAGTTTGGCGTCGTGCGGTTTGCGGTAGATGACGATGGCGTTGAGCGCGGGGCCGTCGCGGGTGATGAAGGTGCCGTTGCTGCTGTCGGTGGCTTTGACCCAGCCGACCGGCAGTTCGACGGTGTAGTCGCTGCTGCGGGTTTCGACGCGGCTGGTGGAATCGATCCGCGTCCACGGGGTGCAGGCGGTGAGGCTGGCCAGCAGGAGGCCGGAAAGAAAGACGCGGTGCAGGTTCATGGGGTTAGGGCTCGTAAACGAATAACTTGCACAATTCTGGCCGCGCTGACGGGCGCGCTGCCGCGTTGACAAACACTTGCATGGGACGGCCATGCGGCGTGTTTGTCGCCTTGCATCGCATCCCGCCAGCACACCCATAGTCGAACAAGTTATTCATTTACGAACCCTGTCGCTTTCAGGTAATGCTCGATATGGCCGCGGTCGGCGGCGCTGGGGGCGAGTTCGAGATAGCGTTGCAGCAGGGGCGCGGCGGCGGCCTTGTCGCCACGCTTGTAGAGTTGCAGGCCCAGCGCGCGGTAGGGCGGGG
>JAGVGD010000149.1 GCA_020057245.1 Thiobacillus sp. | reverse complement strand
TGCTGGCGGTCGATGCCCAGTGCGCTGCACAGCGCCGCTTCCGCACCTTCGTCCGGGCAGCGTATCCGGGTGCCGCGCGCCAGCAGCGTTTGCAACGCGGGCAGCGCCAGATTGGACGCAGCGGCTTCCAGCAAGCGTGCAGACGGGAACAAATACGGGGCCAGAATGATCATGCGCAGAGTGTAAGCGGATTCACAACGATAGCGGCCTGGCCGCGGCCAGCCGGAGCCGGCGGCTGTGGCATACTCGAAACTCATTTTCAGCGAGTCCTGTTTTGCTTCCCTTCGAACTCCAGATCGGCCTGCGCTACACCCACGCCAAGCGCAGCAATCATTTCATTTCCTTCATTTCCATCGTCTCGATGGCGGGCATTGCGCTGGGCGTGATGGCGCTGATCGTGGTGCTTTCGGTGATGAACGGCTTCCAGGAAGAACTGCGCGCACGCATCCTCGGCGTGGCGGCGCACCTCGAAATCAGCGGCCCCGGCGACCGCCTGCCCGACTGGCAGGGCGTGCTGGCGCAAGCAAAGCAAAACAAGAACGTCGTAACCGGTGCGCCCTACGCCAACGCGCAGGGCATGCTGGCCAATGGCGGCAACGTGCGCGGCGCGATCATTCGCGGCATCCTGCCGGACATGGAAAGCCAGGTCGCCGATCTCGCCCGGCACGTGAAACTGGGCAAACTGGAAAACCTGAAGCCCGGCGAATTCGGCATCATCCTCGGTGGCGAACTGGCGCGCATGCTCAACGTGTATCCCGGCGACAAGGTGGTGCTGCTCACGCCGCAGGGCAACATCACCCCGGCCGGCGTGATGCCGCGCGTCAAGCAGTTTACCGTGCTCGGCATCTTCGAAGCCGGCATGTTCGAATATGATTCCGGGCTGGCGCTGATCCATCTGCAGGACGCGCAAAAACTGCTGCGGCTGGGCGATGACGTATCGGGCGTGCGGCTGAAACTCGACGACCTGTTCCGCGCGCCCTTCGTCACCCGCGAGCTGGCGCAAAGCCTCAGGGGCGATTTCTACCTCACCGACTGGACGCAAAGTCACACCAACTTTTTCCGTGCGTTCGCCATCGAAAAACGCATGATGTTCTTGATCCTGCTGCTGATCGTCGCAGTCGCCGCATTCAACATCGTCTCCACCCTGGTGATGGCGGTGACCGACAAGCAATCCGACATCGCCATCCTGCGCACGCTGGGCGCCAGGCCCGGTTCGATCATGGCCATCTTCATCGTGCAGGGCGCGTTCATCGGCGTGTTTGGCACCCTGCTCGGGGTGGCGAGCGGCGTCCTGCTCGCGCTCAATGTCGAAACCGTGGTGCCCATGATCGAGCGCCTGTTCGGCATGGATCTGTTCCCGGCCGACGTGTATTACATCAGCCAGCTGCCGTCCAAACTGATCTGGGGTGACGTCGCCATCATCGGCGGCATCTCGCTGCTCATCAGCCTGCTGGCGACGCTGTACCCCAGCTGGGCCGCGTCTCGCATCAACCCGGCGGAGGCGCTGCGTTATGAATGACATCGTGCTGCGCTGCCGCGGCCTGAGCAAAACCTTTCGCCAAGGCAAAAACGACGTGCCGGTCCTGCGCGGCGTCGATCTCGAAGTCCGCGCCGGCGAGTCGCTGGCCATCGTAGGTGCGTCAGGCTCCGGCAAGAGCACCCTGCTGCATCTGCTGGGCGGCCTCGATACACCAACCCAGGGCACGGTCGAACTGCTGGGGCGCAATCCCTTTGCCATTTCGGAAGCGGCACGCTGCGAACTGCGCAACACCGCGCTGGGATTCGTCTACCAGTTCCATCACCTGCTGCCCGAATTTTCCGCGCTGGAAAACGCGGCGATGCCGCTCACCATCCGTCGGCTCGACCGCGCCCAGGCGATGGCGCGCGCGACCGAAGTCCTGACCGAAGTGGGACTGGGCCATCGCCTCCCCCACCGACCCGGCGAACTCTCCGGCGGCGAGCGCCAGCGTGTCGCCATTGCGCGCGCGCTGGTCACCCAGCCCGCCTGCATCCTGGCCGACGAACCCACCGGCAACCTCGACCGCCACACCGCCGATGCCGTGTTCGACCTGATGCGCGACCTCAACCGCAAGCAGGCCACCAGCCTCATCGTCGTCACCCACGACAGCAATCTGGCCGCGCGCATGGATCGACAGTTGCGGCTGGTTGACGGGATGTTGCAGCCGCTTTGATCATTCATTGCGGTGCGGTTCTATCTCATCGCATTCTGTCTTGGCGTATGGCTGCTGCAACAGCAGGCCACGCTGCCGCCCGCGCGCTGGCTGTGGCTGTTGCCGCTATTGGGCAGCGTGTTGTGGCTGCCGCGTTTTTCCCAACCCGCTCCTGAAACCCTGCGCCGGCTGGCGGTTGCGCTGCTGAGCCTGGCGCTCGGTTTTGCCTGGGCGGGATGGCGCGCCGACCTGCGGCTGGCGGACCGCCTGCCCGGTCACTGGCAGGGGGTGGACATTCGCCTGGAGGGCGTGGTCAGCGACCTGCCGCAAAGCGATGCACGCGGCGAACGCTTTGTGCTCGATGTCGAACAGGTGCTGACGCCCAATGCGCCGAACCTGCAACGCATCCAGCTCGCACGCTACTGGCCACGCGACGACCCCAGCCACACACCCACCGTGCAGGCAGGCGAACGCTGGCAATTCACGGTGCGGCTCAAAACACCTTACGGCACCCACAACCCGCACGGATTCGATCTCGAAGCCTGGATGCTGGAACGCGGCATCGCGGCGTCGGGCTATGTGGGCGATCAGCCGCCGCCGCAACGCCTGTCTGAACGTGCCTCCACTCCCGCCGCCTGGATCGCCGCCACCCGCGCCACGATCCGCCAGCGCATCATGAACACGCTGGGCGACGCCCCCTATGCCGGCGTGATCGCCGCACTGGTGATCGGCGACCAGCGCAGTATTCCGCATGATCAATGGCGGGCGTTCACCCGCACCGGCGTCAACCACCTGCTGTCGATCTCGGGCCTGCATGTCACCATGATCGCCGCGCTCGCCGGCTGGCTGCTGGCATTTGGCTGGCGGCGTCTGCCGCGCCTGGCGGAGCGCATGCCGGCGCGGCAGGCTGG
>JAGVGD010000130.1 GCA_020057245.1 Thiobacillus sp. | reverse complement strand
GCGCCTTCGGGGCGCTTGCCGGTGCCGGCGGGCTGGAACAGCGGGATCAGGTGTTTCTTGCTGTTGCCGATCAGGTCCTCGCGCCCCATTTCCTTCAGCGCCTCGCGCAGCATCGGCCAGTTTTCGGCGTCGTGATAGCGCAGGAAGGCCTTGTGCAGGCGGCGGATGCGTCCTTGCTTGACGACCTCGACCGACTCGCCCTTGCCGCCCAGCACCTTCTTGAGCGGGTTCTTTTCGGTGTGGTACATGGTCGTCGCCAGCGCCATTGGCGTCGGCAAAAAGGTCTGCACCTGATCGAGGCGGAAGTCGTGCTTTTTCAGCCACAGCGCCAGATTCAGCATGTCTTCCAGCGTGGTGCCCGGGTGGGCGGCGATGAAGTAGGGGATCAGATACTGCTTCTTGCCGACTGATTTGGACGCCGCCTCGAACAGGGTTTTGAAACGGTCGTAGGCGCCCATGCCGGGCTTCATCATTTTCGACAGCGGGCCGGCTTCGGTGTGCTCGGGGGCAATCTTCAGATAGCCGCCGACGTGATGCTGCACCAGTTCCTTGATGTATTCGGGCGAACGCACCGCGAGGTCGTAGCGCAGTCCCGAGCTGATCAGCACCTTCTTGATTCCGGGCAGGGTGCGGGCGCGGCGGTACATGTGAATCAGCGGTGCGTGGTCGGTGTTGAGGTTGTCGCAGATGTCGGGGAACACGCAACTCAAACGGCGACAGGCCTTCTCGATTTTTTCCGACTTGCAGGCCATGCGGTACATGTTGGCGGTGGGGCCGCCGAGGTCGGAGATTACGCCGGTGAAGCCGGGCGTCTTGTCGCGGATCGCCTCGATTTCCTTGATCACCGAATCCTCGGACCGGCTCTGGATGATGCGGCCCTCATGCTCGGTGATCGAGCAGAAGGTGCAGCCGCCGAAGCAGCCGCGCATGATGTTGACCGAGAAGCGGATCATTTCCCACGCCGGGATCTTGGCGTCGCCGTAGCTCGGGTGCGGCGCGCGCGCATAGGGCAGGTCGTAGACGCCGTCCATGTCGGGGGTCGACAGCGGAATCGGCGGCGGATTGAGCCAGACGTCGCGTTCGCCGTGCGCCTGCCGCAGTGCGCGGGCGTTACCCGGGTTCGATTCGAGGTGGAGCACGCGCGATGCATGCGCGTAAAACGACGGGTTGTTTTTGACCTGATCGTAATCGGGCAGGCGGATCACGGTGCGCTCGCGCACGTCCTGACGGGCTGCGAGCCGCTCTGCTCGCGGAATGATGCGTACTGGCGCGGTGCCTTCCGGCGTTTGTGCGGTCGGGCCACTGGGCGTCATCGCGTAAGGATCGACATGGGCGTCGATGGCACCGGGGGTGTCGAGTTCGGTGGACAACACTTCCAGCCAGGGTTGCTTAATGCCCTCTCCTCCGGTGAGGGAAGGGGCCGGCATCCACTCGCGTCCCACCATGAAACCGGTGCCGCGCACATCGCGGATGTCGGCGATCTTTTCACCTTTGGCGAGGCGTTCGGTGACCTCCAGCAGGGCGCGTTCGGCGTTGCCGAAAATCAGCAGGTCGGCCTTGGAATCCGGCAGCACCGAGCGGCGTACGGTGTCCGACCAGTAATCGTAGTGCGCGATGCGGCGCAGGCTCGCCTCGATCGAACCGATGATCACCGGGGTGCCGGGGAAAGCCTCGCGGCAGCGCTGCGCATACACCGTGACCGCGCGGTCGGGGCGCTTGTTGGGCGCGCCATGTGGCGTGTAGGCGTCGTCGGAACGGGATTTGCGGTCGGAGGTGTAGCGGTTGACCATCGAATCCATGTTGCCCGCCGTCACGCCGAAATACAGCGTCGGCTGCCCCAGCGCGCGGAAAGCCTCGGCCGAATGCCAGTCGGGCTGCGCAATGATGCCGACGCGGTAGCCCTGCGCCTCCAGCAGCCGTCCGACCAGCGCCATGCCGAAGCTGGGATGGTCGATGTAGGCGTCGCCTGTCACCAGAATAATGTCGCACGCATCCCAGCCGAGCGCGGTCATTTCGGCGCGCGACATCGGCAGGAAGGGCGCGGTGCCGAAACGGGCGGCCCAGTGCTTGCGGTGGGAGAACAGAGCAGGTGTCATGGCGAGATTTTACCGGTCAGGCAGAGCGGAAAAGACAGGAGGCCAGGAGGGTTATTCCCCGCCTGGCCTCCCCTTCGCCTTGTGTGAAAGACGTGCGGCTGCTGCTTCGACTTAGCTTACTGCCAGCAGTTCCACGTCGAACACCAGCGTCGCGTTCGGCGGGATCACGCCGCCCGCGCCGCGTTCGCCGTAGCCCAGCTGCGGCGGGATGGTGAGCTTGCGCTTGCCGCCCACCTGCATGCCGGCCACGCCCTGGTCCCAGCCGGCGATGACGCGGCCCATGCCGAGTTTGAAGTCGAAGGGATCGTTGCGGTCGACGCTGGAATCGAACTTGGTGCCGTCGGTAAGCCAGCCGGTGTAATGCACGACCACGGTCTGGCCTGCGGTTGCGGTGTCGCCGGTGCCGACGACGAGGTCTTCGATAATGAGTTCGGACATGATTTTAATGGGAAATTGGACTCGGGGCAGCATTCTAACAGGTGGGCGGCCGGATCGATTCAGCGCCATTCGGCCGGCAGGTAACCTGCCGCAGGATCGACCTCGATGGGGATCTCGGTGACGCTGCTGGCATCCGCAGGCGGATCGACCAGCACGATGGCAGGGAAGGCGAGCACCATCGCCACCATGAACAACTGGATCAGCAGGAAGGGAATCGCGCCCCAGTAGATGTCGCTGGTGCGGATGGATTTGGGCGCCACGCTCTTCAGGTAAAACAGCGCAAAGCCGAACGGCGGGTGCATGAACGCGGTCTGCATGTTGACCGCGAGCATCACGCCGAACCAGATCGGGTCGATGCCGAGCTTGTGTGCGACCGGCGCCAACAGCGGCACGGCGATGAAGGCGATCTCGAAGAAATCGAGGAAGAACGCCAGCACGAACACCATCAGGTTGACCACGATGAGGAAGCCGAGCACACCGCCGGGCAACTGGTTGAACAAGTGCTCGACCCAGAGGTCGCCGCTCAGGCCGCGGAACGTCAGGGTGAAAATCGTCGAGCCGATCAGAATGAAAATGACGAAGGTGGTGAGTTGGGTGGTTCTGTCGACCGCCTGCGTCAGTTGCAGCCGGGTCAGCCGGCCGCGCACCAGGGCCAGCAGCAGCGCGCCAGCCGCGCCCATCGCGCCGCCTTCGGTGGGGGTGGCG
>JAGVGD010000165.1 GCA_020057245.1 Thiobacillus sp. | reverse complement strand
CGAGTTCCCGCACTGAGAGCGGCTTACTCAGCGTTTCACGAGCATATGAATCGCTCATCACCCAATACCGTTGGTAGCCCTAACATGACGCTCAACCTCGCTCCCTTGGTCGCTGGACGCTGGACGCTGGACGCTGCGCGATAAAGCCGCGCAGCGCCGATTAGCTCTACGGTGAATGGCTGTTTAGGATCGGCTACCGGCCTTCCACATAGAACACCCTGAAGGTCTCTTGTTGGCCGATTGTGTGAATTCGACGTAGTGCCCGTAAGCCGACAGTGGAAATTTTGCTGGATAGTTCAATCGCTGCTTTCGGGTGCCTACCTGAGCCCGAAACCTACGCAATGATGCTCGCCGGTCTGGGGGCGGGTCGGTGCAGCGGTTCGTCGCCGTAGCTGGCCCGTGAGCGGGCTTCCCGTTTCAGCGATGTATACAAAGGGTCGGCGAGTCCGGCCCTTTGTATTTTTGGGAGAGGGTGCGTTCATGACACTCTGTTTGATAGGGGCCCTGCCCATTGGCGGAATCCTGTCGGATATACAGGAACAATCTACTTTGCTGTGGGAGAAAAAGTCCCTCTCCAACTGCTTGTCGCTATACGCAATTGGTCTGACCCTAGCTTCGTCAATGTGAATTTTCCACCGTTTCTTAATGCAGTTCGCAAAATCCAGTTGGCCGCCGGCCCCATGCGAATCTGCTTCCCGGAAAACCGGGCTTCGAAATCCGTGCCTGTTTTACAAATGACCCCGAGGCTCTCTGCCCAAAGGCCCTCTCCGGTTTTGGTGAATTCCAGCAAAATGGAACCGTTGTTTTCAACAATTGACATGACCAGGGGTTTCCCGTCGTCCATCGTGGTCTCTTCCCATTTCAGTGGGAATGTCTGATTGCCGAACATAACCCCCAATTCGCTGACCGTTGCGGCACATGTTTGTGCTGCATGGGCTTCGCTATTCATCAACAACAGAAGCAGCGGCAGGAAATACAATAAATACTTTCGGTGCATGGCGAGTCGGTGCATGGCGAGCCCCATTTTCTTCATAGTGAATGCGATCAGAAAACATTCTGACTGCATGCATGAGTCTATTTCCCGATTGTTTCAGCTTTGGACATTCACTTCCCGAATCGGTCTATTTTTGCTTCTCGACCCAAGCTGAAAAGCGCCAAAAAAGACATCTGTGCCAAGTGACACATGCCATGCAGATCTCCGCGGCGGCCACACTTACAGGCCCCCGCAAAGCGTCGCCTGCACCAATCTCCGGTTTAACCCCGTCTTACCCCCCGCTTAACCATGCGTTAACACCCCCATCGCTAGCATCCGTTCAACTGCCACTGAACGGATTTTCCAGCGATGTCATCCCCTCTTGCCCGTTTGGGCCTTCCCCCCCTCCACCTTGACTGGCAACGCCTGCTGCCGTTTCTGCGCTGGCGCGATCGCGTCACCAAACAAACGCTGCGCGATGACCTGATGGCCGGGCTGACCGGTGCGCTGGTGGCGCTGCCGCAAGGGGTGGCGTTTGCCACCATCGCGGGCATGCCGCCGGAATACGGGCTGTATGCGGGGATGATCCCGGCGATCATCGCGGCGCTGTTCGGCTCGTCCTGGCATCTGGTGTCGGGGCCGACGACGGCGGCGTCGATCGTGCTGTTCTCGGTGCTGTCGCCGCATGCCGAGCCGGGCACGGCACAGTACGTGAGCCTGGCGCTGACGCTGACGTTTCTGGTGGGGGTGATCCAGCTGGTGATGGGGCTGGCGCGCATGGGCACGCTGGTCAACTTCATCTCGCATTCGGTGGTGACCGGCTTTACCGCCGGCGCGGCGATTCTGATCGCTACCAATCAGGTGAAGCATTTCTTCGGCCTTGCAATTCCGCGCGGGTCGTCGTTCAGCGACACCTGGCGCACCCTGTTCCACCAGCTCGATCAGGTACAGCCCGGCGTAACGGCGGTGGCCACGTTGACGCTGGTGCTGGGCATCGCGGTGAAGCAGTTTCTGCCGAAGTGGCCTTACATGATCGTGGCCATGCTGGGCGGCTCGGCTGCGGCGGCCGCGCTGAGTTATTGGCAAGGCCTGCAGATGGCTACGGTGGGTGCGCTGCCGGCGAGCCTGCCGCCGCTGTCGATGCCCGCACTGGACGGCGAAAGCATCCGCGCGGTGGCCTCCGGGGTGGTGGCGGTGACGCTGCTGGCGCTGACCGAAGCGGTATCGATCGCGCGCGCGCTGGCGGCGCGCTCAGGCCAGCATATCGACGGCAACCAGGAGTTCATCGGCCAGGGCATGTCTAACCTCGCCGGCGCGTTCTTCTCGGGCTACGTCGCCACCGGCTCGTTCAACCGCAGCGGCGTGAACTACGCCGCCGGCGCCAAGACGCCGATGGCGGCCATGATGGCGGGCGTGTTCCTGCTGCTGGTGGTGCTGCTGGTGGCGCCGTGGGCGCGTTTTCTGCCCAACGCCGCCATGGCCGGCATCCTGTTCCTGGTGGCCTGGGGCCTGATCGATTTCAAGGAAATCATCCACACGGTCAAGACCAACCGCTCCGAACTGGCCATCATGACCGCCACCTTCTCCGCCACGCTGTTCCTGACGCTGGAGGAGGCGATCATCATCGGCGTGCTGATGTCGCTGTCGCTGTATCTGGCGCGCACCTCCAAGCCGCAGGTGCGCGAGCGCACGCCCAACCCGCACAGCAAGAAACGCAAGTTCACCGACGCCGGGCACGCGCCGCAGTGCCCGCAACTGCGCTTCGTGCGCATCGACGGCTCGCTGTTCTTTGGCGCCACGGCGCACGTGCGCGAAAAACTGGCGGAGCAGGATCAGGCGCAGCCCGCGCAGAAACACGTGGCGATCATCGCGCACGGCATCAACTTCATCGACATGGCCGGCGCCGAGGCGCTCGCCGACGAGGCGCGGCGACGTCGCGCGGCGGGCGGCGGACTCTACCTGATCGGCGTCAAGGACACGGTGCAGGAACAGCTGGCGGAAAGCGGCGCGCTGAAATCGATCGGCGGCGCCAACCTGTTCGATTCCAAGACCGAAGCCATCGCCGAAATCTACCGTCGCCTCGACCGCGATGTCTGTCGCACCTGCAGCGCACGCGTGTTCCGCGAATGCACGCCGGCGCAGGTCGATCCCCCCAGCCCGCTTCATCCTCTTACCCATGCAGGAGCCCAGTCATGAAAACCCGTCAACGCATCCTGGTTCCCCTCACCCATGGCTACAGCAGTTCGGCCCTGCTGCGGCGCGCCAGCGAGCTCGTCGCCGCAGGCGATGTCGAACTGCTGGTGGTGAGCGTGCTGGACACCCGATCCGGCTTCGATCTGGACGGGCCTGCCGGCAACCTGCCCGGCGAGCGCGCTGCGCGCCTCGCCCCGCCGGAACTGAAGCGGCTTGAACACGAGCTGACGCGGCACGGCCTGGACCGGTCGCAGGCCACCGTAATCTGGGGCGAGCCACGTGCCGCCCTGTCGGCCCTGCTCCGCAGCTGGCTCCCCGATGTGGTGGTCTGCGATGGGCGGACGCGTCACATGCTGCCGGCCCGGACGAGTCAGGACGGCCCGGAGATGATGCGGATCGGTCGCGACAATGCTCTGGCGCGCCTGGCGGGATTGTTCTATCCCCAGGCGCAGCGGCACGCCTGATCTGGCTATCCCCGCCACCTGCGCGGGCTTCCTGTTGCCCGGCAGACGCCCGCTTGCAGTATCGAGGCCCGGGCTCTGCCGGCCACCCGCAATTTTCAGACCCGCTACCAGAAGGAATACACCATGATTCGCCGCAACCCGCGAGGCGACCTGCCGGTCGTCCACGAGACCGCATTCGTCGACCCCACCGCCATTCTCTGCGGCCACATCATCGTGGGCGAAAATGTCTTCATCGGACCCTACGCCGTGATTCGCGCCGACGAAGTCGACGACAACGGCCACATGGATCCGATCGTCATCGGCGCGCACTCGAATATCCAGGACGGCGTGGTCATCCACTCCAAAGCGGGCGGGCGGGTCGAGATCGGCGAGTACACCTCGATCGCCCACCGCTCCATCGTGCACGGCCCCTGCAAGGTGGGCAGCCGCGTGTTCATCGGCTTCAACTCGGTGCTGTTCAACTGCACGGTGGGCGAGGGTTCGGTGGTGCGCCACAACTCGGTGGTCGAAGGCTGCAACGTGCCCGACGGCTTCTATATTCCGTCCACCTGCAACATCCACTCGGACGAAGAACTGGCGCGCATCGAGCGCGTCACCCCCGACGTCACCGGATTCTCGGAAAGCGTGGCGCAGGCCAACCACGAACTGGTGAGGGGCTACAAGCGCATCCGCAACGAGTTTTAAGCAGCAGGGTCAATCGGGCAGCCATGCCCGTTGCCTGAAAAAGCCGTCGGCGCCGCCCATGATCAGGTGCTGACAATCAGGCACAAGGCGCGGCTGCTAGAATGCCTTTCCCCAAAATCCGTAGTCGCGCGCCATTCCGGCGATGGGCGACTTCACCATGGAGATAGCCTTACTCCTGTTTCTCATCCTGTTGAACGGCATTTTCGCCATGTCGGAAATCGCCGTGGTGACTTCTCGCAAAGCTCGCTTGCAAAGACTGGCCGACAACGGCAGCCCGGGCGCCCACTCAGCCCTGTCACTTCATGCCGAGCCATCCAGCTTTCTGTCCACTGTTCAGGTGGGTATTACGACCATCGGCATTTTGAGCGGCGCCATAGGCGAATCGGCACTGGCCGATCCCTTTGCCGCCTGGTTATCCGGCTTCGCACCGATCGCGCCCTATGCTCAGGGTATCGCGTTGGCAATTGTGGTGGCAGGGCTGACCTACTTTGCGGTCGTGGTCGGGGAACTGGTGCCCAAGCGTCTGGCGTTAATGGCCCCAGAAGGCATCGCATCCCTCATTTCCCGGCCGATGATCTGGCTATCACGCGCTGCGCGCCCCATGGTGTGGCTGCTTTCTTCCACCTCCAGTCTGTTGCTGCGTCTGATTGGTGCGCGCCGCAAGGAAGAGCCGCCGGTGACGGACGAGGAAATCAGGGGGCTGATGGAACAAGGTTCTGAAGCTGGCGTGTTCCACGAGAGCGAGCAGGCGATCGTCTCCAACGTGCTGCGACTCGACGAGCAACGCATCGAGTCGATCATGACGCCGCGCAAGAATATCTATTTGCTCGACCTGAACGAGCCGGACGCGGAAATCCGCCGCCGCATCGCGGAAAGCCCCTACACCCGGATCATCGTGTGTCGCGACGGCCTCGATCACATCGTCGGCATATTGCGAACTTCTGATCTGCTCAAATCGGCACTGGACGGCGAGCCGCTCGACGTCGAACACTCGATGCGCCCGCCGCTGTATGTGCCGGCCGGCGTCAGCACCACGCAGTTGCTCGAAAATTTCCGCAAGGCGCGACTGCAATCCGCGCTGATCGTGGACGAGTACGGCGAACTGCAGGGACTGGTCACCCTCACCGATGTGCTGACTTCAATCGTTGGCGAACTGCCTTCCGAGGATGTCAACGAAGAACAGGATGTCGTGAGGCGCGAGGACGGATCGTGGCTGATGGACGGCGGCGTGGCGGTCGAGCGTTTCAAGTCGGTGCTGGAAATCGAAGAGGATTTGCCGGGCGAAGAAGAAAACGCCTACAACACCCTGGGCGGTTTCATCATGCACATGCTCGGCCGCATCCCTGCCGTAGCCGACCACTTCGACTGTGGCGGTTGTCGCTTTGAAGTGATGGACATGGACAAGAACCGGGTGGACAAGGTGCTGGTTGCCTGCGTCAAACCCGATCAAGCAGACGCGGCCACAGCACCTTAGGCTTTCTCCACCTCGTAGCGCTTCAGCTTGCGCCATAACGACACGCGGTCGATGCCGAGCATCTGCGCCGCCAACGTCTGGTTGCCGCCGGCCTCCTGCAGCACCCAGTTGATGTAATCCTGTTCCTGCTCTTCCAGGGTGAGGAGGCGTCCCTTCTTTTTGCGGAAGGTGCGGATGGACAGTTCGCGCAGGTCGTCGGGCAGCTGGGCGGCTTCGATGCCCCGGCCGGTGGTGAGTGCCACGCCGCGCTCGATGATGTTTTCCAGCTCGCGCACGTTGCCGGGAAAATCGTAGGCGCGCAGCAGATCGAGGGCGCCGGCGTCCAGTTCGGTGACGTCCTTGCCCATCAGCGCGGCATGCTTGAGCAGAAAGTGGTGGGCCAGCAACGGCACGTCTTCCTTGCGCGCGCTTAAGGCGGGGATGTGCAAATTAACGACGTTGAGCCTGAAGTAGAGGTCCTGGCGAAAGCCGCCCTGCTTCACCATCTCCTGCACGTCACGGTTGGTGGCGGCGATGAAGCGCACGTCGACTTTCACCGGCGAGGTGGCGCCGAGCGGCAGCACCTCTTTTTCCTGGATCACGCGCAGCAGCTTGACCTGCATGGCAGGCGACATTTCCGTGATCTCGTCGAGAAACAGGGTGCCGCCGCTGGCCGCCTCCAACAGGCCTTTCTTGTCGGCATGGGCGCCGGTAAAAGCGCCCTTGACGTGGCCGAACAGCTCGTTGGCCAGCAGTTCCTCGTTGAAGGCGCCGCTGTTTACCGCCACGAAAGGGCCCGGCTCACGCCGGCTGTGATGGTGCAGATAGCGGGCGAAGAGCTCCTTGCCGGTTCCGGATTCCCCGGTAATCAGGATGTTGCAATCGGTCGGCGCAACCTGCCGCGCCATCTCGAGCAGGTGCTGCATGTGGCCGTCCTGGGTGATGATGCGCACCTTGTCCTGGTAGCCCGCCACCTTTTCCCTGAGCGTGCGGCTTTCTCGCTTGAGGCGGTTTTTTTCCAGCGCCGCGGCCACCAGCTCGCGCACGTCGTCCTGCCGGTAGGGTTTGGCCAGATAGTGAAACGCGCCCAGCTTCATCGCCTCGACCGCGGATTCCAGCGTGGCGTGGCCGGCGATCAGAATGACTGCGGTGTCGGGATGGCTTTCGCGGCAGCGCTTGAGCAGCTGCATGCCGTCCACCTTGTCCATGCGCAGTTCGCTGAGCATCAGGTCAAAAGGCTGCTTCTCCAGCAGGGCCAGGGCATTGCCGCCGCTCTGGGTGGCCGTCACCGCGTAGCCTTCCCGTTTCAGCAGCTGTTCCAGGTTTTTCATGGCGACCTTGTCGTCGTCCACGATCAGAAGCTTGCGGCTTGTCATGCGTTCTCCGTCATTCATGGATACGGTGTCTTGCACTCAACGTAACATTGCGTAACGCAACATGCATGCACCAATTGCAACAATTGAGAGATATATCATTTAACCCAGCCTTAACAAAGCGCCGGCACGGCCTCTGGACGCCAGACCATCCTGCGCGCCGCTTAATCGTTGCGTATTGCAACACGCGCGGCGTGCGTCAGAAACCCATGTTTGGAATTTTCCAATACCGTTCAAGGGGTTGAGCTGATTTCTCACGCCTGGCACGCTTGCTGCATAAAGGGGACGTCCCGATAGCAAGCCCCAGGCAATGACCCATCCCGGCAAACAACGAACCGTACTGCTCGCCGTCCGCGAAGGCCATGTAGACCCGCGTCTGCTGACCTCGGCGCGGTCGCTGTGCAATCGTCTCGAAGCCGATCTGGAAATCCAGGTCATCGCCGGCAGCGAAACGCTGCCGGCGGAGATCGAGGCTTTCCTCGACACGCTGCGTGCGGCGGGTCTGCCTTTCAGTCTGGAGGTGAAGCCCAGCCTGCGCCGCCGCGACCTGGTCGACTACGCCAACGCCCACGAACACATCGCGGCGCTGGTGATCGATTCGCGCGAAGGCTGGGAAGCGCTGGCGCTGGACCGCAGCAGTGATCCGTGGAAACGCCTGGCCTGCCCCCTGGTGACCGCTGCCGTGCAAGACAAGAAACACGCTTGACCCGCACCTTATTGATCCGAACCGTATTCAACTGACTCAGAAGACCGCCCATGCCTGCCTACCTGACCAAATTCCTGCCCTTCCTGCGCTGGTTCCCGATGAAGGGCGACATGCTCAGAGCCGACTTCATGGCCGGTATCACCGTGGCCCTGGTGCTGATTCCGCAGTCGATGGCCTACGCACAACTGGCCGGCCTACCTGCGTATTACGGGCTGTATGCCGCCTTTCTGCCGGTGGCGGTGGCGGCGCTGTGGGGCAGCTCGAACCAGCTCGGCACCGGGCCGGTGGCCGTGGTGTCTCTGCTGACAGCGTCGTCGCTGGCGGTGCTGGCCGCGCCAGGTTCCGACAACTTCATCGCGCTGGCTATCATGCTGGCGCTGCTGGTCGGCATCATCCAGCTGCTGCTCGGCGTGTTCAAACTGGGCGTGATCGTCAACTTCCTGTCGCACCCGGTCATCGTCGGCTTCACCAATGCGGCGGCCATCATCATCGCGCTGTCGCAGGTGTCCAAGCTGTTCGGCGTGCCGATGGGGCGCAGCGAACACTTCATCAACGATATCGTCGGCGTGTTCAAGCTGATCGGCGACACCCATCTGCCGACGCTGGCGATGGGCGTGCTGGCCATTGCCATCATGTGGAGCATCAAGAAATATGCGCCCAAGCTGCCCGGCGTGCTGATTGCGGTGGTGGTAACGACGGTACTGTCGTTGTCGATCGGGTTCGAGCGCAACGCCAGCGGCAAGCTGGAACAGATCGCCGACACTGAACTTCAGGCCGTGGTGCAGCAGAGCATGGCGGCTGCCAAGCGTGTGGATGATCTGAATACCCAGGTGGCCGACAAGTCGTCCGCCTTGAAGTCCGCGCAGAAAACCTCGCCTGAAACCAGCATCGGCACCGTGAAAACGGAGTCCGAACTGGCCTTGCTGCGCATCGACCTGCGTGACGCCGAAGCCGCATTCACCAAGGAAAAAGCCGGACTGCGCCACCTGCAAGTGGTGCGCAGCATCGATGCGAGCGGCGCCACGCTGGCCATCTACCCGGTGGGCAAGACGCCGCAGGGTGCGACGCTGGATGAAACACGCTACCGCCTGCGCAAGCTGAGCGCCGATGGCTTCAAACTGGTGGGCGGCGGCGAAGTGGTCGGCGCCATTCCCGAAGGCCTGCCCAGCATCAAGATGCCGAGCTTCAACCTGGATGCACTGGGTTCGCTGCTGTCGGCCGCGCTGGTCATCTCGCTGGTGGGTTTCATGGAAGCCATTTCCATCGCCAAGGCGGTTGCCGCCAAGACCAAGCAGCGCATCGATCCGAACCAGGAACTGATCGGCCAGGGTCTGGCCAATATCGTGGGCAGCGCCACCCAGGCCTTCCCGGTATCGGGTTCGTTCTCGCGCACCGCGGTCAACATGAACGCGGGTGCAAAGAGTGGCCTGTCGTCGGTCATCACCGCCTTGTTCGTGTTGCTGACGCTGCTGTTCCTCACCCCGCTGCTGTACCACCTGCCGCAGGCGGTGCTGGCTGCCATCATTATCATGGCGGTGATCGGCCTGGTGAACTTCGGCGCGGTCAAACATGCCTGGCAGGCCAGCAAGCATGACGGCATCGCCGCCGGCGTGACCTTCATCGCCACCCTCGCATTCGCGCCGCACCTCGACAACGGCATCATTGTCGGCGCAGGCTTGGCGCTGGGCCTCTACCTGTATCGCACCATGAAGCCACGCGTCGCCATTCTGGGCCGCCACAACGATGGCACCTTGCGCGACCTCAAGGTGAATCCCGACCTGCCCACCAGCAAGCACCTGATGGCGATCCGTTTCGATGGCTCGCTGTATTTCGCCAACGTGTCCTACTTCGAAGACGCGATTCTGGAAGCGGTGTCCAACCACCCCGACGCCAAATTCGTGCTGGTCGTCGGCGACGGCATCAACCAGCTCGACGCCTCGGGCGAGGAAGTGATCCACCACCTGGTTGACCGCCTCAAGAGCACGGGCATCACGCTGGTGTTCAGCGGCCTGAAAAGGCAGGTGCTGGACGTGATGCGCGCCACCGGTCTGCTCGATGCCATCAGCCAGGACAACATCTTCCCCACCGAAGAGCACGCGATCGCCGCCATCTACGAGCGACTCGGCGCGGAAGCGGCGGACGATCTGTTCTGCGCCGTCGCAGCCCGCCCGGTCTAAACCCCTGCCAACCTCGATTCCGATAAAAAAATGCTGAAAACACTCTGGAAAAACTACAGCGCGGCGCTGTTGAAGTCTGACCTCACCGCCGGCCTCATCGTCGCGGTGGTGTCAATTCCGCTCGGTCTCGCCTTCGCCATCGCATCCGGCGCCACCCCCATTCAGGGCCTGATCACCTCGGTGATCGCCGGTTCGCTGGTTGCTATCTTCGGCGGCTCGCGCTTTCAGATTGCCGGCGCGGCGGCGGCGCTGATCCCGGTGCTGGCGGCCATCACGCTCAATTCTGTGAACGGTTTTCAGGACGTGATGATCGCCGGCATGATGGCCGGGGTGCTGCTGATCCTCATGGGCTGGCTGCGCTTCGGCAAGCTCATCGAATACATTCCCTACCCGGTGGTGCTGGGTTTTACTTCGGGTATTGCGATCAGCATTCTCGCCACCCAGCTCAACAACGTGCTGGGGCTGACCGCGCAGGATGTCGCCGGCGCAAAGTTGTTCAGTGAAAACGGTCTGGTGCAGCTGCTGCCCAAGCACGAGTTCTTTCACGAAAACATGCTGGAAACGCTGAAAAACCTGGCGGCCGTCAATGGCTGGGCGATTCTGCTGACCGTGATCACCATGCTGGCGATCCTCAAGGGCCCCAAGCTGCCCGGCCTGAAAAAAGTGCCGGGCGCGCTGATCGGTCTGGTGGTCGGCACCGTGGTCGCGATGGCGGCGGGCTTCCCGGTCGAAACCATTTCCAGTCTGTTTGGCCAGGTGCCGTCCGAACTGCCCGCGCCGAGCCTGCCCCAGGTCAGCTTCTCGCATATGCTGGAGCTGGTGAGACCGGCATTCACCATCGCCATTCTGGTCGGCGTCGAAGCCCTGCTCTCCGCCGTGGTGGCCGACAACATGAGCGGCGACCGCCACAACTCCAACCGCGAGCTGCTGGCGCAGGGCGCGGCCAACATCCTGTCGCCGCTGTTCGGCGGCATGCCCGCCACCGGCGTCATCGCACGCACCGGCACCAATGTGCTGTCCGGCGCCAAAACCCGCATGTCGGGCTTCATGCATGCCGTGTTCGTGCTGGTCATCATCCTCGCCGCCGCGCCGCTGGCGAGCCAGGTGCCGATGGCGGTGCTTGCCGCGATCCTGATGGTGGTCGCCAGCAAGCTGGGCGAGTTCCACCACGCCAAGCATCTGCTGAAGCACGCGCCCAAGGCCGACCGTGCGGTGTATCTGGCCACCGTGCTGCTGACGGTGTTCATCGACCTCACCGTGGCGATCGAGGTGGGCATGGTGCTGGCCTCGTTCCTGTTCATCAAGCACATGAGCGAGAACATGCCCGAAGCCGTCGACCTGCGGCAGAACAGCCAGTATCGCGGCGTGGTCAACCCCGAAGGCATCTGCCCGCAGATCATGTTCCACGAAGCCCACGGCCCGCTGTTCTTCGGCGTCGCCAAGGCATTCGAGCGCAAGATCTGCAGCGACATGGTGTGCGGTGCGCCGAGCGTGGTGGTGCTGCGCATGATGAAAGTGTCGATGATGGACACCACCGGCCAGCGAGCGCTCGAAGGGGTGTTGCATCAGGCCAAACGCGAAGGCCGGCATGTGATCTTCACCCGCGCCAACCCGCAGGTTCACGGCATGCTGAGCGACTTGCAGGAGGATGGCCTGATCCGCAACGATGCGCTGGTAGCCAACAGCGACCAGGCCATCACGACGGCCATGCGCTATATGGATACTGAAATCTGCCGCAGCTGCACCAGCCGCATATTCAATGAATGCGCACAACAGCCGGGCGGCAGCGCAGCCGATTGAACGCTTGACGCGGGCCTGACGCAGCCAGGCAAGCAGCGGGGTATGATTTTGAGGCCGGGGATTTCCCCGGCCTTGTCATTTTCAAGCAAGCGAGGCTCGCATGATTCGACGCAACCCCTCCGGCCATCTGCCGCAAGTCCACGACACTGCCTTCGTCGATCCCACTGCCATTTTGTGCGGCAAGGTCGTCGTCGAAGAAAATGTATTCATCGGTCCCTACGCGGTGATCCGCGCCGACGAAGTCGACGCGCACGGGGACATGGAGGCCATCGTCATCGGCGCGGGTTCCAATATCCAGGACGGGGTCGTCATTCACTGCAAGGCGGGCGGCGGCGTCCGCATCGGGCGCGGCAGCTCGATCGCGCATCGCTCGATCGTGCATGGCCCCTGCACGGTGGGCGACAACGTGTTCGTCGGCTTCAACTCGGTGCTGTTCAACTGCACCGTCGGCGACGGCTCGGTGGTGCGCCACAACTCCGTGGTCGAAGGCTGCAGCGTGCCGCCCGGCTTTTACATCCCCTCCACCGCCAATATCCATTCCGACGCCGAGCTCGCCCAGATCGAGCGCGTGACGGCCGACGAAGCCTGCTTTTCGGAAAGCGTGGCGCAAGCCAACATGGAACTGGTCAAAGGGTATAAGCGCATCCGCAACGAGTTCTGAACGGCACAATTGGCCGACTCGGCCGCCCCCTATTTCACGCTGCGCGACACCCCGGCGGTGAGCCACTTGGGCAGTTCGCGGTCGCCCGCATTGTCCAGCAGGTATTGACGAATCAAACGCCGCATCACCTGCGAAGGTGTCAGGTCCTGCTGCGCGCAGATTTCCTCGAACAGTTTCTTTTTTTCGGGATCGATCAGGACGGTCAGCCTGGCAGTACGATTTTCCATGAGGGAAGGACGTCGCGATGTTAATTTAATTAACATGGTAGCCGACTTCATTTATCACTAGAATCGTATCGAATTATTGAGACGGCCAGCTAATGTTTGAACCCCTAAGCGGTTTTTCGCGCAGCGCAGAGTGGTGTGGTTCGTTGAGCCGTCTCAATAGAACGATGTTATTAATGCGTATTGATTCGGCCGACTGCGCTGTCTCGCACGGGCTGGGAAAAACGCATTTCAACATCACTTCAAACTTCATCAGGCCGAATCAATAAATGCTGCCGGCGTGCATTCCATGTTTGTTTTAGCAGGTTTCGATACGCATTTCCTCGATCTGGCCTGGGCCGGGGTGCTGCTCTGGCTGGTGCTCGGCTTTTCGGCCCTGCTGGCGCAACGCTCGAAAAACGTGCTGCTGCGCCTGATTTTCCCGCTCGGCGGCGGCGTCGCCTTGTGCATGGCGGCAATCGGGTTGGCAGGCCTTACCGCGCCGCCGGCGACCCTGGTGCTCCCCATTGGCTTGCCCGATTTGCCTTTCCATTTGCGGCTGGATGCGTTGTCTGCGTTTTTCCTGCTGCTGCTGGGCAGCGCATCGTTCGGCGTGACGGTGTATGCCACGGGCTACTTCCGCAGCATGAAATCCGCCCCGCTGGCGTTGCTGGGCCTGTGGTATCACCTGTTTCTGGCGGGCATGGCGATGGTGATGCTGGCCGACGATGCCTACGCCTTCATGGTGGCGTGGGAAGTGATGGCGCTGTCGTCGTATTTTCTGGTGACGACCGACCACGACGTGCCTGAAATCCGCCGCGCCGGTTTCCTGTATCTGCTAATCGCGCACGTCGGCGCGGTGTCGCTGCTGCTGGCGTTCGGCGTGATGCAGGGCGGCAACGGCGATTTCACCTTCGCCACCATGCGCCAGGCGGAGATGACGCCGTACTGGGCATCGGTCACGTTTCTGCTGGCGCTGTTCGGCTTTGGCGCGAAGGCGGGACTGGTGCCGCTGCATGTATGGCTGCCCGAAGCGCACCCGGCCGCGCCGTCGCCGGTGTCCGCGCTGATGTCAGGGATCATGCTGAAAACCGCGATCTACGGCCTGTTGCGCGTGACCTTCGATCTGCTCGACGTACAGCTTGGCTGGTGGGGCACGCTGGCGCTGGCGCTCGGCCTCATCACCGCGCTGTACGGCGTGATTTTCGCCGCCGTGCAGTCCGACATGAAACGCCTGCTAGCCTGGTCGTCGATCGAGAACATCGGCATTCTGCTGGCGGCCTTCGGCCTGACGCTGATTTTTTATACCGACGGCAAGGGCGCCCTGGCTGCGCTGACGCTCACCGCGATGCTGTACCACGCCATCAATCACGCCTTCTTCAAAAGCCTGCTGTTCGTCGGCGCCGGCTCGGTGCTGCACGCCACCGGCGAGCGGCGCATGGGTAAACTGGGCGGGTTGATCCGCTTCATGCCGTGGACGGCCTGGCTGACGCTGATCGGCGTGCTGGCGATTGCCGGCTTGCCGCCGCTCAACGGCTTCATTTCGGAATGGCTGCTGTTGCAGGCTTTTCTGCTCACGCCCGGGCTGACCCAGCCTTACCTCAATATGGTGATTCCGGTGGCGGCGGCAGCGGTGGCGCTGGCGGCGGCGCTGGCCGCCTACGTCATGGTGAAGTTTTTTGGCGTGATCTTTCTCGGCCAGCCACGTGCGCCGGCGCTCGTACACGCGCACGAGGCAAGTTGGCCGGAACGCCTGGGCATGCTGTGGCTGGCGGCCGGCTGCCTGCTGCTGGGCCTGTTCCCGGTGCAGACGATTGCCGCGATTGCGCCGGTGGTGCGCTTGCTGACCGGCCAGGCCCTGGTCAACGCCGGCAACTGGCTGCTGATTGCCCCGCTGGCGGCCGAGCGCGCCGGCTACGCGCCGCTGCTGTTCCTGGCGGTGGTGCTGACGGTGCTGCTGCTGAGCTTCATCTGGGTGCGCCGCGTGTATCACGGCCGCGTGCGGCGCGCCGATCCATGGGACTGCGGCTACCCGGAACAGGACGCGCGCATGCAGGACAGCGCCGAAGGCTTCGGACAGCCGATCCGCCATATCTTTGCGGCCTTCATGCGCGTCGAACGCGAAACGCCGGATCCGTTCGACCGGCATCCGCACTACCGCGGCGACAGTCGCGACAAGCTGTGGTTGCTGCTGTACCAGCCGATCGCACGTCTGACCGGCTGGCTGTCCGACCAGGCCGCACGCCTGCAGCATGGCCGCATCCAGTGGTATCTGATGTACAGCTTCGCCACCCTGGTTTTCCTGCTCATCTTTGTCTCGCACTGAAAAATGAGCACCGGCATTCTTCTGCAAATCGCCCAGACCCTGATCGCCATCCTGCTGGCGCCGCTGCTGATGGGCTGGGTCAACCAGTGCCGCGCCTGGTTGCAGGGCCGCAGTGCGCCGCCGCTGACCCAGCCCTATCGCACGCTGAAGAAGCTGTTCCACAAGGACGCAGTCATCGCGCATCACGCCAGCCCGCTGTTCCGCTTCGCGCCTTACATGATCTTTTCCTGCATGGTGCTGGCGGCCGGTCTGGTGCCGACTGTCGCCAACGATCTGCCGTTTTCGCCCGCCGCCGACGTCATCGCGCTGGTCGGCGTATTCGCGCTGGCGCGGGTGTTCCTGGCGCTGGCGGCAATGGATATCGGCACCGCCTTCGGCAGCCTCGGCGCGCGGCGCGAGATGCTGGTGTCCTTCCTCGCCGAACCGGCGCTGCTGATGGTGCTGTTCACCGCGAGTTTCATTTCGCAATCGACCGAACTGCCGGTCATTGTCGACACCCTGGCGCACCGGGAATTCGCCATCTATCCCAGTCTGGCGTTTGCGGCGGTGGCGTTCTGGATGGTGTCCACCGCCGAGAACGCGCGTATCCCGGTAGACAACCCGACCACCCACCTCGAACTGACGATGATCCATGAAGCCATGATCCTGGAATATTCCGCGCGGCATCTGGCGCTGATCGAATGGGCGGTGGCGCTGAAACTGTATGTCTATTCGGCGCTCGGCATTGCGCTGTTCGTGCCCTGGGGCATCGCGCCGCAGGGCGATCTGGGCGCGCTGCCGCTGGCCATCCTGGCGCTGCTTGCCAAGCTCGCGGCCGGCGGTGCGGCGCTGTCGCTGCTGGAAGCGGTGTTCGCCAAGCTGCGTCTGTTCCGTGCGCCGGAATTCCTCGGCACCGCCTTCCTGCTCGGGGTGCTCGGGATGCTGATCCATTTCCTGCTGGAGGTCTGAGATGAGTCTTTCCTACCCCCTGCAATTCGTCAATCTGCTGGCCGCCCTGCTGCTGCTGATCTCGTTTGCCATGCTGTCGCAGCGCCGCGTGGTCGGACTGATCACGCTGTTCGCCTGGCAGGGCGCGGCGCTGGCAGCCTCGACCGCGATCATCGCCTGGTCGACCGGCCAGCATCACCTGTACTACTCCGCCGCCCTGACGCTGATCCTCAAGGTCATCGCCATGCCCTGGTTTTTCTACCGCATCGTCCGGCAGCTCGACGTCAACCGGGAGGTCGAATCGATGCTCAACATCCCCACCACCATGCTGATCGGCATCGTGCTGGTGATTTTCTCTTTCAACCTTGCCCTGCCGATTTCGCAGATGGCCGGCACCGTCATGCGCTCGACGCTGGGCATCGCCATGGCCTGCGTGCTGCTCGCCTTTCTCATGATGATCACGCGGCGCAAGGCCATCACCCAGGTGATCGGTTTCCTGGCGATGGAAAACGGCCTGTTCTTCGCCGCCACCAGCGCCACCTACGGCATGCCGCTGGTGGTCGAACTCGGGGTGGCGCTGGACGTTCTGGTGGGGGTGTTCGTGCTGGGGATTTTTTTCTTCCAGATCCGTGAAAGCTTCGAGTCGCTCGACTTGAAGCACATGGAAAAACTCAGGGAAAAATAAGCCTTGGAAATCTACTGGATACTCGGCATTCCCCTCGCCGGCGGCATTTTCCTCGCGCTGTGGGGCAATCGCGGCCACGCGCCGGAAATCAACGCGCTGTTTTCCCTGGCCACCCTGCTGGCCGCCGCCGCGCTCGCCGCGCGCATCGTGGCCGGGGGCCCGTTGCTGGTCGGCCAGGGCTGGTTCTTCATCGATTCGTTCAATGTGTTTCTGGTGGCGCTGACTGCATTGGTCGCCTTCACTACAGCGTTGTTCTCGCGTCCCTACATGCGCATCGAAAAAGAGCACGGCAAGCTGACCGACGCCCGCCTGCGGCTCTACCACAGCAGTTATCAGGTTTTCATCGGCATGATGCTGCTGGCGCTGACCACCAACAACATGGGCATCCTGTGGGTGTCGATGGAAGGGGCGACCCTCGCCACCGTGCTGCTGGTATCGCTCTACCGCACCCCGGCTTCGCTGGAGGCGGCCTGGAAGTATTTCATCCTGTGCGGGGTCGGCATCGCGCTGGCGCTGTTCGGCACCATCCTGCTGTATTTCGCCGCGGAGAAGGTGCTGGGCTCCGGCGGCACGGCGCTGTTGTGGACGCAATTGAACGGCGTGAAAGCGCAGCTCGAACCCACGGTCCTGCAGCTGGCCTTCGTATTTTTGCTGGTGGGCTACGGCACGAAAGTGGGCTTGGTGCCCCTGCACAGCTGGCTGCCGGACGCCCACGCCGAGGGCCCGACGCCGGTGTCCGCCGTGCTTTCCGGTCTGTTGCTCAACGTTGCGCTGTGCGCGGTGATGCGTTCCAAGGTGCTGGTCGACGGCGCGCTCGGCACCGACATGGCCGGCAACCTGATGATGGGTTTCGGGCTGCTGTCGGTGGTGGTCGCGGCTTTTCTCATCAAGCGCCAGACCGATGTGAAGCGCATGTTCGCCTATTCGTCGATCGAGCACATGGGGCTGATTACCTTCGCCTTCGGCATGGGCGGCGCGGTGGCGAGCTTCGCCGGCCTGCTGCACATGACCATGCATTCGCTGACCAAGTCGGCCATCTTTTTCGCCGTCGGCCACGCCACGCAAAAAGCCGGCACGCAGATGATGGACGACATCCGCGGGCTGATCCAGACCAATCCCACGCTCGGCTGGGGGCTGATGCTCGGCACGATCGCCATCCTCGGCGTGCCACCGTTCGGCGTGTTCGCCAGCGAGTTCCTCATCATCACCACCGCCATGCACGCGCATCCGTGGGCGACGCCCTTCCTGCTGATAGCGCTGGGGGTGGCGTTTGCCTCGATTTTCGGCAAGGTGCAGCCGATGGTGTTCGGCGAAACCCGCCTACCCAGGCTGCCGTATCAGCCCGCACTGGCGCCCGTTTTCCTCCACCTCGGCCTGGTGCTGATGCTGGGCCTGTACATTCCACCCTACCTCGCCGCCTGGTTCCGGCAGGCGGCGCACCTGCTGGGAGGCTGATACCCGTACCATGGAACACGCACTGGGCGACATCGAACTCACCCTCACCCCGCAGGCGGGTGGCAGCGCCATCTGGCGCTTCCAGCTCGATCCCGCGCGTCTGCCCTCGTTCGCCCGCGCCATCCAGGACGAAGGCGGCCAACTGCTCGCCCTGTGGGGCGCGGATGACCGCCATCTGGGGCGCGGCTACGCCGTTCACGTCGCGTTCCTGTCCAGCGTCGGCCTGATCTGGAGCCGCAGCGATCTCGCGGGCGAGTCGCCCGCCTACCCCGACCTGGCCCATATTTTTCCGCAGGCCGACCGCATGCAGCGCGCGGCCTTCGATCTGCTCGGCATCCGCGCCCGCGATGCGGCGGACGACCGCAAATGGCTGCGCCATGCCACCTGGAGCGAAGCTGAATTTCCGCTGCGCAAGGATTTTCCACCGCTTACCGCTGCCCGCTCGCCGCTCCCCGAAGTCGATGCCTACCCCTTCCTCCGCGTCGACGGCGAAGGCGTGCACGAAATTCCGGTCGGCCCCATTCACGCCGGCACCATCGAGCCGGGGCATTTCCGCTTTTCCATCATCGGCGACCGCATCCTCAAGCTCGAAGAACGGCTGGGCTATACGCACAAGGGGACGGAAAAGCGTTTCGAGGGCATGGATCTCGCGACCGGCGCAAAACTCGCCGGCCGCGTTTCCGGCGATGCGCACACGGCGTTTGCCTGGGCGTATTGCATGGCGGTGGAATCGGCTTGCGCGTGCCGCGTGCCGGATCGCGCGGCCTGGCTGCGCGCGCTGTTTCTCGAAATCGAGCGGGTGGCCAATCACCTCGGCGACCTCGGCTACCTCGGCAACGATGTCGCGCTCGCGTTCGGCTTCATGCAGTTCTGGCGCCTGAAGGAAGACTGGCTGCGGCTGTCGGCCCGGCTGTTCGGGCACCGCTACCTGTTCGACTGCATCGTCCCCGGCGGCGTCGCGACCGATATCGACAGCGCCGGCCGGGCCGAACTGCGCGCGCTGGGCGAACGCATCGCGGGCGAGGTGAGCGAACTCAAGCATATCTACGACGAACACACCGGCCTGCAGGATCGATTCGCCCACACCGGCATCGTCAAACCCGAACTGGCCGCGCGCCTCGGCCTGAGCGGTCTGGCCGGGCGCGCCAGCAGCCAGGCCTGGGATGCGCGCGTGCAGTTTCCCTGCGCGCCTTACGACCAGCTCGACGTCGCCATGGCCTTGCAGAAATCGGGCGACGTGCTGGCGCGCGCCGAGGTGCGTTTTGCCGAGGTATTCGAGTCGCTGCGGCTGATCGGGCAGTTGCTCGACCGGCTGCCGGACGGCAAACTGGGTGCGCCCTGCGTGCCGGCGGGTACGCCATGCGAAGGCCTGGGCTGGGTCGAAGGCTGGCGCGGGCCGACGATCGTGGCGCTACGCATCGCAGCCGACGGCACGCTTGACCGCGTGCATCCGCACGATCCGTCGTGGCAGAACTGGCCGCTGCTGGAAGTGGGCGTGCTCGGCAACATCGTTCCCGACTTCCCGCTCATCAACAAATCCTTCAATCTTTCCTACAGCGGGGTGGATTTATAAGATGGCGACGCACCTGATCCTGCAGAAGATCTTCAAGACCGGCTTCGTTTCCGAACCGGCGCCTGCGGCCGACCTGACGCTGCGCACCCGCGAGCAGCAACTGCATGCAGACATTCTCCGGCTGTTCGGCCAGGCGGTGGCGATCCGCCACGTCGACGCCGGTTCGTGCAACGGCTGCGAACTCGAAATCCACGCGCTGGGCGGCCCGCATTACAACCTCGAAGGCCTCGGTGTGAAGTTCGTCGCCAGTCCGCGCCATGCCGATTTGCTGCTGGTGACCGGACCAGTTTCGCGCCACCTCGAAGTGGCGTTGAAGCGCACGTACGAGGCCACCCCGGAGCCCAAGTGGGTGGTGGCGATCGGCGACTGCGGCTGTACGGGCGGGATGTTCGGCGAAAGCTATGCCTCGTGCGGCCGGGTTTCCAACGTCATCCCGGTCGACGTCGAAGTGCCGGGCTGCCCGCCCACGCCGCTCGCCCTGCTGCAGGGCATCCTGGCGGCGGTCAGCGCAGGCGCTAAAACTCCGGCTGCGTCTTAGGCTTGGCTTTTCTGCCGGGACTGGCGGTCGGGATGTAACCCGCGATCCGGCACAGCATGCCTTCGCTGGGCTTGCCCTTGATGTAGCGGGTGGAGCGACACACGATAACGTCGCCCCGTGCCGACAGTTCGGACAATTGAATGCGCACATCCTCCAGCGGGATTCGCGTCGCTGCGGCAATTTCGGCGTCGAGTTGCTCGCCGCGTGCGCGCATGTATTTCAGTATGGTTTGCATGGCCGTACCTTAATTATTGTTGCGTGAACAGGGTAGACAGTTTACGGACTGCCGACGGTTTGACCGCGTTGCGGCGCAAGCGTTTCACCTGCCCGGCAAAGTCGAGTGGAATCCGGTCCGCCAGGGCTTCCGCCTGCTTTTTCAAACGTGCCCAGTCAGGAGGATAGTCGCCGTCGACAAAAGCGAAAGCAATATGATTATCCCCCCCCGGGATGCGCAGCATGTGCACGCGCCCCTCGAACACCTCGTTGAGCAGTGAAAAATGCCCCGCCCAGTCGCTCTCCAAGCCGGCGAAATTGGCCACGAGCAGCCCGGCCGGCCTGAGCCGGCGGCGCGCCGCCAGATAGAAATCACGATTGAGAAAGCTGGGTGCGATGCCCTCATCGTCAAAGCCGTCCAGCAACACCACGTCGGTATCGCCTGCGGCCCTGGGCAGGTATTCGGCCGCATCGGCCTCGACGATGCTCAGGCGTTCGTCGTCGGGGACCTCGAACGCGCTACGCAGGGCGATGACGTGCGGATTGATCTCGACCACGGTGAGGCGTGTATGCGGCAGGTGGCGATGGCAAAACTTGGCCAGCGAGCCGCCCCCCAGCCCGACCATCAGGACGTGTTCCGGTTCGGGCACGAACAGCAGAAACGCCATCATTTTCCGGGTGTAGGCAAATTCAAGCGCGCAAGGATCGTCGATGCGCATGGCGCTCTGGATGAATTCCAGGCTGAACAGCAGTTTCCGGACCTTGCCGTCGTCGATGATGAACGGTTTGGTGTAGTGGCCAGCCGCGATCTGCTGATACAGGGACCCGAGATCGCTCTGTGCCGGCTCGAGCAGATGTACCTTGACGGGATCACCCGACACTTTTCCAGGCATCACCAGCAGGGGCGCTGACGGGCGCACCGCTTTATTGTCCATCAGCGGGCGTTGCGGCCGGGCCGTGCAATCCAGCCAGCCGCGAAGCCGGTGAAATCAAGTCCGCTCCCGCCAGGCGTGAACGATGGGCAGGTTGTTTTTTTCTCGGCATTGCGTCATATTACATGACAACATAATGATAATAAAACAATCATCAAAAGCACACCCGCGCACACCGAGAACCTGCCATGGAAAACCGCACCGCCCGCATGACGATCCTGATCGACCCGCTCAAAAAGCAGATTTTCGAAGACATCTGCGCCCAGCAGGACCTCACCTCGTCGCAGGTCATCCGCAAACTGATGCGCCAGTACATCCTCGAACACGCCGGTTCGCGCACGCTCCCCGAATGGCTGGCAGGGGCTGCGGCTAGGGTGGAAAAAGTCTGATGGGGGAACTGAAGTGCGGCACGTTTCTGCATACGCGGCAGCGCCAGGCCATCCCGGCTCACCCCGCCTGACCACGATGACCCGCAACAACCAACTGATCCGTTATCTGCGCAGGAACATCCCGGCATTCGAATGTGTGCCCGGCTGCCACGATTGCTGCGGCCCCGTCACCGCTTCGAGCGAGGAAATGGCGTGGCTCCCGGTCAAGACCGGGGCCGAGCATGCGACCGCGCTCGCCGGATTGAACTGCCCGCATCTCGGCCAAACCGGCTGTCAGGTCTACGCCGAACGTCCCCTGATTTGCCGCGTGTTCGGCACCACACCCCGGCTCGCTTGTCCGCGCGGGAAACGTCCCGCGGCAATGATTTCACCGCAGATCGAACAACAGATTGAGCGCTACTTCGCGGCCACGCGGCAGGTGCTGGTATGACGAAGAACCCCGGCAAAAAACCCAGGGCGCACGCGAGCCAGACGGAACAGCCGTTCTATTTCTGGGAAGGCGACATCCTGGTGCTCAACATCCTCGGCAAGCCCAGCGCCGGGCAGGATGCGATCGGCAAACCCTACGGCCACCAGCTCAAGGTCAGCGTCACCGCAGCGCCCCGCGCGGGACGGGCCACCGATCACATGGTGCGTTTTCTGGCGGGTGAGTTCGGCGTGGCCACGGGCGACATCGAAGTCGTCTTCGGGCGCATGAACGTGAACAAGCAGCTGCGCATCCAGTCGCCCAAGCGCTTGCCGGCGGTGATTGCCCAGCAGGCGCTGGTCTGAGCAATCGGTTTAAAACAGCGCGATCTGTCCGGGCGGCAGGGTTTCTGCAGGCGCAGGCTTGAGTTCGCGCAGCAGATCGTCCGAAGTCGGATAGCGGTATTTAAGCCGCAATTCGCGCGTGGTGCGCGTGTTCGACAACTGGCGCGACTCGCGCAAAAACGACAGCAGTGCTTCCGACAGGACTTTTTCGGCTTCGCCACGGTTCACCCGCGGCGGGCGCGGCAAACCAAACGCATCGGCGCAACTGTCGAACCAGTCGCCCATTTTCAGCGGATGCGCGTCGACCGCGTGGTAAATGCGCTGCGAACGGCCGCGAAACAGCGCCGCCCACGCCAGCCGCGCCAGGTCATCGGCGTGAATGTGATTGGTGTAGCTGTCGTCCTTTGCTACCAGCGCCGGGGTGCCGCGCTTGATACGTTCCAGCGGCAGGCGGTCGGCGGCGTAAATACCGGGCGCGCGCAGGATGCTGATCTGTACGCCAAGCTTTTCGCCCCAGCGGCGCAGCTGGCGTTCGGCATCGACCCGCCGCACCGCGCGGCCGTTGACCGGCGCCACTTCGCGCGTCTCGCTCACCCAGTCGCCGCCGCAATCGCCGTAAACGCCGCTGGTGCTGATGTAGACCAGTGCGCCCGGCCGGCCGTGGCGGGAGAGCGCGTGCAGCAGATGGGT
>JAGVGD010000087.1 GCA_020057245.1 Thiobacillus sp. | reverse complement strand
GTCGAGCTCGGCCTGCAGCAGGCGGCCGCGCCACACCCGCTTGTCGTCGAGCCCGCCTTGCGCCTGCGCCGTGAGATGCCATTCAGGCAGGCGCGCATCGAGTTCGATCCTATGGGCGCTGCGCCGCCCCTGCACGTCGAGCCGGACAGACGAAATGCGCTGTTCGCCCAGCGCCAAGCCCTGCCCCGTCAATTTGCAGTTGAAGGCGCCGGCCGCCGTGGCCTGCATGTCGAGCTGCAGGTTCAGGCTGTCGGCCGCCACGCCGCCCGGCAAGCGCAAGCCACGCGCGTTTGCCTGCATTTTGATCTGCGGGCGCGCGACGCTGCCCGATACGCTGCCTTCGCTGTCCAGCTGGCCGGCCAGATCAAAGCCCAGGTAACGCGTGCCCAGGCGCGCCAGCCGCTCCAGCGCGGGTGCGTGGATCCGCCAGTTCGCCTGCACCTTGGATGGCGCGTAATCGCCACGCAGCTGCACGGTGTTGCCCGCCAGATTGACGTCCACCTCGGTGTCGAACAGGCGGCCGCCGGCAAAATTCACCCGTCCCTTGCCCGCCACCGGATGGCCTTCCAGTTCGCCCGGCGGCAGCTCGAAGCCGGCCTTGATACTGAAGCCCGGTTTGAGTGCGCCGCTGGCCTGCCCCCGCGCATTGAGCCGTGCTTGCGGAAAGGCGCCGAAACGCGCCGGGTTGATTCGTGCCAGATCGAATTTCGCAGCAAAGGCCTGCTTGCCGCTCAACTGCACACTGCCCTGCCCCGACAATTTGCCGCCATGCTTGCCGCTCAGATCCAGCGCCTGCAGCGCCAGCGTGTCGGCGTCGTGGGTCAGCACGAACTGGCCCTTGCCATAGTTCCCGTCGACATCGGCGAGCAGGCGCTGGCGCTCAGCATTGCCCGACAGCTTCAACGCGGTGCGGATTTGGCTGACATACAGGCTGCTGTGCAGGCCCGCCAGATTCAGGCGGTCGCTGTTCAGGTTCAGGGCAAAACGGCCGTCGCGCCACTGCCCCTCGCCGCCCAGCAGGCCGGCTGCGCCGAGATCGATTTCCAGCATGCTGAAGTCGGCGCTGCGGGCATCGCCCAGCACCGCACCGCTCAAGCCGACCAGCGGCATGCGCCTGCTGTCGAGTTTGCCCGCCAGCGCGTTTTCCAGGCTGAAAGTGCCGAGCAGACGCTTGCCCGGCAACTGCTGGAAGATGCCGGAGAACGCCAGACGGGCGCTCGGTGCGCCTTCTACCCACTGTGCCGGATCGATGCCCTGCCCCGCCAGCAGCAATTGCGGCAGCAGCAGCTCGGCAAACGGCGCGATCTCCCCCTGTGCCAGCAGGCTCAGCTCGCGCGGTGCCGGGATTTCGGGGCTGCCGGTCGTCTGCGCGCTCAAATGGAATTGAATGGCTTCGAGGCGTCCGCCCAGATTGAGCGCGGCGCTGACCGGCAGCGGCTCAATAGTGTCGGCAGCGAGATTTCCGCTGAGCGCGAACGGCGCATCCTTGGCGATGCCCGCCTGCCCGCGCACGCTCGCCCACGGCGACACCAGCGAATCGAGTTGCACCTGCCAGCGCTGGTTCCGCCCGTCCACGCTCAGGCGAATATCCGTCAGGCTGATGGTCTGGTCCGCCTCGCGGATGTCGAGCCGCGCCAGATCCACCCGTGCCGGACCCAGCTCCAGGCCGAACGGCACCCGCAGGCTGGTCGGCAAGGTGGCGGGCTCGGCGCTGGGCTTCAGGGTCGTCACTTCGAGCCGCTGCGCGGTGAGCTGGCGGATGTCCAGGCGGCGCTGCAGCAGCGCGCGTGCCTGCCATTCCAGACGGACATGCTCGGCGCGGATGCGCGTGGTTTCACTGCTGAATTCCAGATAGCGCACGCCCAGCTGCGGCGTCAGCAAATGTCCTTCGACGCCTTCGATCCTGAGCGTGCCCTGGCTCAGGTTGGAGGCTTGGCGGGTCAGCCAGCGAAAGCCGTCTGCTGTCGCGGTCAGCCAGGCCAGCCCGCCGAGCAGCACCAGCAGCAGCGCCATGCCCGCAAGCCCTGTCCACAGCAGGCGCTTCAAAATGCCACCCCCAGCTGGAAATGCACCTGGAACTCTTCGGTTTCCTCGCCGTAGGCGAGGTCGACATTGATCGGACCGATCGGCGATTTGTAGCGCACGCCCACGCCCGCGCCCACCGCCGGAGACAGTTCGTCGACACTGTCGGCTGCATCGCCGGCATCGACAAACAGCGCGGCGCCCCAGGTGGGGGTGAAGAAATAGTTGTATTCGATGCTGGCGGTGGCCAGATTGCGCACCGACTGCACCGCGCCGGCCACATTCAGGCCGAGGCTTTCGTGTTTGTAGCCGCGCACCGAGTTTTCACCGCCGGCACGAAACAGGAAGTCGGTCGGAATGCCTTCGAGATGATCCGCCATCACCGCGCCCAGTTCGCCGCGCAGCAGCAGACGGCCCTTGTCGCCCAGCCTGAAAAATTCGGTATGGCGGCCATACAGACGAACAAAGCTGGTTTTCGACAGCAGATTCTCCGATGCCACGCCGGCCTGCAGATTGGTGATGTGACCGCGCACCGGGTAGAACGCCCGCCCGTCGGTACGGTGCGTCCAGACATAGCCGAGGCTGAGCGCCTCGTTCTGCGCGGTGGGCAAGCTGTCCACCGTCTGGTTTTCGAACTGGTACTGCAGAGAAAGCGTGGCATCGACGCGGTCGCGCTTGCGGTTGCGGCTGATCACCGTTTTCCAGCTGTCGGTGTCCTGACCCTCGATTTCTTCCTGCAGGAACGACAGGGAGGCGCGGTTTTCGTAACCCCTTGCCGTACGCGGCCAGGCCAGTTCGGCCAGCGCCGAGCTTTCCAGGTGCTCCAGCTTGAGCACCAGCTTCAGGCGCTCGCCCGCGCCGAAAATATCGCGGTGCAGATACGTGGTCTGCACCCGTGCGCCCGTATCGGTGCTGTAGCCCACGCCAAAACTCACCTGCTGTTCCTTGCGCTCGATCACCGTCACCTGGATCGGCGCGGCCGCGGCCATGGCCGGATCGGGATTCACCTGCACAATCACCTGCGAAAAATAACCGGTGGCATCCAGCGCCTGCTGGTAATCCTGCATCTGCTGCTGGCGCACCGGCTCGCCCGTCACAGCCGGATTGAGCGCCTCGATCACGCTGGCCGGATAACGTGCGTTGCCGCTGATCTGCAGCGGCCCATAGAAAAATGCCGGGCCGCTGTCGATGACGAGGGACAAGCGCGCGCGCTGCACCGCCGGGTCGACCTTCGCCTCGCTGCTGGCCAGACGCGCTGCCTGATAGGTGCTGTTCAACAAGGGCCGCAACGCCGTATTCTTGGCCGCATCCCAGTCTGCCTGGCGAAACGGCATCCCCGGCTTCAGCGCAAAGTTGTCGAGGATCCGCGTGCGCAGACGCTTGTTGCGCGCTTCCAGCGTGTCCTTGCCCGCATCCGCCTGCGGCGTCTCGACCAGCCTGCCCGAGAAACGGATGTCGACCGCCTCCACCAGGGTGCGCGGCCCCGCGACCACCGTATAGCGCACCAGCTGATTCGTGCCCGTCCCCTCTATCGTTGAACGGATTTGCGGCGAAAAATAACCCTCGGTCGCCAGGAGTTCATGCGCCGTTTCCAGGCTTGTCTGCTGCAGGCGCAGCAACTCCTCATCCGTCAGCGCCTCGCCCAAGCGCACCGCCCGCGCCGTTTCCAGATACTGCTCCAGCATCGGTTTCAACTCTTTGGGCGCATCCACCTGCACAACCAGCGCGTGCGCAGAGGCCGACGCCAGTCCGATCATGAATGGAAATAAGTAGGGAAGAAGACGGAGTCGCAAGCGCAGAGTGGGAAACACGGCAATGGCAGGATTCTAGGCGAGAACCAGCGGCAACAAGAAAATCGGCGATTCCCAAGGGAATCGCCGAATCCTCACTTGTGCCGCCAAACCCAAACAGCCATCGTCCGCACTCCGTCTGAGTCACGCATTGAATTCGGCCATTATCAAAAATCCGGGGTCACAAAAGCCCGGAGGCAAGTCAAATCTTGTGTGAACACATTTTCATTTGAATTTAAAGACAATCCAATGTTTCAGGTTCGAGTTGAATTTCCAGAGTTGGAAGTCTTGGGTGCGAATATTACGAAAACAAACGCTTTCAAGCTGCCAGCGAGTGACCCTGCGTCTGGTCGCCTACCCCCATCAACAAACCTTCCACGTTGATGTCTTCATCCAGCGCGTCCCAATGCAGGCCCGTGCCGTTGCCTGACATTTCGTATTCCAGGCGCTGCTCCGGCGTGGCGCGCAACAGACGGGGGAAGTAGGCCAGCGGTACGCCGAGTTTGCGGCCATCTGATAAATCGACCCACATCATGGATTCATCAAAACTCAATTCAACTGCCGAAATGTTCATGCCATGCCCTTTCAATCTCATCTTTGTGTGCTTCCACGATCTGCGCCAGTTTGTTCAGCTCCTTGCCGGTATACCCCTGATTGTTCGCCAAACAAACAGGGTAAAGCCAGAATTTTGCGCGATGACCGTCTTTGCGAATATGCACATGAACGGGCTCACGGGGGTTGCCTTCGTTGGAGAAAAAGAAGAAGTGATACCCCTCAAGCTGAAAAATGTTTGGCATGGCTGAATGTTAGCGCATCACCGCCTGGAACTACCCACCTTCCACGCTTTAGTCTTTGAGGCGCGAAGTGTATTTCGCCTGTGTGGAATCCCAAGGTCAGGCACGATTTCCAGAAGGTTCTCAGGGCGTCTGCGCCTTCACCACACTCATCGCCCCAGCAATCAGGGTGCTGATATCCGCCATGTTCGACGGCACGATCAGGGTGTTGCTGGTTTTTGCGATCCCGGCAAAAGCCTCGACGTATTTCTCCGCCACCTTCAAATTCACCGCCTGCATGCCGCCGGGCAATTCGACGGCACGCGCGACGCGGGCGATGGCTTCGGCGTTGGCGGCGGCAATGGCCTTGATCGCTTCGGCTTCGCCCTGGGCGACGTTGATCGCGGCCTGCATCTCGCCTTCGGATTCCTGGATCGCCGCATTGCGCGCACCGGTAGCGATGTTGATCTGCTCCTGCATGCGACCTTCGGATGAGGCAATGAGCGCGCGCTTTTCGCGCTCGGCGGTGATCTGCCGTTGCATGGCGTGCAGGATGTCTTTCGGCGGCGTCAGGTCCTTGATTTCGTAGCGCAGCACTTTGACGCCCCAGTTGGTGGAGGCTTCGTTCAACGCCATCACCACGCCGCGGTTGATGTGATCGCGCTCTTCAAAGGTGCGGTCCATTTCCATCTTGCCGATCATCGAACGCAGGGTGGTTTGTGCCAGTTGTGAAATCGCCGAGATGTAGTCGCTTGCACCGTAAGACGCCATTTTGGGATCGGTGACCTGAAAATACAGAATGCCGTCGACCGACAGCTGGGTGTTGTCGCGCGTGATGCAAATCTGGCTCGGCACGTCGAGCGGGATTTCCTTCAGCAAATGCTTGTAGGCCACGCTGTCGATGAAGGGGATGACCAGATTGAGGCCGGGCGCGAGCACGGCGTGGAATTTTCCGAGGCGTTCGACCACCCAGGCATTTTGCTGCGGCACCACGCGCACGCCCTTGGCGACGACGATGGCGATGACGATGAGAAAAACCAGTGCGACGACATCCATGTTTCCAACCCCTTTTGATTAATTTCCGAGAACCAGCGTGTTGCCCTTGACTGCACGAATCACCAGCGGCCGCGCACTGTCGACGCTGGCCGATTCGGCCTCGGCATCCCACAACGCACCGCGATATTTGACCTGGCCGCGACCGTCCTGCCAGGCATCGAGTATCACCGGCTGGCCGATATCCATGTCCTCCACGGTGCTTTCGGGATGCGCCGTGCTGCGTTTCCAGTGGCGCAGGGCCAGCGTGCCGGCGACGGCGATCACTGCCGCGGTCAGCAGCTGCAGCACCAGCCCGGCGCCGAGCCAGGCGGCGATGCCCGCCACTGCGGCCGCAGCGCCATACACCAGCAGATAAAACGTGCCGCTGGTGAGTTCCACCCCCACCAGCACGGCTGCCAGAATCCACCACACCACATAAGCCTGCATTTCAACTCCTGATGATCACTGGCCGGTTGGCCAGTTCGTTTGGATTTCTGTCCTGCGGCGGCACATGCACCGCCAGCAGTGCACTCACCTGTTCGATGCCGGTGAGTGCACCGCGCTCGAAATCGCCTTGACGGAACGCAGCTTCCATCGCCTGAGCCACGGCCTCCCAGGCTGACTGTTCAACTTGTGCAGCAATGCCGCGATCGGCGACGATTTCAATATCGTGGTCGGCCAGCAGCAGATAAATCAGCACGCCGCTGTTGTGTTCGGTGTCCCACACGCGCAGGTTGGAAAACACTTCGATGGCGCGTGCGCGGCCGCTCATGCCGCGCCACACCTGGGCAGGCGCGAGACTGGTTTCGATGGCAAAGCGGATTTCGCCGTTGTGGCGGCTTTCGGATTGGTGAATCGCCGCCTCGATCGCATCCAGCGTGGCGTGCGGAAACGCGCGTCGCCACGCCCACGGCGGCATGAACAGATGCTTGAAGCAGCGACCGAGATTTACCATGAGCCTGATGCGCCTCCGCCGCCAAAACCACCACCGCCACCGCCCCACGAACCGCCCCCGCCCCCGCCTCCGCCGAAGCCGCCCCCACCAAAGCCACCGCTCCCCCAGCCACCGCCACGCCCCATCGCGCCCATCAGCAGCACGGCGAGCAACACCCCGCCGCCCATCAGCAGGGACGAAAACAGGACGCCCGAGGTCATCCAGGCCAGACCTGCGGTACCCAGTCCGGCCACGCCGCTGGCCGCGCCACGCCCCAACATGGGTGCCAGAAAGCTGCCGACAACAAAACCCATGACCATGAAGGGCAACAGGTTTTCGAGCGAATTGTCCGTCTGGCTTGTGCGGACCGGCGCGGGGAGCGGTTCGCCGTCGATGAGTTTGATGAGTTGCCCGACCCCCGCTGCGATGCCGCCGGAATAATCGCCCGCCTTGAAATACGGCGTGATGGTTTCGGCGATTACCCGCTTGGCGATCGCGTCGGGAATCGCGCCTTCCAGTCCGTAGCCGACTTCGATGCGCAGCTTGCGGTCATTCTTGGCGACGATCAGGATCACGCCATCGTCCACTTTGGTGCGGCCGATTTTCCATTTGTCGGCCACCCGGATGCCGAATTGCGCGATGTCCTCGCCATCCAGCGTAGGCACAATCAGCACGGCAATCTGGCTGCCTTTTCTGGCTTCGAGTGCGGCAAGCTGGGTATCGAGTTCGGCGATTTGCTGCGTGGAAAGCGTGGCGGTCAGGTCGGTGACCCGGCGCGACAAATCCGGCACCGCCACCTGGGCCCAGGCGGACAGCGCAAGCCAGAAGAACAGGAAGCCGAACGCGAAGCGTATCGGCAGCGGCCGGGTCATTCGTCGCTCAATAAGCGGGAGCTGGCGTAGCCGCCGTGCCGCCACTGGCCGGAGCAGCTGGCGCGGATGCAGGCGCGGGTGCGCCGAAATCGACTTTCGGCGGGACAGCGATGGCTTTTTCGTTCTCCACCGTGAAGCTCGGCTTGGTCTTGTAGCCAAACAGCATTGCGGTCAGGTTGGACGGGAACGAACGCACCGCGACGTTGTAGACCTTCACCGTATCGATATAGCGGTTGCGCGCGACGGTGATGCGATTCTCGGTGCCTTCGAGCTGCGCCTGCAGATCGCGGAACAGGCCGTCGGCCTTGAGTTGCGGGTAGTTCTCCGCCACCAGCATCAGGCGCGACAGCGCACCGGTCATTTCGCCCTGCGCGGCGATGAATTTCTGGAATGCCGCCTCGTCGTTGATCAGCTCGGGCGTCGCCTGCATCGAACCGACGCGGGCGCGCGCCGCGGTCACCTCGGTGAACACGTCTTTCTCGTGCGCGGCGTAGCCTTTCACCACATTGACCAGGTTCGGCACCAGATCGGCGCGGCGCTGATACTGGTTCAGCACTTCGGCCCAAGCGGCCTTGACCTCCTCGTCGGTGGTCTGAAACGTGTTGTAGCCACAGCCGGACAAGGCCAGCGCCATAAAAGAAACCCACAGCCATTTCAACATGATGTATTCCTCGGTCAGGGTGCCACGCCCCAGGTGGCGAACAGGGGGTCGGATTCGCTCAGGCGGTCCGCGTAACGATCGTCCTTGGGGCGCTTCAAGCCGCGCTCCAGATACGTTTCCACTTTCTTGAAACCGGCGTTCTTGATCAGCATGCCCACCCAGGCCATGCGTTCCATCGGGTGCAACTGCGTCCACAGTTTAATGACTTTGGGCGGAAAATTCCGGTTCGACAGTGTGACAACGAACATGCCGCCGGGCTTCAGCACGCGCTTCGCTTCGGCGACGATTTTTTCCGGCTGGGTTAGATACTCGAACGACACCGTGCACACCACCGCATCGAAACTGGCGTCGGCGAATGGCAGTTTGGGATCGGTGTTGAGATCGTGCACGATGCGCTCGCCCAGCTGCGGGTTGTCCGCCAGTTCTTCCGCATTCAAGCCGAGCCCCACGGCGGACTGCACGGTATCGGGCAAGTGCGAGCGCCAGCCCGCCATCAGGTCGAGTACGCGGGCGTTTTCCGGCAGCACCGTGCGGTACAGCGCCTGGATGCGGCGCGCGCACACGGCATCGACGTGGATGAGCTTGCGCGGCTGGGCATAGAAATCCGAATCGGGGGTTTCATCTTCGCGGGTATAGGCGTCCGGCCCGCCAAACTCGGTCGGCGTCAGCATCTGCGTTTCCATGCCGCTCCATTCGAGCAATTGCCCGACCTGGCCCACGGGTTCGGTGCCGACATCGCTCTTGCCGCTGTCGATGCTGAAAATGCGGCCCTGCAGCGGGTGGCTGAAATTGGCAGAAAAGTGATCGCCATTGATCTTCATCACGCGAAACATCGGCCCCGGCGCATCGTCGGAATGCAGCAGCTGCGACGGATAGAAGCGCCCCACCCGCAACGGGGCAATCTCGCTGCGGAAGGCCTGCAGCGGCACGTCGAACTCGATCTTCGGACCGACATCGACCTGGGCGTCGACCGGCGGCGTGTCGGCCGGCATCCACACCACCACCTGATGGCGGCCGAGGTCGGAAAAATAATTGACGCGGAAGCGTAAAGCGGAATGCAGAAGTTTCATTGCAGGTTTCAGGGGTCAGGATTCAGGGGTCAGGGAAGCGTACGTCCGTCGCGCGAGGCACAGATCCTCCCACGCCCGCGCCTTGTCGGGCAGGCTGCGCAGCAGGTAGGCGGGATGATACGTCACCACCAGCGGCACATTCTGGAACGCGTGCACGCGTCCACGCAGGCGGCCGACCGTCTCCTGGGTGTCGAGCAGGCTTTGCGCGGCGACCCGGCCCAGCACCAGGATGAGCTTGGGCTGGATGAGTTCGATCTGCGCCAGCAGATAAGGGCGGCACGCGGCGATTTCATCGGGCGCGGGATCGCGATTTCCGGGCGGACGGGATTTCAGCACGTTGGTGATGTAGACATTGTTGCCGCGCTGCAGGCCGATGGCCGCCAGCATGGCGTCGAGCAGCTTGCCCGCCTGGCCGACGAAGGGCTCGCCCTGAGCGTCTTCGTCGGCGCCGGGCGCCTCGCCAATGATCAGCCAGTCGGCATGGCGGTCGCCCACGCCGAGCACGCCCTGAGTGCGGGTTTGATGCAGCTTGCAGGCGGTGCAGTGGGCGACGGCTTCGGCGAGGGTGTCCCAGGTGGTGAACGGTGAGCAGGGAGCGGTAAGCGGTGTTGAGGAAGGCGCTTCGCGCAGCCGCCAAACGGGACCGATGCCCAGTTCGGTAAATACGTCGTCCTGGCTCAGCATGCCAGATCCTTTTTCATGATGAGCGCATCTTCGCGGCCGGCGCCTGCGGGGTAATAGGCGCGCCGCACAGCCAGGTCGACAAAGCCGCTGCTGTGATACAGGCTGATGGCGGCAATGTTGGAGGTGCGCACTTCCAGAAACACGCTTCCGGCCTGCTGTTCGCAGGCGCGCGCCAGGCAATGCGCGAGCAGATCGCGCCCCAGGCCGTGGCGCCGCCAGTCGGGCGCGATGGTGAGATTGAGCAAATGCGCCTCGCCCGCCGCTGCCATCATGGCGTAATACCCCATGACGTCGCCGCCAGCTTCGAGCACCCACATGCTGTAGCCGGCGTCGAGCGAGTCGGCAAAATTGCCGATGCTCCACGGATGGTCGTAACTCGCCAGCTCGATCGGGTGAATGAGCGGCAGGTCGGCCGTGGTCATGGTGCGCAGGGCATGTGCCATGACGCGGGTTTCGCTGAGGGGTACGTGACTCATGCGCTTCGTTTCACCCGGCGTTCGTCGATGGTCAATGCCACCTTGTCGCGCAGATAAATCGGCGCGGCCAGCGCGGCGTCCATGCCTTCGCCGCGCTCGAATGCACGGGCGGCCAGCCCCGCCATCGCGGCGGCATCGGGCATCAGGCTGTCGTCGATACGGGTAAGGTGCGCCGCCAGCCGCGGACGCAACACAGCACCCAAGGCGATGAAACCATTGCCTGCGCCCACCCACTCGCCGCCTTCCGGCACGCTCACCGACTCGGGCAGGGCCAGCGCAGGCTCGCTCACGCACTGCCAGTGGTTTCCGTTTCGCTGATACGCAGCCCAGTAGACCTCGGCCATGCGTGCATCGAGCACGGCCAGCACGCGTTCAGCGCCAGTTTGTTCGGCGATGGACTCCAGCGTGGAGACGCCGACCACCGGCAGGTCGGCGCCCAGCGCCAGGCCCTGGGTCACCGCACAGGCAATCCGCAAGCCGGTGAACGAACCCGGCCCCGCGCCGTAGCCGATGCCATCGAGCTGGACCAGGGGCGTTGCCGATTCGCGCAGCAGTTCGTCCACCATCGGCAGCAACAGGCTGCTGTGCTGCTGTTCGGCCAGCACCCGGCGGGCAAGGATGCGGCCATCCAGCCACAGCGCAGCCGAGCACCATTCGGTGGAAGTATCGATCACGAGCAATTTCATCGCTGCAATTTTACCGGTAGTCACCCGCGACAACACGACACGGTGCGGTAGTCGTGCAATTTATCCGACAGCAGGAAATAGCTTAAAATTGCGCCCCTGCTTCGTATCCGCTTGACCCCCCGATGGAATCCACCGTTACCACGCCGACCACAACCGGCGATTCGCCTTTGGCGCGCGACGTCAAAAAACGCCGCACCTTCGCGATCATCTCCCACCCCGACGCCGGTAAAACCACGCTGACCGAAAAGCTCCTGCTGTTCGGCGGCGCCATTCAAATGGCCGGCACGGTCAAGGCCAAGAAAAGCGGCAAGTTCGCCACCTCGGACTGGATGGAAGTGGAGCGCGAGCGCGGCATTTCAGTCGCCAGTTCGGTGATGCAGTTTTCCCACGGCGACTGCGTGTTCAACCTGCTCGACACCCCGGGCCACAAGGACTTTTCGGAAGACACCTACCGCGTGCTGACCGCGGTGGACGCCGCGATCATGGTGGTCGACGCCGCCAAGGGCGTGGAAGAACAGACCATCAAGCTGCTGGAAGTCTGCCGCCTGCGCGACACGCCGATCATCACCTTCATCAACAAGATGGACCGCGAGGTGCGCGATCCGCTGGAATTGCTGGACGAGATCGAATCGATCCTGAAAATCCAGTGCGCCCCGGTGACCTGGCCGATCGGCATGGGCAAGCGCTTTCACGGGGTGTACCACCTGATCAACGACGAAATCCTGCGCTTCAAGGCGGGCGAGGAAAATGCCGACCAGCAGTTCGAATCGCTGCAGGGGTTGGGTGACGCCGCGCTGCGCGAACGCTTCCCGCTCGAAGCCGACACCCTGTTGTCGGAAATCGAACTGGTGCGCGGCGCCGGCGTCGGCTTCGAGCTCGACGCTTTCCTGACAGGCAAACAGTCTCCGGTGTTTTTCGGCTCGGGGATCAATAACTTCGGCGTGCGCGAAGTGCTGCGCGCGCTGGCCGACTGGTCGCCGCCGCCGCAGCCGCGCGAGGAGATCGAGCGCACGGTCGAGCCCACCGAACCCAAATTCACCGGCTTCGTGTTCAAGATCCAGGCCAACATGGACCCGCAGCACCGCGACCGCATCGCCTTCTTCCGCGTCTGCTCGGGCCGCTACACCCCCAACATGAAAGTGCGCCACCGCCGCACCGGCAAGGAAATGAAAATCGCCAACGCCGTGGTCTTCATGGCCAACGAGCGCACCCGCATGGAAGACGCGGTGGCGGGCGACATCATCGGCATCCACAACCACGGCCAGCTGCATATCGGCGACACCCTCACCGAAGGCGAGGCGCTGCAATACAAAGGCATCCCCTATTTCGCACCCGAACTGTTCAGCCGCCCGCGCCTGCGCGATCCGCTACGCGCCAAACAGCTGAACAAGGGCTTGCTGGAACTGGGCGAAGAAGGCGCGGTGCAGGTATTCGAGCCCTTCGTCGACAACACCCTGCTGATCGGCGCGGTCGGCCAGCTGCAGTTCGAAGTTGTTGCCCATCGTCTGCGTACCGAATACGGCGTCGATGCCAGCTTCGAGAACGCTGGCATCTACACCGCGCGCTGGGTCACCTGCCCCGACGCCGCGCATCTGGCCGAGTTCACCAAGGCCAATTCACTCAAACTGGCGAAAGACGTGGACGGCAATCTGGTGTATCTGGCCGACACCCGGGTGAACCTGACGCTGGCGCAGGAACGCTGGCCCAAGGTGGCGTTCCACGACACGCGGGAGCATGGGCAGGTGATGGGCTAGGCTTTGAGCAGTTCGGGAACGACGCTCAAATCTAGGGTGCTGGAGCTGACGGCTCAACTCAATAGGGACGTGAACAGATGCATAGAGAAGTAATGCTCGACAGCACTATCTGTATGTTGCCAAGGAGCGCCTAACCTTTACTCTAGGGAAACCATGCTGCTCAAGCATTTTTTCTACCACGAACTCAGGTGTGGTGTTCTTTGGCCCAATTATGACTTCCCTGATTGCTGGAACAGCAAGCGCCTTCAAAACAAAAGAGCGGTAAGGAATTAGGCGGTTAGCTGACGCCCTATACAGACATTGGTCACCTGATCCCTTTGTTAAAAACGAGATAAGGCGCCACTCTGCTTCTTCTGAGAAGGCCTCATTTTTTAGCCTATACAGATTATGTATAGCCCCGAACATCTTGAAGGTGGCAGCTTTAAGAGTCTCGAAGTATCTCTTCTTCTCCTGCTCATAACGCACCTCAGCCTCCGGATCACCTAGACTAAGCAGCCCAGGAGGGTGTGGAAATTTCAGTTTTCCTGAAATGATTTCAGACTTGAACTCATTGTATGCAGGCATCAACGCGCTTTCTTGCTCCAATGGATCGTAGATCACCTTGTGAAGGGTAAATCCCGGCTCATTCGGCTCACGCTGCCCAGAAAGTAGCTCCAAGTACTCCTTAGAAAATCCTATGCTGAACCCTTGACCATCAACCGCATATCCACGCCACTGGCTGAGCAAATCACCTTTCTCGGAAAGACAAAAACCAAGCCCATCGAACAAATCTTCTAGTATTTCAAGAGAGTCCTTTAATGGGGCTACTGTTTCCCTGTCTAAGGAATCATTTTCAAAAATTCTCTTAAACGTGTTTGCCATAACCTTGCCTTCCATCGAGTCATTGGAAAGCGTCAACGAAGATAACCACATGGATCTACCGGTAATCATTGAAACAAACGTAGTTGGAGCGCAGTAATGAAACAGTGTGTTCATGTCATCAGCTTCAAAAGTGCAAAACGCTTCAATGATGGGTTAGTGCGCATTCAAACAAAACAAAGAAAAAACAGGGGACAGACCACGGTTCACACTGAAGGATTCGCTCCTACCGGCAGGGTACGCATATCCTCTGCGCTGCCAGCTTCTCCACACGAGCCGGAGGGTCAGGCCTTGACTCTTGCTACAGTCTGACAATTGGCTCCCGAAACGGCTGTCTGAAGCTCAAATAGTAATCGCAAACGTCCCATCACCACCGTCCTGGTTTTGACCTTCATCCCCTCTCAGCCCCGCCGGAAATCGAGCCTGACGGGTGGATCAGCGGCAAAGGTGTTTGAGCCCCGCTCACAAAAATCAATCAACATTACAAAAGCGGGGCGAGTTCTTTGCCGCCCACCCGGCAGGCTCGGTTTCCGGGGTTTCGGGGATGTCGGGGTGCGTTTTCTTTGGTTACTTTCTTTGTCGCATTGACAAAGAAAGTGACTAGCTGCCGGGCTACCCCCGGCCAGCCAGCCGCAAACCAACCAAATAACTCGCCAAGATCAACAGTTCAAATCCCCCTCAATCCCCCTTTTCCAAAGGGGGAGGCTATCAACCACCTGGAAGCTCTGGGTCAGGTCGGAAGCCCTGGGTCTCGGAAGCTCAGGACGTCAACCGTCATGGAGACGGGTTCACCCCTCCCCGGCCCCTTTCCCCTCAATGGAGAGATGCGGCAGCGTAAAGCACAGCATGCTGTCTGATTGGATGGGGCTTCGGATAGCCCATCAGTTTGTTTGCATGGAACATGGCTGGATTTCCGAACCGTGTCCGCACAAATCGTGCCAATTTCCAGAAATATAAGGGAATTTCACCCTATTCCGGTTTAACTTCAGGCAAACGTTACCGTTAGTGTGCCATGGCCCCTTTGGATACCACGGCAAGACCGCTGCTTTCACTTTCGCTGATCGTCGAGCCCGACCGACAGCGGCTGGCCCGTTTTGTGATCGATGCAATAGACGTGCTGGGGGGCGATGTATTTTCCGCCTCGGTTCGTGTCGTGCTGATGCTCGATACCTTGCGAACCACGGCGCTGTCGGCGAATACAAGCCTCGATGTGCAGTTGATGATCCAGGATCGTGCGATATTCCTGGATTGGGGCGACGCGCATTTCGGCATCTGCATGCTGCCGGTAACGCCGGCTACGCACCAGATCGACAAACTGGCCGAACAGCTGCGGTTCGCCAGTGAATCGGCCGACCCCGAACTGCTGAAGCGCCGCAATCGTCAGATCAGCGAGGATCTTGAGTGCTATATGCGCGATGCCGCCGCACAGATGGCTGAAATGGAATCCGTGCTGGAAAAGAGGAAGCACGAGCTTGAAGCCTCAATTCGCCATGCCGAAACCGATGCGCTCACCGGAATTTACAATCGCGGCGCCTACGACCAGCGCCTGCACGAATCCCTGTTGCGCAGCCAGCGACAGAATGAATCGATGTGCCTGATGATGTTCGATCTCGACTATTTCAAGCAGATCAACGACACGCATGGCCATCAGTACGGCGACGAATACCTGAAGAAAATGGCGAATGCCATGCGCGGCTCAGTGCGCGAGCACGTGGACATACTCTGCCGCATCGGCGGCGACGAATTTGCCGCCATCACTTTCTGCGAACTCAAGATTGCTGCGCGTATCGCCGCCAAAGTGCTGCAAGGCATGGACGGCAAGGTGAGCATCGGCATCGCGCGGTGCCGCGCCGACGACAGCACCGAAACGCTGGCGGCCCGCTCCGATGCCGCGCTCTACGAGGCGAAGCGGCGCGGCCGCGGGCAGTTTGCGACTGAAGACGAAATCACACCTGGCGTAACGGGACACTCATGATTACCAGACTACTACTCGATCAGGCCATCAGCGACGATAGCAGTCAGGTGCTGTTGCGTTCGAAGCTGCGCGCGGTTTCGCGCCGCATGGGCTTCAAGGATGCCGTGCGGGAGCGGATCGAACTGGTGTGCAATGAAATCATCTCCAACCAGCTCAAGTACGCGGGTGGGCACGGTCTGGTGCAGATATGGGAATACGGCAACAGCGAATTTTCCGCACTGGACCTGTTCGCACTCGACTACGGCCCCGGCATATCGAACCTGCCCGACGCCATGAAGGATGGCTACACGACTTCGGGCACCATGGGAAAAGGGCTTGGCACCATCCAGCGGATGTCCGCCGAGTACGAGGTTTACACCCTGCCGCCGGGACTGTCCCATGATTCGCCCTGGCACGGCACGGCCGTGTGGTCACGTTTTTATGTGGGAAACAAACCCCCATCGCATCCATTCCAATACGGCCATCACCTGCGCGCCTATCAGGACGATGTGTACAACGGCGACTGCATCTGCGTGCAGCCTTCAATAGATTCGGTCAAATGGCTGCATGCCGATGGCCTGGGACATGGCAAGGAGGCGGCCGAGGGTCTGGTCGGGGCCGAGAATGTCCTGGATTCCGTCACTCCGCTCGACGGCACCCTGTTGAACCTCTCACACCGGCTGCGCGGTGGGCGCGGCGCCGTTGCCATGGCCTGCGAGATCGATTTCACCGCCCTCATGCTGCGCATATGCGGCGTCGGCGACATGAGCGCGTTCCTGATCTGCAACGGTGAGCGCAAAGTGCTCAACTTCTCGCCGGGCGTGCTGGGGCACGAGCACCGCTCGTTCGAAATGGTCGAACTGCCGTTCCCGAAGCAGGCGCTTTTCATCACCGCCTCGGACGGTTTGCGCCGCAATTGGAATCTGAACACATTCCCCGGATTGTGGCGCCTGCATCCTCAATTCATCGCGTTATTGCTCGGCAACGTGGCAACGCGCAACAACGACGACAAATCCATATTTGTAATACGGTCAACACCGAATAAAGGAGCTGAAAGTGGCAAGAATCGCTAAATCAACAAAGAGCACCAACCAGTTGCTGATCGAGCAGATGATGACCAAGGTTGCCACGATCTCGCAGGACATCGAGCAACGCGGCCAGAGCATCTTTGGGCAGGGCAATCTGCTCACCATTGATGAGATCAACGACTACAGCCTCGAATTCCTCGAACTGTTCGTCCTGTTGCTGCAGGCTGGCGAGAAGGTGGACCGACGCAGCAGCGAGCACAAGGCGCTCCGCCAGTTCTTCAGCAATTTCTCGCAGCAGATCCAGATCCGCGGCGGCAATATGGAAGAGTTCGTGCGCTTCATCCACTTCATGCAGGATGTCTTCCTCAATAACCTTGAGGTAGACAGTTCGCTCGATTTCCAGCAGACGCGCGCAATCCTGCTGCTGCTCGCCTCGGTATTCAACGACATCATTCTCGATGTATTCCACGTCTATCTTGCCGAGAAAGAACGCACCATCCAGGCCCAGCAGGAAGAACTCAAGCACACCTCGACCCCGATCACCGAAATCTGGGATGGCGTGCTGACCCTGCCCATCATCGGCACGCTCGATTCCTCGCGCACCATGTCCGTGATGGAAAACATGCTCGAGCGGATCGAGAAGGAACGCGCCAAGGTTGTGGTAATTGACGTCACGGGGGTACAGGCGATCGATTCGCAGGTATCACATCACCTGATCCAGATGATCCGCGCAGTCGGCCTGATGGGCGCCAAGGCCATTCTGACCGGTATCCGTCCAGAAATCGCACGCGCAATCACCAGTCTCAACATCGATTTGTCGCTGGTATCGACCCGTGCAACCCTGTCGGAGGGACTCAAGGAAGCCTTTTCCCTGCTGGGCATCACGGTCCTTGCCGCAGATGTGCAACGTCGCTAACCGCCATTCGGAGCGCTGACTCATGGCCATTCTTCAGGGCATGCACCTGACGCCGATCGGTGATGGCAATGTCTTGCTGGAACCGACCGAGGCGCTGGATCCCGGAGAGCCGGATACCTATCTTGTTCCCCTGACGGGAACGCTGCAGCAGATGCGCGCGCGGCGCCTGCTCTACGATCTCAAGAACGTGCCCGTCATCGACAATCTGTATTACGCCTGGCTGGAGAGCCTGGCATCCATGTGCCGCATATCAGGCATCGACATGGTGCTGGTCAATATGCGGCCCGCTACAGCCTACGCGCTTGCCCTGACGATGAAAGACAACCCACCCTTCAGTTGCGCGCTGGACGTGAATCGCGCGCGCAACCTGCCCTGATTCAAGTTATCGCTTCCGCACCGCGCGGACAGGCGTTCAAGTATTTCTGAACAAGCCCAGGGCTTCATCCAATCGCTGCACCGCATGGATTTCCATCCCGGCAATCTTTTGCTTGGGCTGGTTGGCGGCCGGCACAATGGCCTGGGTGAAGCCGAGCTTGGCGGCTTCCTTCAATCGTTCCTGACCCCGCTGCACTGGGCGGATTTCTCCGGCCAGCCCCACTTCACCAAACATCACCAGCTTGTCGGGCAGCGGCTGGCTGCGCAGCGAAGACACGATCGCCGCCAACACCGCGAGGTCGGCGGCGGGCTCGCTGATCTTGACGCCGCCCACTGCGTTGACAAACACGTCCTGATCGAAGCACGCGATGCCGGCGTGGCGATGCAGTACGGCGAGCAACATGGCAAGCCGGTTCTGTTCCAGGCCCACGCTCAAGCGGCGCGGGTTGGGTGCATGGCTGCCATCGACCAGCGCCTGGATCTCGACCAGCAGCGGCCGCGTGCCTTCCTGGGTGACCAGCACGCAGGAACCGGGCACCGGCTCGCCGTGGCGTGACAGAAAAATGGCCGAAGGGTTGGAGACGCCCTTGAGGCCTTTTTCGGTCATCGCGAACACGCCGATTTCGTTGACCGCGCCGAAGCGGTTCTTGATCGCGCGCACCAGGCGGAAACTCGAACCGGTGTCGCCCTCGAAATACAGCACGGTGTCGACGATGTGTTCGAGCACGCGCGGGCCGGCGATCGCGCCTTCCTTGGTGACGTGGCCGACCAGGATGATCGCGGTGCCGCTTTGCTTGGCGTAGCGCGTCAGTTGCGCCGCGCACTCGCGCACCTGCGCCACCGAGCCCGGCGCGGAGGTCAATGCTTCGGAATAGACGGTCTGAATCGAATCGATCACCGCGACGGCGGGCTTGAGCTCGTCCAGGTGCGCCAGAATGGCTTCGAGGCGGATTTCGGGCAGGACTGGCAGATTCGCTTCAGGCAGGGAAAGCCGCCGCGCACGCAACGCGACCTGCCGGGCGGATTCTTCTCCGCTCACGTACAGGGCATTCATCCGCGTGGAAAGCTCGGCCAGGGCCTGCAGCAACAGGGTCGATTTGCCGATGCCGGGATCGCCGCCGATCAGCACCACCCCGCCCGGCACCAGGCCGCCACCCAGCACGCGGTCGAGTTCGCCAATATCGGTGGCGATGCGGCATTCTTCCGAAGCTTCGACGTCGAGCAGCCGCTGCACCTTGCTGCTCGCCGCCAAGCCGGCGAAACGCGGCTTGGTCGATTCGGCGATGGTTTCAACTAGGGTGTTCCAGGCGTTGCAGGCCGGACATTGGCCTTGCCACTTGGGCGCCTGGCCGCCGCATTCGGTGCAGGTATAGATTGTTTTGGCTTTGGCCATCAGGCCGGGAAGACGCCGGTCGACAGATAGCGGTCGCCGCGGTCGCAGACGATGGAGACGATCACCGCGTTTTCGACTTCCTTCGACAGTTTCAAGGCTGCCCACAGCGCGCCGCCGGACGAGATGCCGGCGAAGATGCCCTCTTCCCGCGCCATCCGCCGCGTGGTTTCTTCGGCGTCGTACTGGCCGACATAAATCATGCTGTCGACGCGTTCGTAATTGCAGATGGCTGGCACGTATTCGTCCGGCCATTTGCGGATGCCGGGAATCTGCGCACCCTCGTTCGGTTGCACGCCGACGATCTGGATATCGGGGTTCTGTTCCTTGAGATAGCGTGAACAGCCCATGATGGTGCCGGTGGTGCCCATGCTGGAAACGAAATGGGTGATCTTGCCCTGGGTATCGCGCCAGATTTCCGGCCCGGTGGTGCGGTAGTGCGCTTCCGGATTGTCGGGGTTGGAAAACTGGTCGAGGATTTTGCCGATGCCTTGTTTTTCCATCGCAATCGCCAGATCGCGCGCGCCTTCCATGCCGGCTTCCTTGCTCACCAGCTGCAGTTCGGCGCCGAAGGCGCGCATGGTCTGGCGCCGCTCGATCGACAGGTGCTCGGGCATGATCAGGATCATCTTGTAGCCGCGCATCGCCGCCGCCATCGCCAGTGCGATGCCGGTGTTGCCGCTGGTGGCCTCGATCAGCGTGTCGCCGGGCTTGATGTCGCCGCGCGCCTGCGCCGCATCGATCATCGACAAGGCCGGGCGATCCTTCACCGAGCCGGCCGGATTATTGCCTTCGAGCTTGACGAGGACGATGTTGCTGGAGAGGCCTGGCATGCGCTTGAGGCGCACCAGCGGCGTGTTGCCGACCGTGTCTTCGATGGATTTGTAGGGATTCGTGTCCGTCATGTCTGTATCCGTTCAAGCGCGCGGCCCATTACTGCCGCCCGATCGGCAGGTAGTCGAAACCCATGTCCCGCATGGCTTGCGGCTCGTAGAGGTTGCGGCCGTCGAAAACCAGCGGGCTTTTGAGCAGGGACTTCATGATGTCGAAGTTGGGGCTGCGGAATACTTTCCATTCGGTGACGATCAACAGCGCATCGGCGCCCTTCAGCGCATCCATCGGACTGTCGACCAGCAGCAGGTCTGCACCGTTTTTATCAATACGGTCGCCATAGATGCGGCGGGTTTCCTCCATCGCCGCCGGATCGTAGGCCGACACGCTCGCGCCCATCGCCCACAGCGCTTCCAGCATGCTGCGGCTGGGCGCTTCGCGCATGTCGTCGGTGTTGGGCTTGAATGCAAGGCCCCACATGGCGAAGCGCTTGCCCTTGAGATCGGTGCCCAGACGCGCAGTCAGCTTGTTGACCAGCACCTGCTTCTGCGCTTCGTTGGCTTCTTCCACCGCGTCGAGTACGCGCAGCGTGATGCCGTTTTCCAGGCCGGTGCGGCGCAGCGCCTGCACGTCCTTGGGGAAGCATGAGCCGCCGTAGCCGCAGCCGGCGTACAGGAAGTGATAGCCGATGCGCGGATCGGAACCGATGCCATGGCGCACCTGCTCGATGTCGGCGCCAAGCTTTTCCGCCAGCACGGCGAGTTCGTTCATGAAGGAAATGCGCGTCGCCAGCATGGCGTTGGCGGCGTATTTGGTGAGTTCGGCGCTGCGCACGTCCATCACGGTGAGGCGGTCGTGATTGCGCTGGAACGGCGCATACAACTGGCGCAGCAAGGCGGTTGCGCGCTCGCTGTCGGTGCCGATCACGATGAGGTCGGGTTTCATGAAATCGTCCACCGCCGCGCCCTCTTTGAGGAATTCGGGATTGGAAGCGACGTTGAAATCGAGCGCGACGCCACGCTTGCTCAACTCTTCCTGCAGGGCGGCCTTCACCTTGTCGGCGGTGCCGACCGGTACGGTGGATTTGTCGACGACCAGTTTGTAGCCCTGCATGTAGCGGCCGATGTTGCGGGCCGCGGCGACGACGTATTGCAGGTCGGCCGAGCCGTCTTCGTCCGGCGGCGTGCCAACCGCGATGAACTGGATTTCACCGTAGGCCACCGACTCTTCGATATCGGTGGTGAAGGACAGGCGGCCTGCCGCGACGTTGCGGCGCACCATGTCCTGCAGCCCGGGTTCGTAAATGGGGATGCCGCCTGCTTTCAGCGTGTCGATCTTTTTCGCGTCGAGATCGAGGCACAACACCTCGTTGCCGACTTCTGCCAGGCAGGTTCCGGTGACCAGACCTACATACCCGGTACCAATGACGGTAATTTTCACGCTGTCTCCCCAGACTTGTGTAACTCGAATTGAATTTGCTGCAAGGCGACCAGCGGGTCGACAGCAGCGGTAATCGGGCGGCCGATCACCAGATCGGTGGCGCCTGCATTCAAGGCCTGCTGCGGCGTCATGACCCGACGCTGGTCGCCCGCCTCACAGCCGGCCGGCCGGATGCCGGGCGTCACCAGGCGGAAATCGACGCCCAGCTCGCTGCGCAGCATCGCTGCCTCCTGCGCGGAGCAGACTACGCCGTCCAGTTTGCATTGTTGTGTAAGCCGCGCCAGACGCAACACCTGATCGGCGGGGGCTGCGGCCACGCCGACTTCGCCCAGGTCTTCGGCACTCATGCTGGTCAGCACCGTGACGGCGATCAGCAACGGCCGCGGTCCGTTTCCGAGCGCCTCGCGGGCGGCGGTCATCATGCGCGAGCCGCCCGAAGCGTGGACGTTGAGCATCCACACGCCCAGCCCGGCCGCCGCGCGGCAGGCCGCTGCAACGGTATTGGGAATGTCGTGAAACTTGAGGTCGAGAAAAACCTCATAGCCGCGCGCAACCAGCGCCCGCACGAAGTCCGGGCCGGCGACCGTGAACAGTTCCTTGCCGACTTTGAGCCGGCACAGCGCAGGGTCGAGCCGGTCCACCAGCTTCAGCGCGGATGCCGCGTCGGCAAAATCCAGCGCCACTATGATCTTGGTCGAATTCACAGCCTTACCTGCTCTTGAAATCTGCATTTTGAAACTTGCATTTTGAATCTTCCATCTCAGTTCTCCCCTTCGTGCCGTTCGGGGTCGAAGCTGTCCCAGCGGCCGCATGCCGGGCAACGCCAAAAGAACTGCTTGGCCTTGAAACCGCAGCTGTCGCACTGGTAGCGCATCATGCGCTGGCTGTGCGCGGCTACCAGGCTTTTTTCCACCTGCAGCAATTCGCGCTCGCCCGGCTCGGCATTCACCAGTTGCGCTTCCAGCAGACGGTCCAGCGTCCGCAAGCTGGGGTTGCGGCGCAGTTCCTCGCGCGCAAGCTGAGTCGCGGCCGTCGCGCCCTCCGTTTCCGAAACCGCCAGATAGAGCGCGCTGAATACATCGTGCGAGGGTTGCCGTGCGTACAGGGCGCGCAGCCATTGCACGCCTTCCTGCAGCTGCCCCAATTGCCGGTAGCTGCCCAGCACGCGCTCGACGACCAGCGCCATGTGGACCGTGCTCTGGGTCTCGACCAGTCGCCAGTCGGCAATCGCGGCCTCATGCTGTCCGGCCGCCGCGTCGAGGTCGCCTGCCATCAGGTTGGCGCGTACCGACTGGCGGTTGGTCGCCAGCGCCTGCTGCAGATGGGCTGCCGCGGCTTCGGGCTGGCCGCGGGCGGCATCCAGCAAGGCCAGTTCGCAGTAAAAGTGGGCGATGTCGGCGTTGAGCGGTTTGCTGGTGTCCTTCTCCAGTTCACGCGCCGCGTCGATGGCTTTTTGCCAGTCCTTCTCCTGCACGAAGATTTCCAGCAGATAGGTGCGGGCCAAACCATGCTGCGGCGTTTCCAGTAGTTTGCCGAACACCTGTTCGGCGCGATCGAGCAAGCCGGCCTTCAGATAGTCCTGGCCGAGTTCGCCCTGCGCGCGCAGACGCTGCTCTTCCGCCAGGCCTTCGCGCTCCAGCAGGTTTTCGTGCATGCGGATGGCACGGTCCAGTTCGCCACGACGGCGAAACAATGCGCCGAGCGCAAAATGCAGGTCGATGGTTTCGGGTTCGAGTTTGACGACTTCGAGAAAGGCTTCGATCGCCTTGTCCGGCTGCTCGTTGAGCAGAAAGTTCAGACCACGGAAATACGAGTTGGGCAGTGCACGGGATTCGGTGACCACCTGCTTGATATCGACCCGCGCAGCCAGCCAGCCCAATACGAAAAACAGGGGAAAGGCCAGCAGCCACCAGATTTCAAATTCCATTGGGTTTACACCACGGGGATATCGGGTTGCGTGATGGTGGTATCCAGATCATTTTCCCGCCCCTTGCGGGCGGCTTCCCGCCGCAAGCGGAAAATACTGGGCAGCAAGGCCAGCACGCCGGTCAGCACACCCAGCACAAACGCCAGCCCCAGCATGACGATCAGCGGCGCTTGCCAGACTTGACCCAGATAGCCGTTGAACTGGATGCTGTGGCTGTTTTTCAGGGCAAAACCCAATACCAGCAGGAATACGAGCAGTTTGAGCGCCAGCCCCAGATATCGGGTGATGTTTTTCATGGATGGTTGCGTGTCGGTCGTCCCCGCCATTCTACCTTTCCGGCCGGGCTTCAAAAAGAACGCGCCAAAAGAAAACGGCGCTTGCGCGCCGTTTTCACCTGCCTGATTTGATTGCATCCGCTGACCTGAACGCAACAGCACGTATCAAAGTGGAAAATCCACCCTGTCACGCAGCTCCTTGCCCGCCTTGAAGTGCGGCACGTACTTGGCCGGAACCTGTACGCGCTCGCCCGACTTGGGATTGCGCCCGAGACGCGCAGGCCGGAAGCTCAGGCTGAAGCTGCCAAAACCACGGATTTCGATACGCTCGCCGCGCGACAGGTTTTTAGCCAGCGCGTCGAGGATCGTTTTCACCGCCATCTCGATATCCGTAACCGAAAATTGCGCATGCCGCGCCGCCAGTTGAGCAATCAGTTCGGACTTGGTCATGGATGCTCGCCTGTTTTAAGAAAAATCACTCGGCGTTCTTGTTTTCGAGCTTGGCTTTCAGCAGCGCGCCGAGGTTGGTCGAACCCGTGGCGGCGGCCGAAGTGTCAGCTGCCATTTTCTTCATGGCCGATTCCTGCTCGGTCATGTCCTTGGCCTTGATCGACAGGTTGATCACGCGGTTCTTGCGGTCAACGTTGATGATCATGGCTTCGATTTCGTCGCCTTCCTTGTAGTGGGTGCGCATGTCTTCGACACGGTCACGCGAAACTTCGGATGCGCGCAGATAGCCTTCCATGTCGCTGTCCAGCTGCACGGTGGCGCCCTTTGCTTCGACGGTCTTGATGGTGCCCTTGACGATGCTGCCCTTCTCGTTGCCGGAAGCGAAGCTGGTCAGCGGATCGCCTTCGATCTGCTTGATGCCCAGCGAAATGCGCTCGCGCTCGAGGTCGATACCGAGCACAACGGCTTCTACATCCTGACCCTTGCGGAAGTTCTGCACAGCTTCTTCGCCGGGCGTGTTCCAGGACAGGTCGGACAGGTGAACCAGACCATCGATGCCGCCAGCCAGACCGATGAACACGCCAAAGTCGGTGATCGACTTGATCGCGCCGCTGACCTTGTCGCCCTTCTTGAAGTTCATCGAGAAGTCTTCCCACGGGTTCGACTTGCACTGCTTCATGCCCAGCGAGATGCGACGCTTGTCTTCGTCGATGTCGAGCACCATGACTTCGACTTCATCGCCCAGCTGGACGATCTTGTTGGGGCTGACGTTCTTGTTGGTCCAGTCCATTTCGGAGACGTGCACCAGGCCTTCGATGCCGGCTTCGATTTCGACGAATGCGCCGTAGTCGGTGAGGTTGGCCACTTTACCGAACATGCGGGTGCCCTGCGGGTAGCGGCGTGCGATGCCGACCCACGGATCGTCGCCCAGCTGCTTGATGCCGAGCGAAACGCGGTTTTTCTCGGTGTCGTAACGCAGGATCTTGGCTTCGAGTTCCATGCCGACGGAGACCACTTCGGACGGGTGCTTGACGCGGCGCCAGGCCATGTCGGTGATGTGCAACAGGCCGTCGATGCCACCCAGATCCACGAATGCGCCGTAGTCGGTGATGTTCTTGACCACGCCCTTGACGATGGAGCCTTCTTTCAGGTTCTCCATCATCGCTTCGCGATCGGCGCCCATGGTTTCTTCCAGCACGGCACGACGTGACACCACGACGTTGTTGCGCTTGCGGTCAAGCTTGATGACCTTGAATTCCATTTCCTTGTATTCGAACGGCGTGGTGTCCTTGACCGGACGGGTATCCACCAGCGAACCCGGCAGGAAGGCACGCAGGCCACCCACCAGCACCGTCAAACCGCCCTTGACCTTGCCCTGCACCATGCCGGTGACGATACGGCCTTCGTTCATCGCAACTTCCAGATCCAGCCAGGCTGCCAGTTTCTTGGCGCGCTCGCGCGACAGCTTGGTTGCGCCGAAGCCGTCTTCGATCGATTCGATCGCAACAGCCACGAAGTCGCCGATCTTGGCTTCGATTTCGCCGAGGTCGTTCTTGAATTCTTCGAGGGGAATCAGGCTCTCGGATTTGAGGCCGGCGTTCACCGTCACGAAGTTGCCGTCGATGCCGACGATTTCAGCGGTGATGACTTCACCCTGGCGCATTTCCTGATGGACGAGGGATTCCTCGAACATCGCGGCAAAGTTGTCCATGGAATCCAGGTTGGTAGAAGCGGTAGCAGTAGACATTAAAAACCTTCTTGGTCCGTCGGTGAGGACGGGGTTAGTTGCACATCGCCAGCCTGCGGGCGCAGGACTGACACGGGGTAAATCTTACTTAAAGCTTGTTCGCGCATCACATGAAGCGTAGTGATCCAGAACGGCCTGCACGGCCGACTCGACATCCATCGAGGTGGTATCGAGAAACAGCGCATCCGGCGCCGGCTTCAGGGGAGCCACCAAACGGGCCGCATCACGCGCATCACGCGCCTGCATGTCCGCAACAAGGGCCGTTAGACTAGCAGAGTTCCCCTTGCCGATCAACTGCTTATATCGCCTTTCGGCGCGCGCCTCGGCGCTGGCGGTGAGGAAAACCTTGGCCACCGCATCGGGGAAGATCACCGTGCCCATGTCGCGGCCGTCTGCCACCAGGCCGGGCGCCTGCCGGTAGGC
>JAGVGD010000168.1 GCA_020057245.1 Thiobacillus sp. | reverse complement strand
GCGTCGGCGCCGGCGGCCTCGGCGGCAGCGGCCTCGGCGATGTGGTGGGCGCGGCGACCACGAAATCCGATCCGAGCCGGGTCGTGGCGGTGGCAGGCCTGCGCGGTCTGAACGAGGAGGATTTGAAGAAGGCCAGCTTCAATGCGGAAGAACTGGCCCGACTGGACAAATGGGCAATGACACCGGCGCAGGGCAAAAGCTTTGCCGGACAGGCGGGGCTGGTCGCAGTCAAGCTGCCGCTGCTGGTCGAGCCGAAGCCCGCGCAGGTGCCGGCTTCGCCGTCTACATGGGAGGGCAATTAAATGAAAACCCGGACGATTGCACTGCTGGTTTCGATGCTGGCGCTGGGCGGGACGGCGCATGGATTCGATCTCGGCAAGGCGCTGGAAGAGCGCTTGAACCAGGAGTTGAACAAATCCTCCCAACCGGCGCCCAAAGCCGAGCCGGCGACGCAGCCCGGCACGGCCACGTCGCCCGCCAAACAGAAAATCGATGTCAATCAGCTTGGTTTTGCGCTGTTCGGCGATTACACCCCCGAGCAGGAAAGCCGCATCGGCAAGCAGGTGTCGGGCGACCTGCTGGGTGCGGTGCCGCTGGTGCGCGACGACAAACTGCAACGCTACGTCAATCAGGTCGGCAACTGGGTGGCGCTGCAAAGCGGCGGCAAGGGGCTGGCGTGGCACTTCGGTGTGCTCGATACCGAAGACATCAACGCTTTTGCGGCGCCAGGCGGCTACGTGTTCGTGACCAAGGGACTGTATCGGCGGCTGAACAACGAAGCCGAACTGGCCGGAGTGCTGGGGCACGAGATTGCCCACATCACGCAGCGACATCACCTCAAGGTGCTCAAGCAGTCCAGCCTGATCGGTGCACTGGGGCAGGCGGCGGGCAGCAAGGCGAAAAGCAGCGACCAGGTGGTGCAGAACCTGATCGGCAACGGCGCTGAAATGATGGCGCGCGGGCTCGACAAGAATGCCGAGTTCGAGGCGGACCGCATCGGCATGGTGTACGCGGCGCGCGCGGGCTACACCGCATGGGGCTTGCCCGACGTGCTGCAGGACCTGGCCGGGCTGCCTGCCCGCGACGAACGCACCAGCCTGCTCTACAAAACCCACCCGCACCCGGCCGACCGCCTGACTGCCCTGGGCGAAGCAGTGGGCGGGCAACTCGACGCGGTGCAGGGCAAGGACCTGGCCAAGCGTTTCTACCGCATCCCGTGAAGTCGCTGTCGTCGCGGTGGGTTCAGGCCGCGCTGTCGGCACTGTTCGTCCTGCTGATGGCGGCGCATGTGGCGGGGCTGCTGGTGATCGCGCCGATGCAACGCGCCGAGGCCTGGCTGTATGACACGGCCCTGCACTGGACGGCGCCCTCCGGGCCGGACGACCGCATCGCCATTATCGACATCGACGAAGCCAGCCTGAAAAGCGTCGGTCGCTGGCCGTGGAGCCGCGATCGGATGGCCCAACTGACGGATCAGCTGTTCAACCGTTACGGCGTGGCGGCGGTCGGGTTCGACGTGGTATTCGCCGAGCCCGACACCAGTTCGGGCTACGCTTCCCTGCAGCAACTGGCGCAGCACGAACTGGCGGCCAGCCGCGATTTTCAGGCGGCCTTGAAACAACTCGCGCCACGCCTCGACTACGATACCCGCTTTGCCCAGGCACTGAGCGGACGTCCGGTTTCGCTCGGCTTTTACTTCATCCCCGCCGGGATGGGCGAGGCCAGAAGCGGCGTGCTGCCGCCGCCTTCGCTGCCGGTGGCCTGGGGCAAGGATGAACCCGGCGGCTACGGCGCAAACCTGGCGCTGCTGCAGGATGCGGCGCAGGGCGCAGGGTTTTTCAACATGCTGGCCGATGCGGATGGCACGGCCAGGCAAATGCAGTTGTTGACGCCGTATGGCGCGGGCAGCTATCTGGCCTTGTCCGCTTCGATCTTGCGGGTGGCGTTCGGTGCCGAGCCGGTGACGGCAGGCACGGAAAGAGTCAGCTTTCTGGGTAGGCACTACGCAACACCGTGGCTGGAAGTCGGCGGCATCCGTGTGCCGCTCTCTGCCGATGGCACAGTGCATGTGCCGTATCGCGCAGGCGCGCCCTTCCCCTATGTTTCGGCGGGTGCGGTGCTGGCGGGCACAACCGCGCTGGCGCAGCTGGAGAACCGCATCGTGCTGATCGGTTCCACTGCGCCGGGACTCTCCGATCTGCGGGTCACGCCCTTTTCCAACCGCTTTCCGGGGGTCGAGATCCACGCCCAGCTGATCGCCGGCATGCTCGACGGCAGCACGCGCATCACGCCACCGTGGGCGAACGATGTGCGCTTGCTGACGGTGTTGCTGCTGGGCAGTCTGCTGGGTCTGGTGCTGCTGCGCCTCAGCCCGCTGCTCGGCCTGGCCACTGCGCTGGCGCTGCTGGCGGCACTGGCGGCAACCTATGCTGCTGCATGGTCGCGCTTCTGGGTGGTGCCGCTGGCCGCGCCGATGCTGACCGTGGCTGGGCTGTATCTGCTCAATACCGGGTATGGGTTTTTTGCCACGACGCGCAGCAAGCGCCAGATGACCAAGCTGTTCGGCCAGTACGTACCGCCCGAACTGGCCGCTGAAATGAGTCTGGACCCGGCGCACTACACCATGGCCGGACAGTCGCGCGAGATGAGCGTGCTGTTTTCCGACATCCGCGGCTTCACCGATTTTTCCGAGAAGCTGCCACCCGCCGAGCTGGCCGAAGTGCTCAACGCCTATCTGTCGACCATGACGCGCATCGTGCAGCAGCAGCGCGGCACCATCGACAAATACATCGGCGACGCCATCATGGCGTTCTGGAACGCACCGATCGATATAGGCGACCATGCCAGCCGCGCGGTGCAGACTGCGCTCGACATGCAGGCCGCCCTGCCACAGCTCAACCGCGAGTTCGCCGCGCGCAACTGGCCCGAGGTGAAGATCGGCATCGGCGTGAATACCGGGCGCATGAGCGTGGGCAACATGGGATCGGAATTCCGCCAGTCCTACACCGTGATGGGCGATGCCGTGAACCTGGGCTCGCGGCTCGAAGGCATCACCAAGCAATACGGCGTTGGCATCCTCGTCACCCAGGCGACCGTCGAGGCCGACCCGGTGCATGCCTTCATGAAAGTCGACGCGGTGCGCGTCAAGGGCAAGGCGCTGCCGGTGGTGATATTCGAGCCGCTCGGTGCGAAGACCGATTTGCCGGATGCCGTGCAAGCCGATGCCGCCGCGTTCGAAGCGGCATTCGCGCACTATCAGGCGCAGCAGTGGGACGCCGCCGAAACCGCGTTACACGCACTCAACGCGCACGCACCCCGCACGCTCTACACTGTCTACTTGGAACGTATCGCGCATTTTCGCGTCGCGCCGCCGCCCGCAGACTGGGACGGCGTGTTCGTTTACACGACCAAATAATCACCCTCGGAACCCGCCATGAAATTCACCATTCTCGGTTGCAGCGGCGGCATCGGCAGCGGGCGCCACACCACGTGTTTTCTGGTCGACGATGACATCCTGATCGATGCCGGCAGCGGCATCACCACGCTGGGTCTGGAGCAGCTGCAGACGATCGATCACGTTTTCATCACCCACTCGCATCTCGATCACGTGCTGGGCCTGCCGCTGCTGCTCGACGCAGTGGGCGAACAGCGCCGTGCCCCGGTCGTGGTGCACGCCCTGCCGGCGGTGCTGGATATCCTGGCGACAGACTTGTTCAACGGGCGGCTGTGGCCGGATTTTCGCGAGATTCCCAGTGCCGCCGCGCCGTGGCTGCGCTTCGCGCCCTTGTCTCTGGGCGAAACCTGCACGCTGGGGCCGCGCAGCTTCATCCCGCTGCCGGCGCAGCATGTGGTGCCGGCATGCGGATTCGAGATTCGCACCCCGGCAGGCAGCCTGGTGTTCAGCGGCGATACCACGCGCAGCGAGGCCTTCGTTGCGGCGCTGAACGCCATTCCCGACCTGCGCCACCTCATTGTCGAAACCTCGTTCGAGAACGCGTTGGCGGATATTGCGCGGGATTCGCAGCACCACTGGCCGGATTCGCTGGCCGCCGACCTGGCGCAACTTGGCCCGCGCCCGCAAGTCTGGATCACCCATCTCAAACCCGGCAACGAGGCGGCGATCATGGCTGAACTGCGCCAGGCCGCGCCGGACTGGACGCTGTCCGACCTGCAGCAGGGGCAGGTGATTCAGCTGGATTAGCCGGATGGCGTCGGATTGAAGTAAGCGTCGGCGGTGTCCGGGATGAGTACCATCCGTCGCTCTAATGCCGGGTACTTGCCCGGGGTCTTTCTGAGGGGAAATCGAAATGAGTACTGCCGTGAAACGAGGCGCCGCTACCCGTGGCCAGGTCGCACAGAAACTCGACGGCGTCGACGCCATCGAGATCAAGGCGACGATTCCGGACCATCAGATCGATGCCGCGCTGGAACATTACAAACTGAGCATCGACAACGACGAGGAACGCTATATCTATTTCTTCGACACTCCGGATCTCGATCTGTTCAAGGCCGGCATGATCGCCCGGGCGCGGCGCATCGTTGGCGAAGAGGGCGATAGCACCGTGAAATTCCGTCCGGTGGTCCCGGCCGACGTGCCGCAGGAATGGCGCAACTACGAAGGTTTCAAGCTCGAAGCCGACGCCAGCGAGAGCGGGGTGGTCAAGTCGGCTTCGCTGACCATGCCGCTGGAAAACAGCCTGATCAAGCAGGTCGTCGCCGGGGACAAGGGCATTGCCAAACTGTTTACCCGGGAGCAGGAAGACTTTCTCGCCGCCATCGGCAAACAGCACATCGACTACGACGCGCTGAGCGTGCTTGGTCCGCTGCAGGCGCACCGCTGGAAGTTCGATGATCCGGCCTGCCCCTGGCGCATTACCGCCGAGTTGTGGAAGCGGCAGGATGGTGAGCGCCTGATGGAGATGTCGATCAAGGTCCCGGTGGTCCAGGCCGCGGTCGGCATGGCCGGTTTCATGGCATTTCTGGCCGAGGTGGGCGCCGGGCAGGACAGCGAACAGCAGACCAAGACGCGCTGGGCGCTGGATCATCATTCAGCGCTGCTGCGGGATACCCGGCCGGCGTGAGGAGAGCAATTCCACAGTCCGGCCCTCAGCGTCCTCAAACCGGCTCGATCAGCAGCGCCGCCCCCACGCTCCGCCCTTCGGCCGCAAGATAATTGTAGGTGCGGCACAGCGCGCCGATGTCCATCACTTCCAGGCCGATGCGTGCATCGATCAGGGCGCGCGTGAGCGAGGGATGGGGAAAGCGCAGGCGGGTGCCGGTACCGAGCAGCAGGATGTCCAGCTTGTGCTGGGCCAGCCATTCGAAATGCCCTGCGGTGAGGGCGTCAAATCCCAAGCCGGCCCAGGGCGCGACCTCAATGCCTTGGGCGGAGAGCAGCAGACTGGCGTCGAAGCGCTGGTCGTTGATCAGCACGTGGTCGGCGCCATAGCCGGTGAACAGCCGCTGCCCGGCGTCGGTATTGAGATGCAGTTTCATGTCGAAACCTTAGCAGATTCGCTTTCCGGCGTCGCAGGACGTTTGCCGGGGCAGGATGCGTCCGGTAAAATCAGCGGTTTTCCAAGGCGTTGTTTTATCTTGATTTTACGCGCCATGACTCTACGCACCCCGGGAACTCAACGTGACGGCTGACAACAAGCCATGCTTACGCACCATCCATAAATCGGCCAAGCTCGATAACGTCTGCTACGACATCCGCGGGCCGGTGATGGCGCGCGCCAAACAGATGGAAGAAGAAGGCCAGCGCATCATCAAGCTGAACATCGGCAATCCCGCGCCGTTCGGCTTCGAGGCGCCGGAAGAAATCGTGCAGGATGTGATCGTCAACCTGCCGAACGCGTCCGGTTACAGCGATTCCAAGGGCCTGTTCGCAGCGCGCAAGGCGATCATGCACGAGACGCAGCGCAAGGGTATTGCGGGGGTGCAGATCGACGATATTTTCATCGGCAATGGCGTCTCCGAGCTGATCGTGATGTCGATGCAGGCCTTGCTCAACAATGGCGACGAGGTGCTGGTGCCGGCACCGGACTACCCGCTGTGGACGGCGGCGGTGAGCCTGGGCGGCGGCAAGCCGCGCCATTACCTGTGCGACGAGGGCGCCGGCTGGCTGCCGGATCTGGACGACATCCGCGCCAAGATCACGCCGAACACGCGCGCCATCGTCGTCATCAACCCCAACAATCCCACCGGCGCGCTGTACCCGACCGAGCTGTTGCTGGAAATCGTGGAAATCGCGCGCCAGCACCAGCTCATCATTTACGCCGATGAAATCTACGACAAGGTGCTGTACGACGGCGTGACGCACACCTCGATCGCCTCGCTGGCGGACGATGTGCTGATCGTGACCTTCAACGGCCTGTCGAAGAACTACCGCGCCTGCGGTTACCGCTCGGGCTGGCTGATCGTGTCGGGCGACAAGCGTCACGCGAAGGATTACCTCGAAGGTCTGGGGATGCTGGCGTCGATGCGTCTGTGTTCCAACGTGCCGGGGCAGTATGCGATCCAGACCGCGCTTGGCGGCTACCAGAGCATCAACGACCTGGTCGCGCCGGGCGGACGCCTGACGCGTCAGCGCGATCTGGCGCACGAGCTGTTGACCCTGATTCCCGGCGTGTCGTGCGTCAAGCCGAAGGCGGCGATGTATCTGTTCCCGCGGCTCGATCCCAAGCAGTACCACATCAGCAACGACCAGAAGTTCATCCTCAACCTGCTGGAAGAGGAACGCGTGCTGGTGGTGCAGGGCAGCGGCTTCAACTGGCCGCACCCGGATCACATCCGGGTGGTGTTCCTGCCGCATGAAGAAGATTTGACCGAGGCGATTTCGCGCATGAGCCGCTTCCTCGATCGCAACCGCACGCATCGTTGATACATATTTTTTGACTGAGACTATTTAATGAAACCCATCAACGTCGGCCTTCTGGGCCTGGGAACGGTCGGTGGCGGCACGCTGACCGTGCTGCGCCGCAATGCTGAAGAAATCACCCGCCGCGCCGGGCGCGAAATCCGCGTAGTGCGCGCGGCGGTGCGCGACCTTGAAAAAGCCAAAATGCTGGCGGGCGACCTGCCGCTGACGACCAACCCGTTCGACGTGGTCGACGATCCCGATATCGATATCGTGGTCGAACTGATCGGCGGACTGGAACCGGCGCGCGAACTGGTGTTGCAGGCGATCGCCAACGGCAAGCACGTGGTCACCGCCAACAAGCATCTGGTCGCCAAATACGGCAATGAAATCTTCGCCGCGGCGCAGGCCAAGGGCGTGATGGTGGCGTTCGAGGCGGCGGTGGCCGGCGGCATTCCCATCATCAAGGCGCTGCGCGAAGGCCTCACCGCTAACCGCATCGAGTGGCTGGCCGGCATCATCAACGGTACCAGCAACTTCATCCTGACCGAGATGCGCGACAAGGGCGCGGCGTTTGCCGATGTGCTGAAGCAGGCGCAAGACCTGGGCTACGCCGAAGCCGACCCGACCTTCGACATCGAAGGCATCGACGCCGCGCACAAGCTCACCATCCTGTCGGCGATTGCGTTCGGCATTCCGATGCAGTTCGACAAGGCCTATACCGAAGGCATCAGCAAGCTCACACGCGAAGACGTGCAGTACGCCGAGGAACTCGGCTACCGCATCAAGCTGCTGGGCATCGCCCGCCGCGCCGAAAACGGCATCGAATTGCGCGTGCATCCCACGCTGATCCCCGAGCGCCGCCTGATCGCCAACGTCGACGGCGCGATGAACGCCGTGCTGGTGAAGGGCGACGCCGTCGGTCCGACCCTGTATTACGGCGCCGGCGCCGGCGCCGAGCCGACCGCATCTGCCGTAGTGGCCGATCTGGTCGACGTCACCCGTCTGCATACCGCCGACCCGCATCATCGCGTGCCGCATCTGGCGTTCCAGCCCGACCAGTTGTCCGACACGCCGATCCTGCCGATGGACGAAGTACGCACCGCGTATTACCTGCGTCTGCGTGCGTTCGACCGCCCCGGCGTGCTGGCCGACATCACCCGCATCCTGGCCGACAGCAACATCTCGATCGATGCCATGGTGCAGAAGGAGCCGGCCGAAGGGGAGGTGCAGGTCAACATCATCCTGCTGACCCACATCACGGTGGAGAAGAACATCAACGCGGCGATCGCCAAGATCGAAGCCCTCGATACGGTGGCGGGGCAGGTGATGCGCATCCGTCTCGAAGAGTTGGCGTCCAAGTAAAAAGGTCAGGCATGAACTACCTCAGCACGCGCGGACTCGCCCCGCAACTTCGCTTCTCCGAAATCCTGCTTGGTGGTCTGGCCAGCGATGGCGGCCTCTATGTTCCGGAGGTCTACCCGCGTTTCAGCGCGGCCGAACTCGAAGCGATGCGCGGGATGAACTACCGCGAACTGGCCTTCGCCGTGCTGTCGCGCCTGATCGACGACATCCCGCATGAGGATCTGCGCACGCTGATTGACAAGACCTACACCGCCGACATCTATCGTTACACCGGCAACGGCGAAAACGCGGCCGACATCACCCCGCTGAAAACCCTGGAGCCCGGCCTGCACGTGCTCGCGCTGTCGAACGGCCCGACGCTGGCGTTCAAGGATATGGCGATGCAGTTGCTCGGCAACCTGTTCGAATATGCACTGGCGAAAACCGGCGGCGAGTTGAACATCCTCGGCGCGACCTCGGGCGACACCGGGTCGGCCGCCGAATATGCGATGCGCGGCAAGCGTGGCGTGCGCGTGTTCATGCTGTCGCCCGAGCACGGCATGACGCGTTTCCAGCAGGCGCAGATGTATGCGCTGCAGGACGCCAACATCCACAACCTGGTGATCCGCGGCGTGTTCGACCAGTGCCAGGACATGGTCAAGGCGGTGTCGAACGACCTCGATTTCAAGGCGAAGCACCACATCGGCGCGGTCAACTCGATCAACTGGGCGCGGGTCGCGGCGCAGAGCGTGTATTACTTCAAGGCCTATTTTGCCGCCACCCATTCCAACGACCAGCAGGTGTCGTTCGCGGTGCCCTCGGGCAACTTCGGCAACGTCTGCGCCGGCCACATTGCGCGCCAGATGGGCTTGCCGATCAACAAGTTGATCGTCGCCACCAACGAGAACGACGTGCTCGACGAGTTCTTCAAGACCGGCGTCTACCGTCCGCGTCCCGAGACCCAGCACACCTCCAGCCCGTCGATGGATATTTCCAAGGCGTCCAACTTCGAGCGTTTCATCTTTGACCTGACGGGACGCGACGCTGCGAAAATCCGCAGCCTGTGGAGCGCGGTCGAATCGGGCGGCAGCTTTGATCTGAATGCAGACGGCTTGTTCAAGCGCGTCGCCGAATTCGGCATGGTCTCGGGATCAAGCAACCACGCCAACCGTCTCGACACCATCCGCACCGTGTACGAGGTGTACGGCACCATGATCGACCCGCACACCGCCGACGGCCTCAAAGTCGGCATGGAACACCGCGAACCCGGCGTGCCGCTGATCTGCATGGAAACCGCGCAGCCAGCCAAGTTCGACGACGCCATCCGCGAAGCGCTCGGCATCGAGCCGGTGCGGCCGGCCGAACTGGCCAATCTGGAAGCGCTGCCGCAGAAAACGCACGTCATGGATGCCGATGTGAATGCGATCAAGCAGTTCATCGTCGAGCACGCCCGCTAAGCGCGGCCTCACTGAACGTTTGCCAAACGGCGGGCGCGATTCCGCTGCCGCATCCTGGCCTGCGTTGACCCCACTGCTACAGCGTCTTCCCGGGTTCGAAGCCGGGGCCTTGCCCGATCTGTGCGTACGGGTTGGTGCCGCGCCAGCGACAGGGGATAATGCGCCGATTCGTCACGGCTGATTCACATCATGAAACTCGTCACCTCTCTCACCAGCCCCTACGGCCGCAAAGTCCGGATCGTGCTGCAGGAAAAGAAAATCCCGTTTCAGCTCCAGGTCGAAAACCCATGGCAGGCCGACAGCGTCGTGTCCAGCCTCAACCCGCTCGGCAAAGTGCCGGTGCTGGTGCTGGAAGGCGGCGAGTCGGTGTTCGATTCGCGCGTCATTGTCGAATACCTCGACCACGTCAGCCCGGTCGCCCACCTGATTCCCGGCGAGCCGAAAACCCGCATGGTGGTGCGGGGCGTCGAAGCGCTGGCCGATGGCGTGACCGACGCGGCGGTGGCGATTGTTCTGGAGCGCAAACGGACGCCCGAACAGCAAAGCAGCGACTGGCTGCTGTTGCAGGAAAAAACCCTGTTTCGCGGGCTGGAAGCCCTGTCCGAGGCTCTGGGCGAGAAACCCTGGTATCTCGGCAACAGCATGACGCTGGCCGATATTGCCTGCGGCTGCATGCTGGGTTATCTCGATCTGCGCCTCGCTGAAATCGACTGGCGGGCTGCGCATGCCAACCTGGCCCGGCTCGCCGACAAACTGGCCACGCGTGCTTCGTTCGTCGACACGCGGCCGCCTGCCTGAATCCCGGTCCGCACACACAAGGAATCCCCATGGCTCATGCAATCGCAACGCTGGCAGGCGGCTGTTTCTGGTGCATCGAGACGGTGTTCAAGCGCCTGCGCGGCGTGGAGTCGGCCGTCTCCGGGTACATGGGCGGCCACACGCCCGATCCCACCTACGAGGACATCTGCAACGGCGATACGGGCCACGCCGAAGTGGTGCAGGTGACATTCGATCCTGATGTGATTGCCTACCGCGAATTGCTGGAAGTCTTTTTCACCCTACACGATCCCACCCAGCTCAACCGCCAGGGCAATGACATCGGTACGCAATACCGCTCGGCCATCTTCTGGCATACGCCGGAGCAAAAAGCCGAAGCCGGGGCGGTGATCGCCGAATTCGCCGCCGCCCGGCAATTCGATGCGCCCATCGTGACGGCGGTGGTCGAGGCCGTGACTTTTTATCCTGCCGAGGCTTATCATCAGGGCTACTTCGAGCAGAATCCCGCGCAGCCCTACTGCCAGTTCGTGGTGGCGCCGAAGGTGGCGAAAGCCGAGGCAAAATTTCACGGCAAACTCCGGCCAAGCTAGCGTGAGTCGGCCCAATCGAAAGCGACAAGGCATTCAGACATGAAGCATCTGCGTTTCCTCACCCCTCTGGTCATCGTTTTGAGCGTGCTGTCGCCGGCAGCGCAGGCCTCTTTCCTGCATGGCGATGCGCTGGACTCGCTTGCCAAATGGCTGGCGCTGTTCATCATTTTTGCCATGCCGATCGGCGGTATCTACCTGTTCTGGATGATCCATATCCTGCCCGAGAAAATTGCCGAGAAGCGCCATCACCCGCAAAAGGATGCGATCAAGACGCTGTGCCTGCTGTCGCTGGTATTCGGCGGCCTGTTGTGGCCGTTTGCCTGGTTGTGGGCCTATACCAAGCCGGTGATTTACAAGCAGGCCTACGGTACGGAAAAACATACCGACTACTATCTGGAAGCAGGCGAAAAAGCGATGAAGCAGGAAATGACCCGGGACGAAATCCGCACGCTGCGCCAGGAGCTCGACCAGATCGCGGAGAAGGGTCATCTCACGGCTGAACTCCATCGGGTGCGCGAGCAGCTGATCGCCGCGGAGACCGCGTCGCCGGCCATGGCGCCCAGCGCAGAGGGGGCACGCTGATGGAAGCGATACTGCTTGGGATTTATTCCTTTTTCGTCTGGCTGATTTTCATCAAGTTCAAGTGGCTGCCCTGGAACACCAAATCCCAGGTGATCGTGGTCATCATTCCCATCGTCGGCATCGCTTCGCTGATCCTGTTATTGAATATCTTCGCGCCGTCGTCGGCCGATGTGCGGGTCATCAAATACGTGGTGCAGGTCGTGCCGCAAGTGCGCGGCCGGGTCATCGAAGTGCCGGTCGCCGGCAACGACTACGTGAAAAAAGGCGCCGTGCTGTTCAAGATTGACCCGACGCCTTACCGCAATACCGTCAAGCAGCTTGAAGGCAAGCTCGCCGCCAACCAGGCCGCCATGAACGAAGCGCTGGCGGGTTTGAGCCAGGCCGGCGCCAGCGTGGGCGAGATGCGTGAGGCGGTGAATGCGGCAGCCGGCCAGGCCAGCGCGATTCGGGCCAACTTGGACCTCGCGAAAAAGCGCGTGGCCGAATACCGCGAACTGGTGGCCACCGGCGCCGGCGATCGCTTCGGGCTGGAACAGTGGGAAGCCAGCGTGCGCGAACTGGAAGGGCAACTGCTTGCCGTCAAGGCGTCCGAATCGCAGGCGAAGTTCAAGCTGTCGGCACGCGCCGGCGGCGATCAGGCGGCCGTGGCGACAGCCAAGGCCAAGGTGGCAACGGCCAAGGCGCAGCTGGCGGCAACCCAGGCCGACCTCGACAATGCGCGTTGGGAATTGACGCAGACCGTAATGGTGGCGCCTGCCAACGGCTGGGTGATGAACCTGCAGCTGCGCCCCGGCTCGATGGTGGTAGGCGTACCGCTGGCGCCCGCCATGACCTTCGTCGAGGACAACTACCAGATCATCGCGCTGTATCACCAGAACGAACTGCATCAGGTGCAACCGGGCGATGCCGCCGAGCTGGCGCTCAACACCCTGCCGGGACAGATCATCAAGGCCCGGGTGAACTCCATCGTCTGGGGGCAGGGGCAGGGGCAATTGCCGACTTCCGGCGTGCTGCCGCAAACCGGCGCCGCGCCGCAGTTTCCCAACCGCTTCGCGGTCAAGCTGGACGTCGAGCCCAAACATCAAAGCATCTTTCTGGCCGCGGGCGCCGCGGGCGATGCCGCCATCTACACGCAGCATCTCAAGGCCATCCATATCCTGCGGATGGTGATCCTGCGCGTGGGGTCCTACACCAACTATCTGATTCCCAAGTTGCACTGATGCGCGCACCGAGGCTTATTACACGTAGTGCCCTGGCTCTGGCCGTCAGCCTCAGCCTGCTTGCAGGCTGTACCTTGCTCACGCCGCCCGCATCCGAAGCACTGCGCAAGGATGCGCTGCCCAATGTGAGCGTGCCCCAGCAATGGGTGCAACCGGCTGAGCCGGGTGCGGTGGCGGACAGCGGATTCGGCAGCTTCAACGATCCCGTGCTGGCGGCACTGGTGCAGGAAGCGTTGACCTACAACGCCGATCTGCGTGCAGGCGCAGCCCGGGTGGAGCAGGCCCGGGGCTATGTCACCGTTGCCGGCGCCGACCTGCAGCCCGCCGTTGCCGCCCTGGCCAAGGGCGGCGGCAAATGGAGCGGTGATTACAGTGGCATGCAGAACGCCCTGATCGGCGCCACCTGGGAAATCGATGTGTGGGGTCGCCAGCGTTACGGTGCGCGTGCCGCAAGCGACACCTACGCTTCTGCCCAACTGGATTTCGAATACGCCCGGCAATCGCTGGCGGCATGGGTGGTCCGCAGCTGGCTGCTGGCGGTTCAGACAGCGCAGCAGGAAGATCTGTTGCAGGAAATGCTGCAGTCGGGAAACAAACTGGTGGGGATGACCCAACAGCGCCTCAAGTTCGGCATCGGCGACGAAAAAGATGTGGTGCAGGCGCAAGCCAGCCTGGGCGAATATCGCGACCGCTTGCGTCAGATTCAGCTGGCGCATACCCAGGCGCAGCGTGCACTGGAAGTGCTGCTGGGGCGTTATCCAGGCGCAGAAATACAGACCGCTTCCCGTCTGCCCGCCATGCCCGGGCCTGTCCCGGCGGGTTTGCCAGCCGAACTGCTGGAGCGGCGGCCCGACGTGGTCGCCGCTGAGCGGCGCGTGGCCTCCGCTTTCAACCTGACCGAGGAGGCGCGTGTCGCGCACCTGCCGAAACTCAGCCTGACCGCCACCTTTGGCGCCGTCTCCAGCGACCTCATCGTGCTCAAGAATCGGGATAACCCCATGTTCGGACTGGGGGGCAGCCTGTTTTGGCCGATATTCACCGGCGGCGCGCTCCAGGCACAGGTAGACATCCGCACCGCCGAGCAGCAACAGGCCGTGGCGGAATATGCCGCAGTCGGCCTGCGCGCGTTTAACGAAGTGGAAGGTGCGCTGGCAAGTGAAACGGCCCTGCGCGAACGGCAGGTGATCCTGGAACAGGTCGCCAGCGACAGCCGACGCGCCATCGAGCTCTCCACCGTGCAATACAAGGTTGGCAGCACGGATTTGCGCAGCGTTCTGCAGGAGCAGTTGCGGACATATGGCACCTTGCTGAGCCTGGTGCAGATTCAGGGCGAACGACTGACTCAGCGGGTGAACCTGCATCTCGCCCTGGGCGGCGGCTTCGGCCCGCAGGCAGCCAGCGCGGCCGCAGATCAACCCTCTCTACCTGTTGCGCCAAACTAGCCTGATACCTGACTGCATCGATAGGCTGGTTTTAAATTGAGTGGGTTAAACCTTGATTGAACAAGGAGTGAGCAATGGGCAATAAAACAGCAAAAACCAAAACGAAACCTGACAGCAAAACGGCTGTTGCGGAGGCGGGGGATTCACCCAAGCTCAAGCGCCGTGAGTACGAAAAAGAACTGCTCAAGTTGCAGGCGGAGTTGTGCATGGTGCAAGACTGGGTGAAGGCCACCGGGCAGCGCATCATCATCATTTTCGAAGGTCGCGATGCGGCGGGCAAGGGCGGCACCATCCGGGCCATTACCGAAAAGGTCAGCCCGCGGGTATTCAAGGTGGTGGCATTGCCGGCGCCCTCGGACCGGGAAAAGAGCCAGATCTATGCGCAGCGCTACCTGACGCATTTCCCCGCAGCGGGCGAAGTGGTGATCTTTGACCGCAGCTGGTACAACCGCGGGGGAGTGGAAAAAGTGATGGGCTTCTGCACCGATGAACAGCACAAGAAGTTTCTGGAGATGTGCCCGGCCTTCGAGAAGAACCTCGTCGTCGAGAACGGCATCCTCCTGCTCAAATACTGGCTGGAAGTCGGCGATCAGGAACAGGAGCGGCGTTTCACCGCGCGTATCGAAGATCCGGTACGGCAGTGGAAGCTCTCCCCGATGGACCTGCCTTCGCGCCAGCGCTGGTACGACTATTCGCGTGCGCGCGACCAGATGCTCGACGCCACCGACACCGACTTCGCACCCTGGCATACCGTTCATTCCGACAACAAGCGCCGGGCGCGCCTCAACCTGATTACGCACCTGCTGGAACAGATTCCCTACGTGCGGCAGCCACGCACGAAGGTCAAACTGCCAAAGCGCAACATGAAAAACGCCTACGACGACCAGGCGACCATGACCAAGCGCCGCTGGATCCCCGAACGTTATTGATCGGGTCGCAGCGCTGTATCCATCACTGGGGGGGCGTCCGATGCTGAACCTGTTCCAGTCCTTTTTCGGCGGTGAAAAAAGCCGCAGCCACTATCCCGAGCCGCTGATCGAAAGTGCGATCGAGCGTGCCGTGGACGGGACCGACGCCAGGCTGCGGCATCTTCCCGGCTACCGCAATCGCCTGCGCAAGCCGGTCATCCATGCCGTCGATCATGTCGTGACGCTGATCGATGCCCTGCCTGCGCCGCTGGCGGCGGGGCGGGGGGATTTTAGTGCCGATCCGCGTCTGGCCGCGTTATTCGTGTCGGCCGCGCAGATGCAGGAAACACTCGGCCGCGACCGTGCGTTGAACGCGTTCATGAAGCAGGCTTCGCTTGCCACCGAACGGGTGACCGCGCTGCTGATGGCCGAGCGGATCGAGAAAAACGTGCTCGGCGTCGATCAGGTGGGCGACCAGCTGCGGCGCGACGTGGCGCAAGTGACGGTCAGCTTTCGCAAGCATCGGTTGATGGAAGTGGCGGAGAGCGAAGCTGAAAGCCGCCGGCTTCTCAAGCGCCGTGCGTTCGACCACCTGCTGGCGCTGGCGCTGGCGCGCATCGTCGAGGTGCGCGACGAGCGCGCCGATCTGGTTCGCCAGCGCGATGTGCTGCGCCACAAGCTGACCACGCTCGCGCGCAATGGCTGGGGCTTCGACGCGGCGGCAGACGAAGCGGCCGAGCCGGGCGGGCTGCAGGCCGATCTGGCGGATGTCGAGCAGCAGTTGCAGGACCTGGGCGCGGATTCCGCTGTGCTGGATACGCACATGGACATCGTTGCGGAATTGCTGTTGCAGGCTGAACAGCAACTGAAAATTGAAGAAGTGTGCATGCGGCTGGACAGCATGAATATCCAGCGCGATGCGCAGGACGCCTCCGCACACAACATCGTATTACCCGAAATTCACAATGCCCGCGGACAGCGCAGCGTGTTGTTGCTGGTGTCGCTGAATCCGGGCGAACTTCCGCAACAGGAAAACCTGCTGGCCACGGCGCATCGCTACCTGTAGCGCCGCGGGCTGCCGCCTGGGCTCAGGCCGGTTTTTCGTTTTCTGTCGCTTTATCGAGAATTTCCTTGTACAGGTGCAGCAGGCTGGCGACCAGGTTCTGCTGTTCGGGGTGAAGCTTGAGCTGTCGCTCGACGAAAGGCTGCGCCGTCTGGACATCGGCAAAAATCTCTTCCAGCTTGCTGATGTCGTATTCGCTCAGTTTTTCGCCACGGTCGACCTTCTCCTTCAGTGCAAGCGCAAGCGGCAGCCGCTGTGTATTCAGACGTTCAAGCAGGGCTTGGATGACGCCTGCGTCTTCGGTGGGATTGCTCATGATCATGTCCTTGGCGTAGTGGATTGAGGGTGAACCCTGGATTCATTCTAGCGGAATGAATGTGCAGGCTGTTGACCTTGGCTAGAAGCTTGCACCGAGCGAAATGATCGCGAAGCGGTCGTCGCTGTCGTCCGGATTGAAGACATACGCGCCGAGCGTGAAGCGGCCGGATGTCAGCTGGGCAAACCCGCCGCGCTGGATGTCGCGATCGCTTTCATGGACGCGAGAACGCTGACCGACGAGGCCAAAACGCAGCCAGGCCAGTGGGGCGACTCCGAGCTCGCTCCAGGCATAGGTAAAGCTGTCATCGCGCACATCGAGGTCGGACACGTATTCGGCCTCGATGTAGAAATCGACCCTGCCATAGGCTGCGCTCGCTTCGAACCCGGGCGCGATCCCGTGTTTCGAGCCCATGACTGCACCAATGATTGGCGTGATTTCCCAGCTCAAGGCTTCGCCACCAGCAAACGTCCAGCCGACGAACAGCGAACCGCTGTCGAGCGCCTCGTAGTTGTAGCGCGCTTCGAGATGCAGCGCGTCGCGATCGGCGGTGGCAACGACTGAGAAGTAGTCGCCCTGATCGTCGAGCGCGTAGTAGTAGCCGGTCGCGGCAAACGCCCAGCCGGACGCGCTGGCGTCGGCTTGCAGCGGCACGTGTTCCGCACCGTCCTGCGCGGCGCACAGTGCCGGCATCAGCAGTGCAGCCGCGACGATGGCTGGCAATCGCATGCTCATCCCCCGAGTGCGATGGTGGCAAGCACCAGCGCCGCGCCGATGGCCATCATGGCCAGGCCGGATCGCCAGGGCACGCCGCCGGCATGACGTCCGTAGGCATGGCCCGCCGCATACAACATCAGCAGTGCGACGGCGTTCGATACGCGCATCGCCAGCGCGGTTTCGGCGATGAAGATGAACGGAATCACGACCGGAAAGGTGGCCAGTACGACGAGCAGGAACACCCACAGGGCGCCGATGTAATCATCCCGGCCAAGGCGCGCGCGCGCTGGCAGTTGGGGCAGGGCGATGAGGCGCTGGCGCATGTCTTCCAGACTGTCGGTGCTGATCAACGTGCCGAGACGCCCGGGCAGCTCCTGAGCGATGATCGCGTGGGCATCGTGCGGAATTTCGGCAATGCGAATGCGGCGCATCAAGCTCAGCTTGCGTGCCCGTTCGGTCAGCGTCCGGATCAGATACATGACTGCATCGACCAGCCCCCAGGCGAGATTGCAGCCGAGCGCGGCATACAACACGGTGCGGACTTCATCGCGTCCGGCGGTTGCCGCGCTGATCGTGCCGGTGAAGGTCAGCGCCATGATCAGGCCGAAAATGATCTCGGATACGCGATCGACCGGATCCAGTACCTGCTTGCGTTTTTCGTTTTCTGTTTTCACCAGACAAGTCCCTTTTCGATTCCACAGCGGCCATGTCTTGCCGGCAGCACGCGAAAATTATAGCCACGATCCGCATGATTCTCCGGATTGACCCTGCCCGCCGGGCCATGGATACTGCCTATCAGATTGAAACAAGTCGCGACGACCTGCTTCGAGTATTCCCGTCCTGAAACTCAAGTCCAATATGAACTCTTTATCCGGCATCACCCTGGCTTTGCTCCTGGCATGGAGCGCATCGGCTCAAGCGGCTTCTCCCTGCGTGGCGCATGACCTGGGTTTTGGCCAGGCGGCAGCCGGCTGGGCGCATCAGCCTCTGTCGAAACTCAAGCGCGACACGGTCTACACCCAGGTGCAGGAAGCGGGCCACGCGGTACTGCGCGGGACTGCGGACAGCTCCGCCTCGCTCTATGTGGCCCTGCTCAAATCGGCGAGCGTACCGGTGAGCCTGAAATGGCGCTGGAAGACCGACGCGCTGGTGGCAGACGCCGACAATCGCGACAAGAAGCGTGAAGACGCCCCCCTGCGCGTGCTGGTGGCCTTCGACGGCGACAAGACCACACTCCCCGAGGAAGAGCAGAAGCGGTTTCAGCGCGCCAAGTCGCTGACCGGGCGCGAAGGCCCGTACGCCACCCTGATGTATATCTGGAGCGATCATGTTCCGGTGGGCACCGTGATTCCCTCCGCCCACACCCGTCAGGTCAAGATGCTGGTGGTGGCGTCTGGACCAAAAGGCCTGGGCCAGTGGCAGTCGATGCAGCGCAAGCTCGTCGCCGACTACAAGCGTGCCTTCGGCGGTGCGCCCGGCCGCGTGCTGGGGGTGGCGGTGATGACCGATACCGACAACACCGGTGGCAAGGCTGTCGGTGAATATAGCGATATCCGCCTCGATTGTTCGGGTAGCTGACGGTGTCGCGCGGCTTGATTTTCGCAATGCTGGGTTTGTTGTTCGGTGGCTGCGCGAGCCTGCCCGATAACGGTGTGCGGAATGCGTCCCATGCCCTGCAGGACACCGCCACGACGGCACTGGGGCAGGAAAGTCAGGCCGTATTGCAGGAGCATCCGGGTGAAAATGGATTCCTTCCGCTGAAAAGCGGCGTCGATGCGCTGCTGGCGCGCGTTGTCCTGGCCGAGTCGGCGCAACGCTCGCTCGATGTCCAGTACTACATCTGGCACGACGACCTCACCGGTCGCCTCTTCGCTCACGCACTGCTGCGCGCGGCAGACCGCGGCGTACGGGTCAGGGTGCTGCTGGACGACGTCGGTGCGCGCGCCAACGACGAAACCCTGCTCGCCATCGAAGTCCATCCCAACATCGAGGTCAGGCTGTTCAATCCGGTGGCTTCGCGCAGCTTTCGCGGGCTCGGCATGCTTAGCGATTTTTCCCGCGTCAACCGCCGCATGCACAACAAGGCCTACGTGGCAGACAACCAGGCAGCGATCCTCGGCGGCCGCAATATCGGCGACGAGTATTTCGATGCGTCCAGCGAGGTGGCCTTCGGCGATCTGGACGTGCTGACGCTCGGCCCGGTCGTCAATGCAGTGTCGCGTTCTTTCGACCAGTTCTGGAATGCGCCGTCCTCGTACCCGATCGCGTTGCTGCTCGGGCGCAGCGCGGACAGCGCCAGCCTCGCCAAGCTGCGTGCCAATCTCGCCGCCTATATCGAGGCGAACCGCGACAGTCCATATGTCACGCAAACAGGCAAACGCTTCGTCGAGGCGTGGACGGCGGGACGTCATGATTTTTTCCGGGGCGAGGCCACGCTGCTCTACGACGATCCGGCCAAGATCGGCCGTGCGCCAGATGCCACCGAGGGCCATCTGCTGCCGCAGTTCTCCGCTATCGGCAAACGGGTTCAGCAGGAGCTGCTGATCGTTTCGCCCTATTTCATTCCAGGCAAGGCGGGGGTGGCCTGGCTGAACGGCCTGGTGAAGCAGGGCATACGTGTCACCGTGCTGACCAATTCGCTCGCCGCCACCGATGTCGGCGCGGTGCATTCGGGCTATCAGCGATACCGCGAGACCTTGCTCGAGGGCGGCGTCGCGATTTACGAACTCAGGCCCGGCGCAGTTCAACTTGCCAAAGCGGAGAAAAAGGCCAGGACATTCGGTTCTTCACGCGCCTCGCTGCACGCCAAGTCCTTCGTGTTCGACCGCCGTGCGGTATTCATCGGCTCGCTCAACCTCGACCCCCGCTCGATCCAGCTCAACACCGAAATCGGCGTGGTGTGCGAGAGCGCACCGCTGGCGGAAGACATTGCCGGCACGATCGAGCGCAATCTCGACAACATCGCCTGGCGGCTGGAGCGCGTCATCGATGCGTCCGGACACGCGCACACCGAATGGGTCGAGGCCGGCGCCGCGGGCGAGCGTCGCTATCTGAACGAACCCGAAGTCGGCGCCATGCGCCGGTTTTCGGTGTGGTTGCTCGGGTTGCTGCCGATCGAGTCGCAGCTCTGACGGGGAAGGCAAACGGCGGCGGTTCGCTCGGCTGGCCTGCAAGGCGCCGCCCCGTATGGCAAAGCCTTAACCCGCGGTGGCTAGATCCGGCATCAGGTAAAACATCAAGGCAATGATGGTGTAAACCGTGATGAGCTGGACGCCCTTGTACCAGTTGGAGCGCCCATCGCTCACCACCATGCTGCCGATCAGGACGGCAATGAACAGCGCGCCGACCTCGGCCCGCCCGAAAGCCAGATCGAGCGGCCGCGGCGCGATGAAATAGCTGGCCAGCACCAGCACCGGTGCGACAAACAGCGCAATCTGGATCGAACTGCCGAGCGCGATGCCGACGGCCATGTCGACCCGGTTCTTGCGCGCCATCGCAATCGCCGAGAGGCTCTCGGCCGCGCCGCCGACCACCGCCAGAAACACGATGCCGATGAACAGCTGCGACATGCCGAGCGCCGTCCCGGTGCCCTCGGCCGCGCCGACCAGAATTTCACTCATCCACGCCGCCAGCACCGATGCGCCGACGAGGCTGCCGATTGCGCGCGGCAGGCTCCACTGCGGGCCGTGATCGGCCTCGTGCGCCGGGCTGCCGCGACTGGCGAACATCCCGGCATGCGTCTTCAGCATGAACACGAGATAGAGCACATAAGCGGTGAGCAGAACGAACGCCAGGCCGATGTTGAGCAGCATTTCCTGGCGGATGGTTTCTTCGGGCGCGAAGAAGCGGCTGAATGCGCTCGGTACGGCGAGGCTGATAACCGCGATCAGCATCATCGAGCTGTACACCCGCGCGGCCACCGGGTTGTAGTCCTGATCGTGATGGCGCAGACCGCCCAGCAGGAAGGCGATGCCGAGCGCGAGCAGTAGATTCGCCAGGATCGCACCGGCGATTGAGCCGAGCACCATGTCGAACAGTCCGGCCTTGAGCGCCACGAACGCGATGATGAGCTCGGGCGCATTGCCGAAGGTCGCGTTGAGCAGGCCGCCGATGGCGTCGCCGGTGCGCGTGGCGAGTTGCTCGGTGGCATGCACGATGAGGCTGGCGATGGGAATGATGGCGAGCGCCGCCGAAAAGAACAGCAGCGGATCCGCTACGCCGAGATGTTCGAGCGCGAGCGTCACCGGGATGAACACGAACAGCCATTCAACGGAAAACTTCAGCTTCATCTACATTCCCTTCAGGCGTGTTCAGGTCAATGGAACAACGGCAGCGCACACCGCGCGCCCGTTTTTTTCTGCTAACTTTTGCTGCCAGTGCTCACGTGCAGGGCCATCAGTCGCGCGAGCGTCACGGCAATATAGAGCTGTCCGGCCAATGCTTCGGAGATGGCAAGCGAACGCGCGATCGGGTGAACCGGCGTAATGTCGCCATAGCCCATGGTCGTCAGAGTTACGAAGCTGTAGTAGATCCACGTCAGCGCGCCGGGCGCGTTGCCGACCGCGCCGCTGAAAGCATCGGGATGAATGAGGTACAGGAGTTCGTAAGCGTGTGCCCATACCAGCCCAAGCAACAGCAAAACGGCGACGGCGCCCTGGATGCGGTAATGGGTGACCGGACCGCTGCGATACGCCCGCGCTGCCACGATCAGGGCGAACAGCAGGAACATGACGAGGGTGGACGCTTCGCCCCCGATGGCGAGTGTGTCCGACGGTGCCATGGCATCTGTCCAGCGCACCAGCAGCGCAACTACCGTGAGCGTCACCACGGTAAATCGCACCCGGCGCGATTCGGCCGCAGTGAATGCGCCCGCGACCAGCAGCGCAGAAAAGGCAAGATTACTCACGAGTCGCCCGGTCGAGTCGGGTGACAGCAGCACGGGCAGCACAAAGACGGTGATGACAAGCAGTGCGAGGATGATGGACAGGCCGCGGTCAGCCTCCCAGAACCGCCGCATCCGCTCCCAGATATGGGGGCTCATCGTGGGGTGGCCGCCGTGGGCGGCGCGTCAACGGTATGGGTCAGCACAAGATGTCTTTCCGTTCGCGATATGGTGGGAAAACCCGTTTTTCAAGTTTACGTCAGGTCGTGCATTGACAGCCGGCTTGCACGGCTTAAAGTTAAAGCGTTAACAGGATTTCTGTTATTCAGTGCAGTGCAATTCGGTGCAGTGCAATATCGAACCTCCCATAGAGCACACAATCAATCATGGAAAAAATCATACCGCGCTGGGAATGGCGCTCGTTTGGTCGGAGCTTCGGCGAGGCCGAGACGCAGCTGGTGGCGCTGACGCCGGAGGGCATGCAGGAGAGTGACGAGGTTTACCTGCTGTCCGGCGCTGGCGGCAATGTGAAGGTCCGCGCCGATCTGATGGACATCAAGCTGCTGCAGTTGGTCAATGCAGACGGTCTGGAGCAGTGGACGCCGGTGATGAAGGCGGGATTTCCGCTCCCGGCGGCCGAAGTGGTCAAGGTGTTCGAATCGCTCCAGCTCCCGCTGCCTGCGCTGGCCCGCGCCAGCTACACCTTCGACGCATTCATCGAAGCCTTCGCCCAGCCAGGCGGCTCGATCCGCAAGGTGGACGTCCACAAGCGGCGCACCCGCTATACGGTCGGCGGCTGTACGGCCGAGCTCTCCGAAGTGGTGGCGAACGGCAAGCCCGCCCGCACGCTCGCCGTCGAGTCGCCGGATGCGGAGGCGGTGATCCGCGTCGTGCGCGACCTCGGCCTCGGCGGCTACACCAACACCAGCTATCCCAAGGGGCTGGCAGCGCTGATTGACGATGAGCCGGAACGCTATGCCGTCATCGACGCCGGCACCAATTCGATCAAGTTCCACATCGGCGAGCGCGATCGCGCCGGAGATTGGCGCACCCTTGTCGACCGCGCGGAGCTGACGCGCCTCGGCGAAGGGCTCGTGCAGCAGGGCAAGATCATCGACGCCGCGCTGGCGCGAACGGCCGCTGCCATCGCAGGCATGGTCGAGGAAGCGAAGCAGCACGGCGTGCGGGCGATCGCGGCCGTGGGCACGGCCGGCCTGCGGATCGCGTCAAACGGCAATGAGGTCGTGGAAGCGATCCAGGCGCGCACCGGCGTCCACATCGAAGTAATTTCCGGTGAGGAGGAGAGCCGGTTGGCCTATCTGGCGGCCAAGTCGGGGCTTGACTTGAAGACGGGCATGCTCGTCGTGTTCGACACCGGCGGCGGCAGTTCGCAGTTCACCTTCGGGCACAACTCCAGTGTGGATGAACGCTTCAGCGTCGACGTCGGCGCCGTGCGCTACACCGAGCGATTCAAGCTCGATGGGGTCGCGTCGCCTGACACCCTGCGCGAAGCCATGGCGGCGATTTCGGCGGACCTGTTACGCATCGAGGGGCACCCGGTTCCCGACAAACTGGTTGCGATGGGCGGCGCGGTGACCAACATCACCGCGGTCAAGCACGGGCTCGCCACCTACGACCCGACTATCGTTCAGGGCACGGTCCTCGACCGCGCCGAGATCGATCGTCAGATCGAACTCTACCGCTCGCGCGATGCGGAGGCCCGGCGCGCCATCGTCGGCCTGCAGCCGAAGCGGGCAGAAGTCATCCTCGCCGGTGCCTGCATCGTTCGCACGGTGATGGAGAAACTGGGCAAGGACAGCCTCACGGTGAGCGACCGCGGCCTGCGCCATGGTGTGCTAGTCGAGCGGTTTGGAGGCTGAGGCTCAGCCGAACAAGACACACTTTTTTTCTTTTTACAACGAAACGGATGTAGATCATGGTTACCAAGACAGCCACAAAGATAGTCACAAAAGCCGCGAAACCCGCGGCGAGTGCAAAGCCCGTGAAGACAGCGAAGACGGCAGCGGCCGCGAAGAAGACACTGATTCCCCGCAGGGCGGTGAAAGCTCCTCGGCCCGCACTGGCGAAACCCTTTACGAGTGAGGAAATAACCGAAGTCTTCAAGCTCATCAAAGGGGCGACCAGCGTTGAACTGAAGTTGTCGGTTCCCCTCTCCGACCAGCGCGCGACGATCAAGAGCATCGGGCTCGACCCGGTCGAAGCCCAGCCGCGACAGGCATACTTCTTCGACACGCCCGACCTGGCCTTGAACCGGGCCGGCGTGGTCGTTCGGGCCAGGCGTATCCAGGGCGGTGACGCCGATACGGTCGTCAAGCTGCGCCCCGTGGATCCGTCCATCATCGACCCGGACCTTCGCCGCTCGGCGGCCTTCAAGATCGAGGTGGATGCGATGCCGGGCGGGTTCGTCTGCTCGGCTTCATTCAAGGGCGTTTGCACCGGCCAGGAGGTGCTCGACGTGACCTCGGGCGAAATGCCGCTGCGCAAGCTGTTTTCCAAGGAACAGCGCGCCTTCTTTGACGCGCACGCTCCGGCAGGCATCACGATGGACAAGCTGGTCATCTTGGGCCCCACCTTCCTGCTCAAGGCCAAGCACCAGCCGAAGGTGAAGGACTTCGATCGATCCATCACCATGGAAATGTGGCTTTATCCCGATGGGTCGCGCGTCATGGAAGTGTCCACCAAGTGTCTTCCGAAAGAAGCCTTCCAGGTCGTCGCCGATTTCAAAGCCTACCTCGCCGGCCACGGTATCGTGCTCGGCGCCGACCAGTCTGCGAAAACCAAGAGCTCACTGGAGTTCTTCAGCGCCAGACTCGAGTCGGACCAGCCTGTCAGCAAATAGGCAAAAACTGAATGGGGCTTGGGGGGGGGCTGTGGTCCGGAGCGCGCTGGGCCTCTTTATTACCCATCCCGATTGAATCAGGCAATTGGCCGCAGACTGCAAGGTGCGGCTGCCGGGTGACCGGGTTGATTGGGGTGGGTGACTAGAATCGGCAAAAGTGGAGGTTTAGTTGCGCGTTACATCCGTCTCTTGTTCGGCCAAAGGTGACAACGGACTTTCGATTGACCGCGTCCGCTGTACTCGCAAGACCGGTCGTTGGCTCGCATCTCGCTCCTGAACGACCGCTTTCCTCAGTTCGGGCGGTAGACCCCGATCCGTAGCAGTAGTCAGCCTGCTGTGTTAATTGTCCGCTTATCAGGCCAACGCCAACGCTTGGAAGTGCCTAGAAAACCCATGGTCGATTCGGCCTGAAGTGCCAGGTTTATCGCCCGAAAAGGATGCGGCCTAAGTAGGATTCATTGGAAAAATCAGGTTGGATAGGTCCAGTTGTGGCCCTCGCCTTGGGTGTTTTTCGCCCATGTGTACAGCGCGTCGTACATCACCATCCCTTGGTGCAGCATCTCGTGGTCGTTGGCGAAGTTTTTCGACAAACCGAGCGAGAGCGCGAGCAGTCCGGCGCACTGCGGAGCGAGGTCGAGACGGTCGGTGTCCGCCCCCCGCACGATAACGGCAAGTTGCCGCAGAGCCGGGTCATTGAGGTCGTGTTTGTCCAGGAAAGCGTCAAAGCTGCACAGTTCGCCACGGTGGCCGTATTCCACGCCCGGGATGTCATAGGGAATGGCGCCGGTTTCCTTCGCCACATTCAGCACGTCGGCGGCAGGCACGTAAAGAAACTCGGCTGCCGGGTCAATGAAACGGGCGACCAGCCAGGGGCAGGCGATGCGGTCGATCTTGGGGCGTTCGCGGGTGATCCATTTCATTGGCCGACAACCTCGCCGCCAGCCGCTTTCCAACCCTCGATGCCACCTTCGATGAAGCGAGCTCTCAAGCCCTTGGCTTGCAGGGCATCGACCACACTGTTGGAAACGCTTCCTCCACGCGCGCAATAGAGGACGATATCCTGATCCTTGGACAGGCTGTCAGCCCACTCGGCGAGTTGTTCCGGATTTTTCCATTGCGCACCTGACAGGTGCTCGGGCGCGGCCTCGCGGTCGGCGACACGGCGCACATCCAGGATCAGTTTGCCGGCCAGTTCATTCTTCAGGGTATCGGGTTTGATGGTGCGTTCCATTGTCAGGCTCCCAGCTTGGTGAAGAATAAATGGGGTCTAAATGGGGTCAGGTCTAAATGGGGTCAGACACGATTATTTTTGATGCAGGAAAATCGGAATGCCCCTAACAGCCAAGGAGTTTAAACCATAGGGTACCCGTTTACAGCTGGCCGCTGTCAGCAGCTAAACAGACGTTCTGCAAACATGCCATGACAGTCCGTTAAGGCCACAACCGGCCGATCAATGCATTGCATGCGAATGACGGCTACGGGTCGATCGCCATCATTTATAAGCCATAAAAATCGTCGCACCCCCGTGCCCGGATTGCCCAGCCAGGGCGATCCGATGCATGCAATGGATGCGGCAAACCGGTGGCCGGGTCGTTATGCCGCTGTGCTGGAAGCTTGTCGCGCCGTGTACGCGTCCACTGCCTGCTCGACGGTGAAGAACATCCGTTCGCGTCCCAAGCGTTCTGCCAGCGGCGTGCGCTGCACCAGCTCCAGCACTTCGGGGTTGAGCGCAGCCAGCCACAGTTCGGTGCCTTCGCCGCGCAGCCTTTCCTCGGCCTCGACCAGCATCTTGAGCGCGGTGTATTCGATCCCCGGCATGGCCGAGCAGTCGAGCAGGATCACTTGTGGGGCATGGGCCTTGAGCATGTCTTGCAGCTTGCTGCCGACGTTGCCGACGTTGACGAAATAGATGCGGCCCTCGGGGCGCGCGATGAGCAGGCCGGGCGGGATTTCGTCTTCCGGATGTTCGGGCGAGCGCGGGCGGAACACGTTGGTGCCGGGCTTGCGCCGGATTTCGTACACGCGCGGGTCGTTCGCCAGCCACATCAGGCCCACCAGCGAGAGCACGATGGCGACCAGGATGCCCTTGAGCGTGCCCAGCACCATCACGCCGAGACAGGCGAACAGCGCCCAGCGGAATTCCATGGTGCGCACGCGGCGGATGGCGACCATTTCGGCCGGGTTGATCAACCCGATCGAGTAGGCGATGACCACGGCCGCCAGGGTGGCGTGCGGCATCAGCGCGATCACCGGCGC
>JAGVGD010000069.1 GCA_020057245.1 Thiobacillus sp. | reverse complement strand
TCAGCCATATAGGCGGCTTCCTTCACGTGATTGAGCGCAAAGTCCACCAGTGCCAGATGGCGGTTCGTATGCTCGCGCTCGGTAATGTCGCGCCCGATGCCCAATATGCCGACCACGTTCCCCTCGTCGTCGTGCAAGGGGGTCTTGACCATTTCGAGCAGCACGCGCCGGCCATCGGCAGCGAAGGTTACCCACGCCTCGTTCGGGACCGGATGGCCGGCCGTCATGGCTTCCTGGTCTTTCTGCTGAAAAAAGCACGCCTGTTCGGCGTCGACAAAATCGAAATCGGTCTTGCCCAGGATCGCCGACTCCGGTGTACCCAGCAGGCGTTCGCAATGGGAATTGCACATCTGGAAAGCCCCGTTCGCATCCTTGAGCCAGATCAGGTCGGGCAGGCTCTGGAGAATCAGCCGTTTCTGCTGCTCGCTCCGCTCCAGATCGCGGGTGGCGATCTTCAGCAGACTGTGCTCGCGCAGCAGCATGCTTTGTCGGTACATGGCGAGGATGACCACGAGCAGCGCGCCGGTCTTGACCGCGTAGCTCACGGCCGGGGATACACCGGTGTGAGGGTCGGACAAAATCACCGCCAGGCCGGCCAGCACCACCGCCGCCAGCGGCAGCAGACGCAGGAAACCTTCACTCCAGCGCTCCCATGCCGCGTTGCGCGCAGGCTCCATTTTCCAGTTCAGCGTCGCCAGTCCCATCCCCATCACCGAGATGGAGAACAGACTGTTGAACCCGCTGCCGTCAGCCGTCGCGCCCTCCAATGCCATGCCGTTCCAGACCATCCAGCACACGCCGGTGACGATCAGGGACAGCAGAAACACGCTGTAGCTTGCTGAAAGCCTCAGACGCAGGGTCGGGACCGCGATCAGGCCCACGCACGCCGCGGCAAAAAGGCTGGCCGGATACGCCACCATCACGGCCAGCGAGAGCAGCGACAGGTCGCCGCGCCGCGGCAGATACAGCACCAGAATCAGCGTCATCGCGGCGATGGCAAGGGTGGCGGCATCAAGCAGCAGCGTCCTGTGCTGGATGCGGTCGGCCTGGCGGAAGGCCTCGATCAGCAAGCCCGCGCCGATACAAGGGCCGAGGCACAAATAAAACAGGTCGGAAGGTGCGGGAAAGCCGTCAAACCCCACCCAGACCTGCAGGTTCCAGATGAGCTGGCCGATCGCGTAAGCCGTCAGGCCGATCGCGATCCAGCGCAGCCCGCGAACGCTATCGGCCGCTGCCGAACGCAGGCCCAGCCAGGCCAGCGCCGCAGCGGTGGCCGTGCCCGCCGTCCAGTGCAGGTTGTCGAAAAAACGGACCCAGTGCACATCCTGGGCGAAACGGATCCCTGCCACGCCCGCCAGCAGCCCGGTCAATCCGACGATCAACACAAGCTGCACGAGTGAGAACGGGCTGGCCCGGCTGATTCGATCCATCTTTTGAGTCTACCCAGCTAAAAAAACCAAAAAAATAATGCCAGACAAGCGTCTGGCTGTGCCCTATTCCCGCTCACAGCTGACCGGGTCGTTCAACCGGATCATGCCGCCCGCCCGGATGCGCGCCTTGACGCCGCCGTGGCCCCGCATCGCGTTGTAGCCGCCCGGGCCCAGCACCGATTCCATGCGCGAACAGGGCGCGCAATGGCCGGTCACCTCCAGCACTACCTCGGCGCCGATGCGCAGCAGCAGCGACTGGTCGCGGAACAAGCCATGCGCGGCCAGCAGGTTCACCCCCGACACCACCAGATTGCGCCGCAGCCCGGCCGGATCGACATGCGCCTGGCCCATCAGGGCCGCCACAACGGGCAGGTGTTCCGCCTGGATCAGGGTGATTTGCCGGGAGCCGCCTTCGACGCGACCCGCAGCGCCGCTGGCGTAGTGGTCGCCGTGCAGGCCGCATGCGGCCATCGCCAGGGCCTCGTCTACCGACAGCACTGGTGTGCGGCGCTGCGGCCGCACGTAAATGGCCTCGACGCGCCCGATGCGCGGAAAGCGGCTGGCCAGACCGCGCAGCCCGGGCGCCTCAGCTGCGGGCATCATTCACCCCGCTTTTATCGGCCAGCCGGATTAAATGACGGTTCGGGACGGTTGCCAATCGTCCGAAGATACCGCCCTGCGTAGCCCAATCGGGCGTGGCCGGGCTGCTAGGCAATCCGCACCTCGGTTCCCACCGGCACCAGCTTGAACAGCTCCGCCACATCCGCGTTGCTCATGCGGATGCAACCGTGCGATGCGGGGGTGCCGAGCCGGTGTTCCTCATTGGTACCGTGGATGTAGATGTAACGTGCATGGCTGTCCACGCCGTCGCCCTGGTTCTTGCCCGGCTCCAGGCCTTCCAGCCACAGAATACGCGTCAGAATCCAGTCGCGCCCCGGGTTTTCCGCGTCCAGCTCGGGGGTCCAGATTTCGCCGGTGGGCTGGCGTGACTTGAACGCGGTGCCCAGCGGCGCACCCTCGCCAAACTTCTCGGCAACGCGGTGGCGACCGCGCGGCGTGCAATGGCTGCCGTCCTGCTCGCCCGCCCCATTCGCCGCAGTGGAAACCTGGTACTGCCGGATCAGCATGTCGCCATCCGGAAACGCCTCCCACAGATACAGCTGCTGCAGGCGGATATCCACCTCGATAAACAGACCGTTCATTGTGTCGCCTCCTTCTTTTGCTGCCGCCGTTCCTCGAAAAACCCCGAAATCATCGCCGCGCATTCGTCCGCCAGCACCCCGCCGCTGATCTCGCAATGGTGGTTCAGGCGCGGCTCGGCAAACACATCCATGATGCTGCCGTGCGCCCCGGTCTTGTATTCGCGCGCGCCGTAAACCACCCGCGCCACCCGCGCATGGAGGATCGCCCCCGCGCACATCACGCACGGTTCCATCGTTATATATAGCGTGCAACCCGCCAGCCGGTAGTTGCCCAGTCGCCCCGCCGCGTCGCGCAGCGCCATCACCTCGGCGTGCGCCGTGGGGTCATGGCTGGAAATCGGCTGGTTGAACCCGCGCCCGACGATCTCGCCACCGCACACTACCAGCGCCCCCACCGGCACCTCGCCCGCGGCCCAGCCCAGGCGGGCGAGTTCGAGCGCGGCGCGCATGTAGTCTTCGTCCGTCATCATCGATCCAGCGGGCTCGTCACCCCGCGCCCGCCTTTGTTCAACACATGGGTATAAATCATCGTGGTCGACACATCCGAATGTCCGAGCAGCTCCTGCACCGTACGGATATCGTAGCCGGCTTCCAGCAAATGGGTGGCGAATGAATGGCGCAGCGTGTGCGGGGTGGCAGGCTTGGCCAGACCCGAAGCCTGGACCGCCCGCTTCATCGCCCGCTGCAACAGTTTTTCGTCGAGGTGATGGCGGCGTTCTGCGCCGCTGCGCGGATCGGTTGAATAGCTGCCGGAAGGAAAAATATACTGCCAGCCCCACTCGGTCGGCGCATTGGGATACTTGCGTGCCAGCGCATCCGGCAGATACACCGTGGCCTTGCCTTTCTGGCGATCATCGTCGAACAGCGCACGCCGCTGCTGCAAATGCTCCTGTAAAGCCCCCACCACAGAATCCGGCAACATCGTCACCCGATCCTTTGCCCCCTTGCCATCGCGAATCAGAATCTCGCGGCGCGCAAAATCCACATCCTTCACCCGCAAGCGCACACACTCCATCAGGCGCATTCCGGTCCCATACAGCAGGCGCGCCATCAGTCCATACACCCCCGTCATGCGATCCAGTACCGCACGCGTTTCCTCACGCGTCAACACTACTGGCATGCGCTGCGGACGCTTGGCGCGCGTCACGTCATTCAGCCAGGGCAGATCGATCGCCAACACTTCCCTGTATAAAAACAGCAAGGCCGACAAGGCCTGATTTTGCGTTGCCGCCGCCACATTGCCCTCTACCGCCAGGTGCGTCAGAAACGCCTCGACCTCTGGTGCGCCCATATCCCTGGGATGTTTTTTGCCATGGAACAGGATGAAGCGCCTAACCCACTGAACATATTGCGTTTCCGTGCGGATGCTGTAATGCTTGACCCGGATTCGGTCACGCACCTGATCAAGTAGTTTCGGCGGCGGAGTGGCAGGCGTGTTTTCATTTTGCATTTACGTCCCCTATCAAGACCAATACCCATTCAGAACAATAGGTTATCGTGATAATGGTTGCGTTATACACTTCAGTTGAATTTTGTTATACACCGATTCAGGTGTCTACTTAACGTTAGCCCTTACCTAAAACCATGACGAACGAAGTTGAGGTGTACTTTGCGCTAAAGGGCGATGACTTCGATCCAGACGCCTTCACCAAACGGTCTGGTTTGACCCCGACCGAGGTTTGTCGGAAAGGCGAACCGGGAAGGTACGTCGAGAAATACAAATTCGGCCAGTGGAAAATTTCCACTGGCCGAATTGCAAATGACTTACTCCTTGTCGATGAGCTTGCAGAACAACTGATTGAACGCATTGAAGGCAGTGTTAACTACATTGCAAGTGCTGTCTCTGAGGCTGGCCTTTACGCGGTTTTGGAGGTTGTCTTGTATATCTCCATGGATGAAACTTTGTCCACGCCAGCATTGGGATTCACGTCCAGAACCATCGCCTTCTTACACAAGGTAGGGGCAGAGATCGATGTCGATATTTACAGAAATCAAGGCTAACCCGGCGCTCAACCTCGCTCCCTTCGGTCGCTGGACGGCGCTAAAGCGCCGCCGGTTAGCTCTACGTTAGAGCTATGAACAAGCTTCGTGACGAATTCTGCCAACTCATTAAAAAGAAATTTCCGGTAATTTCTGGAAGAGCTGATGTGGAATATGAACGGCTTTGGGATGATTTCACAGATAGCGAGTATTACTCGTACTCATGGTTTGAGGCCTTGGCAAATGCACTCAACGAGGAAATGAAGCAAGGCATACCAGCGTCAGAATATAGCGACTTGTTTTCAACCATTAGCGCCAACTATGAGAAGGGCGATCAAAACATCCAGCAGTGTATTGATGTCGCATTTGTAGAAAATCTATTCTGGCAAGTGCCCGGAGAAAATGCATCAAGCTATTGGGCTACTTTGCCCGAAATATTGAAGGAGCTATACGTTGATTTTCATCATCGAACCCCGCTCTAACCCTACGCTCAAGTTCGCTCCCTCCGGTCGCTGGGACGCGCCTTCGGCGCGCCCCTTAGCTGCACGTTAGAAGGCTTCATGCAGCCCAAACAACTACCCATCTCCTTAGCGGTTATCAGCGGGGCAATTCTCGGTCTCCTAATCGTTGGAGCATTGTCTGGCGTTCTTCCTTGGTCAGAACCGGGCAGGCCTTACCCATTCTGGGCTCACTTTTTGGGTAAGGCCGGCGACAGTCTTGTCTCAGTCGTTCCAGGATTCTTTGCTGGTTACCTTGCGCGCCGTGCTGGCCTTTGGGTAGGTGCCATTGCAGGTCTCTTGGTTTCCGTCGCAGTAGCGTTGGTCTCAAGCACTTTGTCTTGGCCTACCGTTGGTGAATCGCAAGCAATCACGCTCTATTTCATAGGCAATTTGTTTGCTGTGGGCTCCGCTGCGGCATTTACAAATGGTGTGGCTGGTCTTGCCGGGGAATACCTCGGCAAGAGCGCCAAGCCTTCTAACATTGCGGTCAAGCGGGACGCGCCGCAAGCGGCGCGCCCCTTACCTTAAACGTTAGAAGGCAATGGCGGCATTCGGCTACATACTGATAGGTGTTCTTGTGCTCTGGCATGTCTATGGCGCTGCCATCGCCAGTTGGCACATTGCGGC
>JAGVGD010000061.1 GCA_020057245.1 Thiobacillus sp. | reverse complement strand
GATCGCGCTGTGGACCGGCTTCACCTTCGTCGGCTATTTCACCCCGATCAAGGAACTGGCCGTCGAGTTTGTCAGCTTCGGCCTGGGACCGTGGGAGACCTTCTGGATTTTCTTCTACGCCTTCGCCACCTGGGGCAACGCCGGCTTCATGCGCGAGCAGGTCTGCAAATACATGTGCCCCTATGCACGCTTCCAGAGCGTGATGTTCGACTCCGACACGCTGACCGTGACCTATGACAATTCCATCGGCGAACCGCGCGGCCCGCGCAGCAAAAAGACCGACTACAAGGCCGCCGGTCTCGGCACCTGCGTCGACTGCAACGTCTGCGTGCAGGTCTGCCCCACCGGCATCGACATCCGCAACGGCCTGCAATACGAATGTATCGGCTGCGCCGCCTGCATCGACGGCTGCGACCAGATCATGGACAAGATGGGCTACCCGCGCGGGCTGATCCGCTACACCACCGAAAACGTGGTGAAAGGCAAATACCCCGACAGCGGCATCCTCAAGCACATCCTGCGCCCGCGCACCATCATCTATACCGTGCTTCTCACCGCCATCGCCAGCGCGTTTCTCTACAGCCTCGCCACCCGCGTGCCGCTGCGCGTCGACGTGGTGCGCGACCGCGTCGCGCTGTCGAAGGAAACCGACGAGGGCATGATCGAGAACGTCTACCGCCTGCAGCTCATCAACAAGGACGACCAGACGCACCGCTACACCATCCAGGCGTCGGGCATCAACGGCCTGCAGGTGGTGACCGCCAACCGCGAGGTGTCCGCCGCGCCGCTGCAGACCATCGACATCCCGGTCAGCCTGATTGCCGATCCGGTCGACCTGAAGGGCCGTTCGATCGAGGTGACCTTCAGCATCCGTTCCACCGATGAACCGGGCATCCACACCGATGTCGATACCAAGTTCTTCAACCGCTGATCGCCCACGAGGAATGACACCGTGATGAATGCCGCCGCGATGAATACCACCCAGCAACCCAAGCCCTGGTACCGCGAGTTCTGGCCGTGGTTTCTGATGAGCCTGCCCGCCACCGCTGTTGTAGCGGGCATCACCACGGTCGTGATTGCGGTGCAAAGCGCGGACGGCATGGTGGTCGGCGATTACTACAAGGCCGGACTCGCCATCAACCAGACGCTGGCGCGCGACGACGCCGCCTACGCGATGGCGCTCAGCGCCACCGTCCGTAACGAGGAGGGCTCGCTGCGGCTGAATCTCGGCGGACGGCTGCCCGCCTATCCCGAACAGCTGAGCCTGAGCCTGGCGCATCCCACCCGCTCCGGGATGGACCAGGCCCTGACGCTGCATCACGCCGGCGGTGGTCTGTATCGCGTCGCCATGCCCAGCCTGCCCGCCGGAAAATGGCATGCCGAACTGGCCGATGCCGCTTCCAGCTGGCGCGTGTCCGGCATCCTGCATATGCCGCTGACGCAGCCCGTCACCCTATCCGCTTCTACTGTTCAACCATTACCACAAGGAGACTGACATGAACGCTGCACTCGACCTCTTGTTCACCAGCGGAATCGGCCTGTTGAGCCTGTTCACCATCCTCTTCATCATCGGCATGGGCTTCTTCATGGTGAAGCTGGTCAAGCGCAAGATGAACGAACCGGAAGAATGATCCGGCCCAAACGATCAACCCGCGTCCGGCGTCTGCCCGTGCAGGCCGGATCAATGAGGAGGAAGCACCCATGATGCAGCGCCTGATCCACATCCTGTGGCCATCCTTCCTCGTGGCGGGAGTGGCCGACATCCTTTTCACCACCCTGTTCGACCCGCTGGAAATTCTCTACCGCGGCGAACCGCTGATTGAACAGCGCCTGGCCGCCTACACCATCGGCTTTTTTGTGTTCTGGCTGCTGGGCATCGCCTCCAGCATGATGACCTGCTACTTCCAGCGCGGCGCCGACGAAATCAACCGCTGCCCGTTGCCCCCACGCAACCGCCCCGAAGGCTGCCCCAAGCGGGATGACGGCAGCAATTGCTGCTGAACGCTTGCCCGCTCCGCAGGACTATCCGCTCTCGCTTCACGGCGCAGCGGCGGGGTAAACCATATTTGATTAGCGGTCTTTATAAAAAGCAAAATATCCAATAAGCTTGGCTTGTGCCAAATAAACTCTCGCCCTCCGCCGTCGACGCCAGAATCAGCGGATTGGAAGACGAGCTTTTCCTGCGCAACCAGCAGATCGCCTTGTTCAAGGAAGTCGTCACCGCTGTACGCGAACGGCTCGACCTCGAAAGCATCTTCCAACTGGTGGCCACCTTCGCCCAGGGCCTGATCCAGGCCGAAACCGTCCTCATCCCCGTGCTGGACGAAGACAGCACGCAGTACACCTACCGCGCCGGCGCTGGCGCCAACGCAGACGAAATCGTGGGAGAAAGCCTGGACATCAGCCTGGGCATTTGCGGCTGGGTATGGAAACATCGCCGCCCCTGGTGGCGCGGCGTGCTCGACGAACTCAACGAAGCAGAGCGCAACCAGTGGGAAAAGGAGGTCGGCAGCGTCATCCTGGTCCCGATGGTCGGCCACAATAATTTTCTCGGCGGCATTGCCGGCGTCAACAAGATCGGGGGCGGCGACTTCGACCAGCACGACCTCGATTTGCTGACCCTGCTGGCCAGCCAGATCGCAACCGCAATCGACAACAACAACCTGATCGAGCAGCTGGAAGAGGTCAACCAGAAACTCTTCACCGAGAAGGAAAAAGCCCAGGTCACCCTGTCCTCGATTGGTGACGCCGTCATCACCACCGATACCGAAGGCAGGATCGACTACCTCAATCCGGTTGCGGAACGCCTGTTCGGTGTACCGCTGGCGCAGGCGCGGCACAAACACCTGTCTGCGCTGGGCACCCTGCTGATCGAGGAAAGCCGCCTGCCTGCGCGTGGTCTGGTGGAAAGCTGTCTCGGCGAAGGACGGTTACCCAGCCTGTTCAACACCCTGATCCTCAACAAGCCCGACGGCGCGCAACTCCATATCGAGCCCAGCGCAGCGCCGATACGCGATCCCGACGGACACACCTCGGGCATCGTCTTCGTATTCCACGACATCAGCCAGACCCACGAACTGACCCGGCAGCTATCCCATCAGGCCACGCATGACGTGTTGACCGGCCTGTTCAACCGTCACGATTTCGAACTCAAGGTGAAGCAGGCGATCCGCAATGCAGAAGCGACGGGCAAGGAACACAGCCTGCTGTATATGGATCTCGACCAGTTCAAGGTCATCAATGACACCTGCGGTCATCTGGCCGGCGACGAACTGCTCAAGCAATACACCGCAAAGCTTGCCGTACTGGTGCGTCAGGGCGATGCCCTGGCTCGGGTCGGCGGCGATGAATTCGGCCTGCTGCTGGAAAACTGTTCCAGCCAGCAGGCACTCGGAGTCGCCAACAAGATCCAGGACATGACCCATCAGTTCCGTTTCTCTTGGGAGGACAAGACCTTCGGCATCGGCATCAGCATCGGCATGATCGGCATCAATCGCCAGAGCAGTTCGGTCACCGACGTCATCAGCCGGGTGGACGCCGCCTGCTACATGGCCAAGGAGGCCGGGCGCAGCCGCATCTACGTGCACGACGCGAAAGACCAGGCCCTGCTCGCACGGCATGGTGAAATGGAATGGACGCCACGCATCACCAAGGCGCTGGAGGAACAGCGCATGGTGCTCTATTACCAGCCCATCGTGCGCGGCACCGACCTCGCCGACCTCGACAGCCACTACGAAATCCTGATCCGGATGATCGACGAGTCGGGCACGCTGGTTCCGCCCGGCGCATTCCTGCCGGCGGCCGAACGCTACAACCTGATTGCCGAAATCGATCGCTGGGTGATCAGCGAATATTTCCGCTGGCTGGCCGAACATCCGGCACAACTGAATACGCTGGCGCTCGGCTCGATCAACCTTTCCGGGCATTCCCTCGGCGATGAAACCTGCCTGCGCCATATCGAGACGCAGCTGAAGGAGTTTTCGATTCCGCCGGAAAAAATCTGCTTTGAAATCACCGAAACCGAGGCCATTTCCAATCTGGCCAAGGCGCAAGGCTTCATCCGCAAGCTCAAGGAGCATGGCTGCAATTTTGCCCTCGACGATTTTGGCAGCGGCTTTTCGTCCTATGCCTATCTGAAGAATCTCCCCGTCGACTTTCTCAAGATCGACGGCATGTTCGTCAAGGACATCAACACCGATCCGGTGAACTACGCCATGGTCGAATCCATCAACCATATCGGACATGTACTGGGTCGCCAGACCATCGCCGAGTTTGTCGAGGATCAGGCCATCCTGCAGACCCTGAACGCAATGGGCATCGATTTCATGCAAGGTTATGGCATCGCCCAACCCAGCGCTTTGCGCAATCTGGAGACGCCGGACGGAAAGCCAGTGGCACCAGGCAGCGGCGCCGTCAACGTACGCTAACCCGCAGGCTGCAGCAGATCGATCCGGAAGTGCGCCTCGTAAGGCGGCACATTGCATTCGATGATGTCGGACGGCGCCACGTCGAGACGCACGCCGACAATATCGGTGCGCACCGGCAGTTTTGCCACGCCGCGGTCAACCAGCACCACGGTGCGGATTTCGGCTGGTTGCTTGCCGGCCAGATACTGCACTGCACGCAGCATCGAATGGCCGCGATACATCACGTCATCCACCACCAGCACAGTCTGGCCTTCGAGATTGATCGCGGCATGAACCGGGTTTTCGGTCAATCGGGTTTCCGGATACAGCAGGGTCAGGTCATCCGCATAACGCTTGATTTGCAAGTCCAGTCTCGCGCACTCGGTCAGGCCATAGTCCTGTGCCAGTCGCGCGTGCAGCCTGTCGGCCAGCGGCGCGCCGCGCCGCAGAATGCCCACGATCACCACCCGGGTTCGACCCGTCAGCAAGCCTGCCGCCTGGCGCGCCATGTCGGCAATGATGGCTTCCAGTTGCGCCTCGTTGTAAAGGCAGGTTCGTCTGCCCGATGGTTTGTTCATCACGTTCCCTTCTGCCGAAAAAACCGGAAAAACCGGGAAAAACCGGGGTCAAAAAACCGGGGTCAGGTCTTTCATTATCACATCAGCGTTTCCCGGTTTTCTCATGAATCTTCACCAGCCGGCTCACGGTTGTGTAGTGAACGCCAAAATGAGCAGCGATTGCTGCCATCGTGTGCTGTCCAGACAAGTACGCGCGGGCTATCGCCTCGT
>JAGVGD010000153.1 GCA_020057245.1 Thiobacillus sp. | reverse complement strand
CAGACGGCCGTCGGCCGTGCTGCGCCAGACCGCGCCCACGGTTTGCCCCAGCCGCACCTCGACCTGTTTCTCGGCGCCTTGCGGCTGCATGCTGACCAGCAAAGGCATGGGCTGGGCGGCAGGCTTGGCCAGCGGTGCCGGCAGGCGCGACTGCAGCCCCAGCAAATCGGACTCGATGCGGACGCGTTCGCCTTCGGGCAGCAAATCGATCTGGCCGCGCCAGGCCGTCTGGCCAGCCAGATATTTGGCCAGATCCGCTTTGAGCCAGGCCGCGGCGGCGGCGACGCTGGCCTGTCCCTGCGCCAGGATCTGCACCTGCGCCGGGGCCTGCGCCTGTCCCGGGCGGGTGACGGCGTCGACCCGCAAGCGTCCTCCCAAGAACTGCGCACTGATGTTTTTTGCACCCAGACTTTTCTCGGTGAATTCGATTTCGCCGCGTGCCTGCTCGACCGGCGGCAACCCGCTCCACACCAGGCTGTTGTCGCGCAGACCCAGCTTGCCCGAGAGGGTGGTGTCGTCGCTGTGGCGCATGGGGATCTGCATTTTCAGCCCCAGTTGCATCGTGCCCCCGGCATCGAGCGTCTTCATGAAACCACGCAGGTGTTCGCCAACCGGACTGGCATTGGCATAACGCACGAAATCCTGCGCCGGGCCGCGCGCCACGCCCTCGATCAGCAGCAGGTTGTCGTGCAGCAGCAAGTCCGGAATGGACACCCGCACCGGCGCCAGGGCCACGTTATAGATACGGGCCTGGCTGCTGGTGACTTCCATCGTCTTGCCCTTGAACAGCATGCGCGCCTGGATGCCTTCGACGCGCGGCCAGCCGGGCGCATAGTCGATCACCGCGTCCTGGATTTTTGAATCCACGCTGAACGCGCCTTCGCCGTGCTCGAAGGGAAACTTCGCCAGATCGCCTTTGAGAATCAGCCGCACATCGTTCGAGCCCCCTGTGACAACGGCAGCCTTGACCCAGTTGACGGTGTCGTCGCCAATCATGTTGGGCAAATAGCGGTACACCGCGCGGCCGTCGGCGCGAGTGAGGTGCGCGTTCAGGTCGATCACCCCGGGATGGCCGGCGATCAGCTCGTACTGCCCCCTGGCTGTTCCCGCTGCATCGGCATTGGCGAACGCCAGTTTATCCAGCACCAGCAAATGCCCACTCGCCGTTTTCTTCCAGCCGCCACGCGCGTTGAACTGTTCGAAGCCGAACTGCGGTTCGCGAAACAGCATCGGCAGATCGAGTCCAAACTTGGGGGCATCGATTTCAAAGAGACCTACCTGCGCATCGCCCTCGATGCGCCCGCTCAGATTGAGCACGCCCGGCTGCTGTCCCGATGCCGCCACGCCCAGTCCGCGAAAGCGGGCCGTCAGGGAGAAGTTGTCCAGCCCCGGCTGGGCGCCCTTCCAGCGCAGGCGCATATCCTCCACCACGCCTTGCGCGTGCAGGCCTTGCAGCCGCTGACGCAGTTCGGCATCCATCGGCAAGCTCGGCAACATCGGCTGCCAGCCGCTCAGCCGCACGGCCTGCGCAGAGAATTCGCGCGCCGCGCCGCGCCACGCCAGGCCGACACTCATCGGCTCGCCCAGCGCGCCACCCGGGAAGGCCACGCGCAGCTTGTCGAAATGGACCTGCTGGCCGTCGGTCAGACGCTGCCACCGCGCCTGCCCGCGTACCTGCGCCAGCTGCAAGGCAGGCAAGCCCTCCCCCAGCGTCGTTTCGATCCGCCGCAGATCGACCCCAGCGGTCACCGCGCTCAGCGCGCCCTGTGCCACCTCGAAGCGCACCCGCAGCGCGCCCTCCCCCTGCTGCGGCTGCACAGGCAGGGCCAGCCAGTGCGCCAGCTGGGCAAACGACACGCCCGACACCTCCGCCTCGATCTGGCCATTCCAGGTTTTGATGTCGTCCAGCTTGCGTGCGCGCATCTCTGCAGCGATGGCGAGCGGCCGCGCCAGGCTGGCAGGCGGCGTGGCGCGCAGGTTCAGTTGATGGTTAAGCAGACGCCTGCTGAGGGTGAAATCCACGGCCGTCAGCACCAGCGGCGGTGCTGCGCGCACCTCGTCCCGCCAGGTCAGGGTGGCCTGGCTGACATGCACCTGGCCCTGACGCAACAGCCAGTCGGTGAAGCCGCTATCGGGCGCGGCCGGATTGATGGGGATGCCGCCGACGTAAAAATGGCCGTCGCGCGCCCGCCGCACGTCGAGCGCCAGGCCCTGCAATTCGATCTTGCTGAAGCGCGGCTCCAGCAACAGCAGCGAACGCCAGGCAAATTGCGCCTGCAGGTCGGGCAAATAAAGCGCCGGGCGATTCTGCCGGTCATACAGGCGAACGCCCTGCAAATGGAACTCCGGCCGCGTTTGCTGCCACACGCCCGACACCGCCTGCAGCGTCACCCGCTGGCCGAGCGCGCGCGACATCAGCTGCGCCACCGTGTCACGGTGATCGGCGATATTGGGCAACACCCAGAAGAACATCCATGCGGCAGCGGCCGCAAAGCCCAGCGCGGCAAGCGCGGTCAGAACGGCCAGCCAGCGTGCGGCGCGACGCAAAAATCGGGAAAACACAGGAGAAACAATCATGAGAGGGGCTTGAACCCCATCGATTTTATGCGTTTACGGCGCCTTTTAGGGTGCGCGTCCCAGCTATATTCGTCCGCATCACGCATCGGTAAAACGATGAATATGCCGCCGGTCGCGTTTGGTGGGACGCCCGCGCAGGGCCGCCCCTGGCGTGTCCATCAGCTTGCGGTCACTGAGCTGCTGCTGGCGACGCGCCAAGCTGGCGGGGTCTTCCTCGTACAGCGCCTGCGCCACCGGCGCCGGGCCGCGCTGCGTGGACAGGCCACGCACCATCAGCGTCCAGTCGGCCTCGCCCGCATGGATGTCCAGCCGGTCGCCCGTTTTGATTTCGTGTGCAGGTTTGACGCGCGCGCCATTGAGCTTGACCCGACCGTTGTCGACCGCCTGGGTGGCGAGGCTGCGCGTCTTGAAAAAGCGTGCCGCCCACAGCCATTTGTCGAGCCGGATTTTTTCGGCCGGCTGTGGATCAGTATTCATCCCGCCCCGCCTGCCGCGCACGGCAAGCGGCGCCGGCTTCGCTATAATTTCCCATTTCGCGCACCCCTATCCCATGCCCAAAATTCTCGCCTTTTCCGGCAGCATCCGCCGCGATTCCTGGAATCGCAAACTCATCAAGACAGCCGTCGACGCCACCCGCGCCGCAGGTGGCGAAGTCACCCTGATCGACCTCGCCGATTATCCGCTGCCGCTCTACAACGGCGACCTGGAAGACCGTGACGGCCTGCCCGACAACGCGCTGCGCCTGAAAGCGCTGTTCAAGGAACACGATGCCCTGCTGATCGCCAGCCCGGAATACAACAGCTCGATTCCGCCCCTTCTGAAAAACACCCTCGACTGGGTCTCGCGCGAATGGCAGGGCGAATCCGGGCTGGTGCCCTATCAGAACAAGGTCGCCGCCATCCTCGCCGCCTCGCCCGGCAGCCTGGGCGGCATGCGCATGCTGCCGCACCTGCGCCAGATCCTGAACACCCTCGGCGTGCTGGTCCTGCCCGGCCAGTTCTCGCTGGCCCAAGCCGATCAGGCCTTCGACCCGGAAAACGGCGCGTTGAAATCCCCCGCACGCCTGCATGCGCTGGTGCTGGAATTGGTCAACCACACCCGCGCCCTGAACCGGGCGTAAGCGCCCCCCCCTCAGACCGGGGACGGCCGCGCCTTACTGCGACAGCATCCGGTCCTTGGCCACAAAATACTTGCGGGCAAACGCCACCACCTGCGCATCGCTCGGGTGGTCCACCGTTTCCACCCCCACCACCTGATCGGCGACTTTGGGGTCGTGCGCATGGATGTGCTTGATCAGCTCGAGCTTGGCCTGACCGGGACCGACAATCAGAACCTCCTTCGCGCCGCTCATGGCCTCCACCACCTCGTGGTAGAAATGCTGGTCTTCGGGCTGGCGGCTGCCGCTGACCGAGCCGCGCTTGCGCTGCAGGTTGCGATGCGGCGTCGCCGGTTTCACCACGGATGTTTCAACATCATCCGGGCTGATATGCATGATGTGGGCTTCGTTATGGTCGAGCCAGACGACTGCATGGTAGTGCGACATACGCTTCCTTTCGGGTTATAAAGACAAATATGTCCTTATTATAAATGGGATGCGGGCATGAAAATTCAAGCCCGGTCACCGACAAAAAATCCGCCCCTCCACGCCGTATCCCAAACGGGCCGATAGTGGGCGTGCGGCTATGCGTAAAAGTAGACGCCATCGCGCCCGATTTCAAACCGGGCGCCCGGACACTCCAGCCGGGAAAGCTCCCTGGCAAGGCCATCGAGGAAATCGTTCCGCGGGTAAGCGGAATACGGGGCGGCGGCAAGCCAGCGTTCTGGATCGGGCACATCGACAAAGGCAATGCAGTCGCCTCCACCGAATTCCCAGTAGAACTGCACGCACTGACCCTCGATGACCACCCGGACCTGTCCGCTCCGGCCCGTCTTCTCTATCGATACCTGACCGTAAAAGTCCATACAATGCGCGCCCCAAAACTGGGGGCTTTCATTACCCCATCAGCGCTTCCCGGTTTTCTCATAAACCTTCACCAGCCGGCTAACGGTTGCAAAACCGGGGTCAGGTCTTTCATTATCACATCAGGCCGTCCCGGTTTTCTCATGAATCCTCACCAGCCGGCTCACGGTTGTGTAGTGAACGCCAAAATGAGCAGCGATTGCTGCCATCGTGTGCTGTCCAGACAAGTACGCGCGGGCTATCGCCTCGT
>JAGVGD010000118.1 GCA_020057245.1 Thiobacillus sp. | reverse complement strand
ATCGACCCGGCCAGTTCAAAAATCGGCATGTACAGCAGCACCACGATCAGGCCGATCGTCAGGCCGATGAACACCATCAGCAGCGGCTCGAACAAACGGGTGAACCAGTCGACCCAGCGCGCCATTTCTTCGTCGTGAAAAATGGCGATGCGTTCCATCATTTCGCCCATGCGTCCGCTTTTTTCGCCCACCCGCAGCAGCCGGGCGGTGACCGGCGTGGTGAGATCGCCCAGCGCAAACGCCGCCGAGATGCTTTCGCCCCGGCGCATCGCGTCCACCGCAGTGGCTGCGCCCGCGCGCAGATGCGCCGACAGCAGGCTCGACACCATGCCCAGCGCGGAAACGATCGGAATCCCGCCCACCAGCAGCATGCCGAGGCTGCGATAGAAGCGGGCGAGTTCGAAAGTGCGCAAGTGTTCGCCGATGGCCGGGGTGCGCCAGGCCAGCCGGGTGAGGGCGGCGCGGGTGGCGGGCTGTGCCAGCGCCAGCGCGATCGCGGCAAAGAAGCCGATCACCCCCAGCGCGATCCAGCCGCCGTGTGCTTCGACCATTTCGCCCCAGTTCAGCAGCATCTGCGACATCCAGGGCAGCTCGCGTCCGGAGTCGGCATACACCGTGGCAAAGCGCGGCACCACATAGGCCAGCAGAAAGCCGATCACCAAGGTGCCAACGCCGACCAGAAGCATCGGGTAGATCGAAGCCGACAGCACCTTCTTTTTGACCGTGTCGATCTGGTTCTGGTAGCCGACAAAACGGGCAAGGGCAGGGGACAGATCGCCAGTGCTCTCGGCTGCCCGCACCGTGGCGGCATACAGCGGCGGAAACGCCTCGCTTTGCGCTGCGAGTGCCGCAGAAAAGGGACGCCCCTCGCGCATGGTATTCAGCAGCCGGTCGATCAGCTGGCGCGATTCGGGACGGCTTTCCTTTTCCGCCAGAGTTTCCAGCGCCTCGGTCAGGGTGAGGCCCGCATCCAGCAGCGCGATCAGCTCCTGGGTAAACAGCAGCAGCGGAAAGCGTGCGGACCGCGCCGCCAGCAGGCCGCTGCGCTCGGCCGTGATCGAGATCACCTGCGCGCCTTCGCGTTGCAGACGGCTGGCGATTTCGCTCTCGTCGAGCGCATCCACCGTCAGCGTGGCGATTCCGCTGCCCGGGCGCAGAGTTTTTACCCGATAACGCATGCCGTGGCTTTACCAGTTGTTGATGTCAGCGTCATTGCCGGTGCCGCCCGGCACCCCGTCGCGGCCGTACGAAAACAGGTCGATCTCGCCATGTTCGCCCGGCGCCAGGTACTGGTAGGGTTTGCCCCAGGGGTCGTTGGGAACGGCCTTTTTGAGGTAGGGGCCATCCCAGCGCGCTTCGTCGGCCGGCTTGGTGTTCAGTGCTGCCAGACCCTGTTCGGTGCTGGGATAGCGGCTGGTGTCGATGCGGTATTGGTCGAGCGCCTTTTCCAGGGCGTCGATCTGCGCCTTGGCGGTCTTCACTTCCGACTTGCCCACTTGGGCAAAATACTTGGGCGCGACGTAGCCCGCCAGCAATCCCAGAATCACCAGCACAACCAGCAGTTCGAGCAGAGTGAACCCGGCATTCCGACTGAACCGGGACAGGCGGCAGAATGAGTACACGTTGGATTCTCCGTATAAATTGATGATGCAGGGCCGAGCGGACGGGCGTTTAACCCCATCTGTCAAAAGGCAGCGCCTTAATCTAACTCAGATTTGTTGCAATTGTAATATTTCAGCCTGATGACATTAGACGACAGCCCTTGCCTGGCTGAATCCTGGTGTCGCGCGCCCCTGCGCATACTGGACACGCCGCTCCACCGGGCAAAAAAAACCTTCCAGGCCGCAAGGCGAGGAAGGGAGGTGGATGCCCACAAGGAGAAAAATTCAGTCTTGCTGCGTTTTGCGCCGCCGCACGCTCAGGCCGACCATGCCCAGGCCGGCCAGCAGCATCGCCCAAGTATCGGCTTCCGGCACGACGGCAACGGCCGTAAAGCGCAGACCCCAGATATTCGACTGGCTGCCGTATTCGATTTCGTAGCCGCCGACATGCAGGTTCTGCCCGGTCTGGATCAGCAGCTTGCTGGGGTCGAAGCTGAGGGTGTAGGTATCGGGGTCGAGTTCCCGCGACCAAGTCCAGGAGTCGGGGTTGGACACCTGGCCATTGACCCCGTCGCCCAGGCAATAGCTGGTGGCGTCCACGCCATTGCACTGGTAGACGCCGTTGAGTTTGACGTGTACGCCGGCGTCGCCGCCCTGGGTTGCCCAGTCTGCAGCGCTGCTGGTGGTGAATTCGCCGAAGGAAATGCCGTCGCCGGCAGGCGACACCTCGTATTGGGAGGTGTATTCGTTCCAGGTCAGGATCTCGACGATCATGCCCTGCCAGGCCACGCCCGAAACATTGTCGATATTGACGTGCGGGACGATGTAGTCGCCCTCGGGCGGAATCGACAGGTATTCCGTCACCAGCGAGGAGCCGATGCTGATGTTGAGCGGCAGCATGCCAGCGCCTGAGTGTGCCCACGCGCCTCCGCTGGACAGCATCAACATGGCAGCGCAGAGGCGGCCCAAACAGATTTTGCGATCAGGTTTCATAAGGAATTTTCCATTTTGAATTGATGAATGATCGGTTCGACATCGCTCAGCCTGCTAGCAAGACTGGCCGACAGGCTGATGCGATGGCGCCCGGATCAATACAGGTCGGCGTTATCCTTCATGCGGACGATTACGGCATGCGGGTCGGAGATGTTGGTCGTCCCCGGATGGTTCAGCCAGGTGGTCGGGATCACCGAGGTCAGCACGCCTTTCTTGCCGTCAGCCGACAAGGTCACGATGCCCAGTCCCGGACAGCTGCCTGCCGCTGCATGGCTGACCGACAAAGGCTTGGGACCGCGGGTGCTGACGAAAATGCGGCTACCGTCCGGCGACAGGTCCATCAGATCCGGCGAGGGGTCGTTCGAGACGGACACTGCGGTCGGAAAGCCATCGGCTACCTGTACCGTGGGATTGAGCGAGTCGTAATTCGCTCCCTGCGTGGTGCCGCACACCGTCGAGGGGACGCCGCCCACCGTTCCGTCCACCGTGGTCAGGTCATAGGTATTGCGTGCGCCGGTGGCCAGCTGGAACACCTCGACGTTGTTTTGCACCCGGTCATACTGGTGGATGTAGGAACGCGTCGAATTCCAGATGAAGCCGTGCGCATCGCGGTTGTTGCCTTTGATCGCATTGGTCGGCAGAACGGTTGTGCCATGGGTCGGGTCCTGGTACACGACCTTGGGCTTGGGCACGTTGGCCGGGTAATACGCCGGTGCGGCCGGCCAGTTGGTCGGCAGTTTGTACATGGCGAAGGCCGCTACGTTGGCCGCGTACACGCCCGAATTGACCCAGGTGGAACCCGCCACCTCAACTGCGCCGCAACCCGCCCCGCTGATGTTGGTCTTGTCCCACTCGGCCACGATGCGCATTGGCGTTGCGGTGAAATCCACGGCAAACAGCCCGCCGCCGCCCAGCGTCACGAAGGTGGTGCGGCCGTCGGCGGCCATGCCGCCACAGATCACCACGTTGTTGGGGCGTGTCGTGGCATTTTGTTTGTGCTGGCCGGCCGGTGTCAGCGCAGTCTGCGTTACATCGTAGGAGCCGCTCACCGAGCCTAGCGACAAGCTGCCATCCGCCACCGCATCCTGCCCGACAGCAAGACGGCTGGTCAGGTCGCCCGCGACGTCGAGCGTGGCGGCCTTGTCGAATACGGCCGAGGTGATGTTGCCGGCGGCGTCCCAGGTCACGTTGATCCGCTCGAGCAGTTTGCCGTTCTGGTTGGCGACGATCAGGTATTTGCCGTCCGGGCTCCACAAAGTGAGGTGATTTTGCCGGCCACTGGCGGTCGAGCCGGTAATCGCGTTGCCCGAGGCATCCTTGTTGCCGTTGATCGTGCCGGTGCTGCGCCACAGCGCCACGGCCTGACGGGTCCGCGCGTCCACCAGGCCGATGTGGCCCGAGGCTACAAACGACAGCACCATGTAATTATGGTTGGGCGAGGGGATCATGCCGTGCAACTGCTTGGTCTTGGTGCCGGTGCTGGTCAGCGCGTTGGGATACAGCGCGGCGACATCCAGCGCAACATGCGGCGCAGCGGTCGGGTTGGTGTCGATATCGGCGCCGCTCCAGATGCGCAGGAAAGCGCCATCGGTACCGTTCGGGTTGACCGCATCGATGCCCTGGCTATTGGTCTGGTCGGACATCCAGATTTCATAGCCGACTGCGTAAGACGCGCTGGCAGTCAGCATCAGGGTGGCGGCGGCGATCAGTTTGAGTTTCATGGGTTTCATGGTTCAAGTCTCCTTATATTCATTTGCGAGGGCATGCATCCCCCTCGCCTGCGGCAGCTGTCGCAGGCGGAAAGGACTGTTGAGTGAATGCGTTCAGGCGTTGCGGGTGCGGCGGCGTGCGGACCAGCCCACCAGACCGAGGCCGGCAAGCATCATGGCGTAGGTCTCGGCCTCGGGTACGGCGGTGATTTGCAATCCGTAATGGCCGGAACCGAATGCATCGCCAGACCAGCTATCGAAGGTGGTGGCCTCGTACCAGTAACCATTCGAGTCGCCCAGATCGTTGCCGAACGCATCGAGAGGGGTATTCTGATAAGCAGAAACCGTCAGGAAATAGGTGCCCGTGCTGCCGACGTTGTAGCTGAACAGATCGCTTACCGCATTGTTCAGGTTGCCGCTGTTGGAGGCAACAGACTGGCCGGCCGAATTGAACAGCACCAAGTTGATGTCGAACACGCCTGTATAGGTCATGTACATCACCAGGCTGTTCACGGAAAAAGTCGAACCGGCGGCCAGGCCAAAACTCCAGATATCCACGTCCTGAACGGGCGAAATATCGCCATGGATTTCAAACGTGCCGGTTCCTCCCATGTCTGCGGTGGCGAAGGTGTTGTTGCCCGTCAAACCCTCGGATTCCATCATGGCGTAGGCGTTGCTGCCCGCTGCAGAAAGCCCTGCAGCCAGCAGCAGCGTGCTCAGGTGTTTCATCGACTGGTTCATGTTGGTTAGCTCCTCACTGATGTTATGGTCATTGAAACTACAGTTTTGTCGCAGGGCATGCGCCGTCTCCGGTCCTTGCCTTCGGTTGCGCGCTGCGACTGCACACCTAAAAGCAACAGGCATGCCACACCATATTTCATAAGGGTTTGCCGGTATTTTTCGGGTTGGGGTCGTTCTTCAATCCGGGGGCCTGACACAGTGTCAGTCATCGCTGCGCAATGGCCTGACATCCTGTCGAGCGAGGTGTGACAAAATGGCAGAACAAACAGGGGCTGACATTCTGTCGGGACGTTTTGTCAGGCCTGGCAGCCCTGGCACGATTCGCGCTAGTGGACTGGACAACGATAAGGAGGACTCATGGAAAGAATCGTCATTCCCCTGCATTCCCTGCTGGAAACCCGGGACAACCCCACCGTGCTGGTGGACCATGACTACAGCATCGTGGCGGCCAACAAGGCCTATTGCGATTCCTACGGCATCCCGCAGGACCAGATCATCGGCAAGAAATGTCATGAAGTCTCGCATCGCTCGGATAAGCCCTGCCACCTGAACGGCGAGCAGTGCCCGCATCAGGAAGTCTTTGCCACCGGCGGCGCCTGCGAAGTCCTGCATACCCATTACGACTTCGAAAACCGCCCGGACCACGTCCGTATCCGCGCCCATCCCATCCACGACTCCAAGGGCCAGATGTACCTGATGGAATCGATCCATCGCCTGGCCCCGCGGCTGGACATCAACTGCGAGGAAATGCGCATGGCCGGCAAGAGCCCGGCCTTCCTGCGCTTTTTTGAAGAAATGGCGACCGCCGCCAAAACCCGCGCAGCCATCTGGCTGTACGGCGAAAGCGGCGTCGGCAAAGAGCTGGCCGCGCGCTTTCTGCACGAGCATTCGGCACGCGCCAGCAAGCCCTACGTAGAGCTCAACTGTGCCGCCATTCCCGAAAGCCTGTGCGAAAGCGAATTATTCGGCTACGAAAAGGGCGCCTTCACCGGAGGCCTGCGCGCCAAGCGCGGACTGTTCGAACTGGCCGACGGCGGCACCCTGTTCCTCGATGAGATCGGCGACCTGCCGCTCAGCATGCAAGGCAAATTGCTGCGCGTGCTCGACAGCGGCGAGTTTCGCCGCCTTGGCTCCGAAAATATCCAGAAGTGCGACGTACGCGTGGTTGCCGCAACCAACCGGGACCTCGCGCAAATGGTGCGCGATGGCGACTTCCGACAAGACCTTTTCTATCGCATCGCCGGTTTCAAAGTGGCGATTCCCGCCCTGCGCGAGCGCCAGGCCGACATCCCCTCCATCGCCCAGCTGCTGCTCAACCATCTCACCAAAGAAACCGGCATCGTCTACAAACTCACCCAGGACGCACTGGAAAAACTGGTGGCCTACGAATACCCCGGCAACATCCGGGAACTGCGCAGCGTCCTGATCAAGGCATCGGCACGCTGCAAGCACGGCGTGATCCAGGCCGACGAAATCAGCTTCGAACACCTTCCCGGCTGCACCTGCACCCAGGCCGAGCCGCCGCCACGTGAATCGCGTCAGCCGGCCCCGGGCCTTGGCGAAGCCGAATCGACATCAGCAAGCTACGGACGCCGCCGTTCCGACCAGCCCGGCGCACTGCTTCAGGAAGCCCCCCTGCGACAGCGCCGCCGCAGCTCCGACAAGCCGGTCGAACAGCAAACGGAACCCGACCTCAGCCTGGCCCGAAACGAAGAACTCAGCATCCAAAGACTGCTCGAGCAGTTCAGCAACCGCCGCGTGGTAGCAGAAAAACTGGGGATTTCAGAACGAACGCTCTACCGCAAGCTCCGCAAATACGGGCTGGATGCTCAGCACTGAAATGACAGGGGCGCGCTTGAGCGCGTCCCGTTTGAACGCAGGACTGGACGTCGCCGAGTCTCAGCGTAGTGCCTCAGGTGCGACCGCGCCCTCGGCAAGCCCCGCAAGCGCTTTGCCAAGGGTCTCGACGGCAGGGCATTGCGCCACGCCGTGCCGCCAGGCAATGAACGCAGGGTCGTTGTAACCCAGCCAGACCTGAGCCGCCGCATCCTCCCAGACCAGCGCCTTGAGCGGCAGATCGATGCCGACTGACTGCGCACACTCCATGAACGACGTGCCGCCCTGCGGGTTGCCGAAGATGAGCACTTCCGTAGGGCGAAGCGATTTACCGACCTTGGCTGCGCCCGCCGCATGGTCAATGCGCGCAAAGACGTTCAGACCGCGTTGCTTGACGAGCGCTTCCAGCTTGTCCATGGTCGCCTTCGCGCCATATGGACTCTTGACTGCAACCAGGCCATCAGCGGCATGGGCCACCGAAAACACTGCGGACAAAACAACGGCTGCGACGGCTTGAACGAGATTCATCGAGGTGTTCTCCTTGGGATTAGGCGCCGCGCTTTGCATGCTTCGACTTTGCTTGAGCCAGAGCGGCCAAGTAGGGCGCCAGAAGTGTGATGAGAAGGACGACGGACCATAGGTTACCGTCTTCGAACGTATACGCCTCGAATAGCTCGACCCAGGACTTGTGCTGGACGTAGCGCCCGAAGCTGAATTCAAAGGCCAGCGTGAGGCACAACCAAAGAACGCCGACACAGAAACCTTGCGTGACTGTGACACCCTGCTTGAGGTGAACAAAGGCGTAGGCCACAAGTGCCACGAGAACGGAAAGCAGTACCCCACTCAAAATGAGGCCGCTGCTCCTGCCAAGAGAAGGGATCAGAACGGCCTCCCGAAAGGCTCCATTAGCCACGGCCAGGCACAGTATGAGCAGCCAGGCCAAGAGCGATTTGAGTAGCAGCACAGTTCCTCCTCGCGACGGCTAACATGCAACCTGAGAGGCGTGGAGACAGCAAGAGAAGTTTGCTGCTGGAGCATCCCTCACGAAGCGATTGTTAGCGGCCATAGGTCATTGGCGCCAGGGTTAGGCGTCGGGTTCACCTACCAACGCCTGCAACTTAAGAAGGGTTGCCCAGTTTCTGGTCGTCACTGATCTAGCTGCTTTGCCAAGCAATGCTTTACCGGCCTTGCTTTCCAGGATGCCGGTTGCGCAGTGCAAGTACGCGGCATGCTTGCCGACCAAGAACTGCTCAGGCAACACGACCAAAGATTCGACGGCACCAAGCCCAGATAGCGTGGCGTTGTCTTGAGCGAAAACAACCAAGAGATGTGAATGATTGGTTGCCTGCTCGGCCAACGGGTTCTCACCAACGATGGCCGACAACTCTTTCGCCGACTTGACGATGACGGGCACTTCCACCTTCAGTTGTTCCGATAGGGCGGCGGCTATGTTTGCTGCATGCTTGGCCTGCGTTCCCCTGGTAGCTCGGAATACGGCGTTGCCGCTATTCAGCAGCGTAGCTACGTCTGTGTACCCAAGTCCAGTCAGCAAGGCTCGCAGATCAGCCATGGGAACTCGGTTGGCCTTGCCAACATTGATGCCGCGCAACAGGGCTACGAACTTTGGCACTTGCGATGCCTAACGTTCAAGCTCAGCCGACGGCGGAAGCGGGCGAAGCCCGCTGTAGCCGGTCGGCTGGAGCGCAGGGTTAGGCGCTGCGATATGAACACGGTGTCTGTAGAGAAAAGAATTCACGAGGCGTTGTCTCCTGGCTCGGTGTAGCCAGGCTCGGGTTTGTAAGGTGCCCGCCCATCAGACCACAAGATGGACTGCACAAAAATTGCGCCGAGGATAGGGATGAGCCAAATAACCCCCCAACTGCAACCATTTCTGATGGCGTTCATACTGCGGCGCGCGGAGAACGCGGACTGACACCCACAGTTGATATGCCGCGCAGGCAGCGACAAAAACAATAAGTGCTTCGATGTGACTCATGACGCCTAACGTGGAGCTAACCGGCGGCGCTTTAGCGCCGTCCAGCGACCGAAGGGAGCGAGGTTGAGCGCCATGTTAGGGATGTGTCCTTGGGCAAGGGTTTTGAAATCACTATTTGGTCATGAATCATTCATGGCCGCATATACAAATAACGCCACGAGTGCGAATAGCCCAAGACCGAGTATGGCCACTAGAGAGGTGTCGCGCGTTACTCCGTTTTGCCAGTGACTGACTATCGCAAGCCAAAGGCCGTAGCCAACCACCATAATTACTCCTGCATACGGTGCGGCAATGAGTAGGTCCCAAGCCCATATGGGGCTGTCAATAGCGCGTTGGCCCGTCCTGGTTAGGAAATAGCCCACAAAGACTACGTCTGTGACCAGCAGTAACCCCAATAGGAGCCCTACGAGCCAGAATAGAAATCCTCTGTGCATCCGCGACCCTAACGTAGAGCTAACCGGCGGCGCTTTAGCGCCGTCCAGCGACCGAAGGGAGCGAGGTTGAGCGCCGGGTTAGGTTTTTGTGGGTTCAATTAACAACTCCCGTTCGAGTAGTCGTGAAGCTTCGAACAGCAATAGCCCAATAGGTGAGCCGCCCCCCAAAATGCCTGACACGAGGGCAAAGCCTGCGCCAGCAGAACGGCTGCTCATTAGCATACCGATGACTGAGAACACGGCTACTGAGCCACTTGCAATCATAAGGAAGATGGCGACCATGCGAAGAATATAGATGGGGCCAGACGTAGCTGCCACATTGAGTTTGAATTTCCCGATGACAACGCCAACGAACCGAAATACAACCAGAAGAAGAAGTATCACGGTAGGGGCTATGGCCGCAGCGACCATGAGCTCACCACCCGGTTTATAGTTGAACGCCCCAAAGATGCGCAACAGTGAAAATGCAATGAAGATAAGAGACGTGCAGTAAATAACTCTGACGAATGGATTTGAGGGAGCAAGTGAAATGGCCATATTGAGAACCTAACGTTTAAGGTAAGGGGCGCGCCGCTTGCGGCGCGTCCAAGCGACCGAAGGGAGCGCCTTGACCGCAGGGTTAGGCGTCACGGCTTCACCTCCCTT
>JAGVGD010000091.1 GCA_020057245.1 Thiobacillus sp. | reverse complement strand
GCAGGCTGCGTCCGAACCCCGCGCGCCAGCGGCATCCGCTTTGTCGCCCACGCCCCGTGGCACGCCACGCGTCAGCGGCGCCTCTGCGCCAACGGAATCGCCGGCATTCCGCCCTGATGTGCAAAGCACCGTATTGAATCAGGCCTACGCGGCCTATCAGCGCGGTGCGCTGTCCGAGGCACAACGGCTCTACACCCAGGCGAATGCCGGTGGGAACAATGTCGACGCTTTGCTGGGACTGGCCACCGTCGCCAGCCTGCAAAATCGCGACGCCGACGCCCAGCAGCTGTATCGCAAGGTACTCAACATCGATCCGCGCAACGCCACGGCGCAGGGCGCCCTGCTCGACCTGCTCGGCAACACCGACGGCCAGGCCACCGAAAGCCGCCTGAAAGCCCTGATCGAACGCGATCCCAGCCCGCATCTCCATCAAACCCTGGGCAACCTCTACGCCAGCCAGGGGCGCTGGAACGATGCCCAGGCCGCTTATTTCGAAGCCTGGCGCGGCGCCCCGGGCAACGCCGATTACGCATTCAATCTCGCGGTCAGTCTCGACCAGCTGCATCAGGCAGCGGCCGCACTGACATATTACGAAAAAGCCCTCGCCACGCCCGGCACTCACCGCTTTGATCGCGCCGAGGCCGAAGCGCGCGTACAGCAACTGAAGCCGGTTCGTTAAGAGCAGCCGTATGGAGCGTCGCAAAAAACTCCGCATGGGCGAAACCCTGGTCAGCCAGGGGCTCATCACGCTCGATCAGCTGCGTATCGGCCTGAAGGAACAGAAAATCTCCGGCCTGCCGATCGGCCGCCAACTGGTCGCGCTGGGCTTCATGACCGAAGCGGTGCTGCGCGACCAGCTCGCCAACGCACTCGGCAGCCAGGGCATCGATCTCACCCAGGTGGTGGCCGACCCCGAGGCGCTGCAACTGGTGCCCGAGGACTTCGCGCGCCGCCACCACCTGCTGCCGATTGCGCACGACGCCACGCGCAACGTGCTGACGCTGGCGACCACCGACATGTTCAACGTGGTCGCGCTCGACCAGCTGAAAGCCGCCCTCGGCGGCCAGCTCGAAATCGACACCCTGCTGGCGGGCGAAGCGCAACTGCTCGAATGCATCGACAAGTTCTACGGCTTCGACCTGTCACTCGACGGCATCCTGCGCGAGATCGAAACCGGCGAAGTCGATTACGCCAGCCTCAACCCCGACACCGAGGAATACACCCAGCCGGTGGTGCGGCTGGTCGGCGCGCTGCTCACCGACGCGGTGAAACGCGAATCCTCCGACATCCACTTCGAACCCGAGCACTCTTTCCTGCGCATCCGCTACCGCATCGACGGCGTGCTGGAGCAGATCCGCAGCCTGCACAAGGCCTACTGGCCGGGCATTCTGGTGCGACTGAAAGTGCTGTCGGGGATGAACATCGCCGAAACGCGCGCGCCACAGGACGGCCGCATGTCGCTGACGCTGAACGGCCGCCCGATCGACTTCCGGGTCTCGTCGCAGCCCGGCATCCACGGCGAAAACCTGGTGCTGCGGATTCTCGACCGCGAAAAATCCATCATGCCGCTGGAGTACATGGGTTTCACCGACGACGCCCTGCGCGAGCTGCAACTGATGATGGCGCGGCCGGAAGGCATCCTGGTCGTCACCGGCCCCACCGGCTCCGGCAAGACCACTACGCTGTATTCGATGCTGTCGCACCTCAACAACGAAACCGTCAACATCATGACGCTGGAAGACCCGGTCGAATACCCGGTCACGCTGATGCGCCAAAGCTCGGTCAACGAAACCCTCAAGCTCGACTTTGCCAACGGCATCCGTTCCATCATGCGGCAGGACCCGGACATCATTCTGGTCGGCGAAGTGCGCGACAGGGACACTGCCGAAATGGCTTTCCGCGCCGCCATGACCGGCCACCAGGTGTTCACCACCCTGCACACCAACTCTGCGCTCGGCGTGTTTCCGCGCCTGATGGACATCGGCATCCTGCCCGGCATCCTGTCCGGCAACATCATCGGCGTCATCGCCCAGCGGCTGGTGCGCAAACTATGCCCACGCTGCAAGGAAGCCTACACGCCGGACGAACACGAATCCCGCATCCTCGGCGCCGACCCGGAAAACCCGCCGACGATCTATCGCGCTGTGGGTTGCCCCGCCTGCAGCAACAAAGGCTACAAAGGCCGACTGGCGCTGATCGAAGTGCTGCGGATGGATCCCACGCTCGACGAGCTGGTGGCCAATCACGCACCGCTGCACGACATCCGCCGCGCCGCGTTCGAGCTCGGCTATCGCCCGCTGGCGGAAGACGGCCTGCAGCGCGTGCGCGATGGCATTACCACGCTGGATGAAGTGGCGCGGGTGGTGGATTTGACGGGGCGGGTGTGAGGATGGCGTTGAGCACTTCGCTTTTTTTGACCGAGGCGCGACGGCTTCGCGTTTCGCCTGTGGGCGAGTCACTTTCTTTTGCTTCGCCAAAAGAAAGTAACCAAAGAAAAGGCGACCCCTGGTGTGTCGGCCTTCGGCTCCCCTGCGATGCTCGCCGCCCGAGGCGGAGCTGGAACTCGCCCTGGCAGGGCACACAAAACGTGCCCTGCTGCGGAGCTCAGACACCCAGCCCCTTTTTCCCTCGGGCGGCTGCGCTTCTCGGCGACACACAAGGGGCTTCACTGCAAGCACCTGCGCTTGGTCAAAGAATGGCTTCACTCGCTGGCGGTTACGGGGGGTGCTCCCCTTCAGCGCTGCCGATTGGGAGTGTGCGGGCGGGGAAAAAGTGGAACCGTGTCCGAGTTCCGCAGCGCGGGGCGGTTTGTGCCCCGTGCCAGGGCGAGTTGGTGGAACGCCCGCCCGCGCGCGCCCAATCGGGAACCCGCAGGGCAGCGATGTGGGGTCGCCTTTTCTTTGGTTACTTTCTTTTGGCGAAGCAAAAGAAAGTGACTCGCCCAAAGGCGAAAAGCGAAGCCTCCGCACACGCACAAAACATAACGAAGAAAAGCTGACCCATGCCCTTCTTCGACTACCGCGCCATCGACCAAACCGGCCGTTCCGTCAAAGGCACGCTGTCGGCCGTCAACGACGTCGATCTCGAACTGCGCCTCAAGCGCATGGGGCTGGATCTCGTCACGCTGGCCGAACTGTCGCGGCAGTACGCACCGCAGGGGCGCGAGCGCGTCACCCGGCGCGACCTGGTGACGTTCTGCATCCACATGCGCTACATCACCCGCGCCCGCATTCCTGTGCTCGACGGCCTGCGCGATCTGCGCGACACCATGGACAAGCGCGGCTTTCGCGATGTGCTGACCGCGCTGCTGGAAGATCTGGAAGGCGGCAAGGTATTGTCGCAGGCGCTTGCCGCGCACCCGGCGGTGTTCGGCGCGGTGTTCGTCCACAGCATTAAGGCCGGGGAGCAGACTGGCTTGCTGGACACGGTATTTGAGCGCCTCGGCGAATCGCTGAAATGGCAGGAGGAAGTCGCCTCCAAGGCCAAACGGCTGATGATTTACCCGGCCATGGTGATGGTCGTCGTCGGCGCAGCCATCCTGTTCCTGATGATTTATCTGGTGCCGCAGGTACTCACGCTGGTCCAGACCATGGGCGTGGCGCTGCCCTTGCCGACGCTGATCCTGATGGCGATATCGAATGCGATGCGTTCCTACTGGCTGATTGGTTTGATTGTGATGCTGACGGTGGGCATCGGCTTGCCGCTGTGGGTCAGGAAAACCGAATCCGGGCGAGAATGGTGGGACCGCACCCAGTTGCGGCTGCCGGTGATCGGGCCGATCGTGCAAAAAATCGTGCTCTCGCGTTTCACCAACACGCTGTCGATGATGTACCGCTCCGGCGTCACCGTGCTCGATGCACTGCGTGCCGGCGAAATGGTCGCCGGCAACCGGGTCATTGCAAACGGCATCCGGCGCGCCGGGCAGCAGATCGCCGATGGCCGCGGCCTGTCCGAAAGTTTCCAGTCGCTGGGGCTGTTTCCGCCGCTGGTGATCCGCATGCTGCGGGTGGGCGAGACCACCGGCGCGCTCGACGAGGCCCTGGACAACGTGACGGTTTTCTACAACCAGGAAGTACTCGACTCGATCGATAGCGGCCTCAAGGTCCTGGAGCCTGCACTGACCGCTATTCTCGGCCTGCTGCTCGGCGGCATTCTGGTGTCAGTACTGTTGCCGATTTACGACCTGATCGGGAACCTGCCGCTATGAGCCTGGCCAGTCTGTTCGATCACCAATTGATCCTGCTCGCCACGCCGCGCCAGATTGGCGTACTCAACTGGCGTCCGGGACAGATGCACTGGCTGGGCGAGTTTGCCGCCGATGCCGCGGGGCTGGCGGGTTTCAACCAGCTCATCCTCAAGCACGCGAAGCTGCCGGTTTTGCTGGTGGTCGACACGGTGGATGAAGACTATCGAAGCGATATCCTGCCGCATGTGCTGGGACGCGCGCGCGACGAACTGCTGGCGCGCAAACTCAAGCAGGTGTTCCGCAACGCCCGCTTCATGGGCGCCTGGCGGCAGGCGCGCGAAACGACCGGCCGCCGCGACGACCGCTACCTGCTGGCCGCGCTGACCGATGCCGACTGGCTGACGCCCTGGCTCAGCATCCTGCACCGCGAAAAAGTGCCGCTGTCAGGCATCGTCCCGCTGGCGCTGGCCTGCCAGCACCTGCTGCTCAAGCTGCGCCAGCAGGAAACGCACACCCTGCTGGCGTACCGCCTCAACAACAGCCTGCGTTTATCTTATTACCACGACGGCCTGCTGCGCTTTTCCCGCCTGATCGGGGGCGACACCCCAACGCAACTGCCCAGCAATGCCGCCGACGAAATCGGCAAAACCCAGCTTTATCTCACCGGTCAGCGCATTCTGCCTCGTGAGGCCCGGCTTCATGTGCTGCTGATCGACCCCAGTGGCCAGCTCGACTCCGCCCTCGCGCCGCTCAACGCCGACCCCGCGTTCAGCGCCCGCCTGATTGATCTTCCCACGCTGGCGCGGGCGCTGCGCATGCCCGACAGTTTCCTCGCCGCCACGCCCGAAATTGCACCGCTGGCCGCGCTTGCCGGCGAATCGCTGCAGCTGAATCTTGCGCCGCCCGAACTGCTGCAGCACCACCTCGAATTCCGCTGGCGGCGCAGCCTGCATACGGTGGCCGCCGGCATCGCCCTGCTCGGGGCAGGCGCCAGCGCCGCCTATTGGCTGCACGCGCATGACCTGAACGACCAGACCCGGCAGCTGAGCCAGCAGCAAACCCAAATCGATGCCCGCTACCAGGCGATCGCACGCGGCTTTCCCATCCGCGCCGCGACCCCCGAGCAACTGGCGCAGACCGTTGCGCTGGCGCGCCAGCTCAGCACACCCGAGCCGGATCCTGCCGCGCTGATGGTGGCCGTCAGCCAGGCCATGCAAGCTTCGCCCATGATCCGGCTGGATGCCCTGAACTGGGTCAACGCACCCGAGCCACAGGGCCCGGCGACCGTCACGCTCGATGCTGCGCTGACGCCGTTCGATGGCAACTACCGCGCCGCCATGCAGCAGATCCAGAATTTCATCCAGACCCTGCAGGCAGTGCCCGGCCTGCACAAGGTGAGCCTGGCCAGCAGCCCGGTCAACGCCGACTCCAACCAGACGCTGACCGGCAAAACCTACGATGCCAGTCTGGCCGACACGCCATCCGCGCGTTTCAGCCTGACGCTGGAATTTCGTCCGGACAATCAGGAGGCCCGGCCGTGAAACGCCCGCCTGTTCCCGCGCTCAAACTACCGCTGCTACTGCTGCTGGCCGTCCTGCTGCTGGCGATAGCCGGAGTTGTGTGGACCCAGGCGCAATCGCGCCAGGCCGAGTCGGCCCTGTTGCAGCAGCAAAGCGCCCTTAATGCCGCGCGCCAGCAACTCGATCACAGCCGCCAGCAGGAGCGGCTGATCGCCACCCATCTGACCGCCTACCAGGCCCTGGTTGAGCGCGGATTCGTCGGTACCGAAGACCGCCTGGCATGGATCGAAGCCGCGCAACACGCCAACCGCGACGCCGGGCTCTATGGCCTCGATTACCGGCTGACGCCGCGCACCGTCTCGGCTGCCACGCTGGCCCAGGGCCTGCCGCTCGGCCAGACCGTGATGACGCTGAGCCTGCCGCTGTTGCTGGAAACCGACCTCAGCCGTTTTCTGGACGCGCTGAAGGCGCGCGCGCCGGGCGTGTTTCGCGTGCAGGGCTGCCGCTTGTCGCGCATCAACGAAGCGTACACAGGCGCAAGCCGCGCACCGCAACTCAGCGTGGAATGCGATCTGCTGTGGTTCACCGTCGCCGAAATTACCGCGTCCCCAACCGGAAGCCCCGCACCATGAAGACGCCCGCCCGCAAACGGAAAAACCTGCCGGCCCGGTTCATCCTCAGTCTAGCGCTTGCCTGTCTGGCGCCGCTCCCGCTGGGCGCGGCAGACACTCAGGCCGCCGAACTCGAACGCCTGTTTTTCACCCCGGCGCAACGCGCCGAAATGCAGACCGGTCGTGCCCTGCCCTCAGCTGCACGCACGCAGCCGGGCCTGCCGGGTGAGCCGGATGCGCCGCCCGCGCCGGTCCAGTTTGACGGTGTGCTGATCCGCTCCGACGGCAAAACCACGCGCTGGGTCGATGGCAAGGCGCAGGCCGGCACCGCCGGTATTGCAAACATGAAACCGGGGCAGATCCGCGCCAACGGCAAGCTGTACGAACCGTATCAGGTGCAGCGCCCCCAGCCCGATACGGACAAGGAAAAGGAAAAGGAACCCACGCCATGATCAAGACCGCGCGCGGCTTCACCCTGATCGAGATGGCCATCGTGCTGGTCATCATCACCATCCTGATCGGCGGGCTGGCGGTGCCGCTGTCGGCGCAGATCCAGGCGCGGCGGATTGCGGAGACTAAAAAAATCATGGAAGAGGCGCGGGAAGCCCTTGTTGGGTATGCCATGACCCATGCATGCACTTGCGCCTACAGCACCGTGGGCCCAAGCGGCACACTGCTAGCCGCACCACAAACCACCTGCACCATCACCGACAGCTGCCCCGACTACAACCCCAGTACGACCACCGTCACACTTAAGCACGCGTATTTACCCTGCCCTGACGCCGATGGAGATGGGTACGGAGACGATGGTCGGAATTTTGCCTCCCGCGTCTGTCCATCTTCCGGTGGGCTGGCACACGGCTGGCTACCTTGGGTGGAACTGGGCGTTGCGCAGCAAGATGCATGGGGCAATCGCTTGCTCTACGCAGTCAACACCACTTATTCGAATGAAATTGACGGCTTTTCAAGCAGTACCGCGCTAGACAACCCCCTCCAGGTCTGCACCACCAGCACCTGCGTCACGCCCGACGTAGCATCGAATGTTGTATTCGTTCTGGCTTCATTCGGTCCTAACGGCTGGGGCGCGCTCAATGTCAACGGCAACACACTGGCCGCGCCAACGGGTGCCGACGAGCTGGAGAACAAAGACCCAACCCCAGACTCCAAGTATGTAAGTCGCACCCCCACCCCAGTCGGTGGCCCGGGCGGTGAATTCGACGATTTGCTTGTTTGGGTTTCAGACAGCCTGCTTAAAGCGCGTGTCTGCCCTACGGGTTCGGACTGCTCTCCATAGCCTGCAGGCAAAAGCTCACCCGCCCCGGCTGGTTGTCGCTCAGTTCCAGCCGGTAGCCGACCCGCGCCGCCTGCCGCGCCGCCTGATACAAGCCGACCCCGAGTCCGAAGTCGGACGCCACCGGACTCATGAACAGGTTGCGCGCCACATGCTCGGGCGCGGCCACGCCACTGTCCGTCACCGTCAGGCTCACCAGCGGATGTAGCACCAGCCGCGCCTCCACCGCCACCCCGGGCTCGGTCTGGCGTTTGCGCAGGGCATTGGTCAGCAGGTTGTCCACCACGCTGTCGAACAGGTCCTGCGGCAATGGCGTATCGTCCAGCCCATCGGCAAAAAACTGCACGTCGTCGTGTTCGTAGCGCAGCTGCAGGGCGCTCCACCAGCTCTGCGCCGGCTGCTGCGCCACGTCCATTTCGCTGGGCTGCTTGAGTTTGTCGACCGTCTGCGACAGCCGCGCCGCCAGTTGCGGCAACTGGCGTTTCATCAGTGCCAGCAGGCGATCGCTGTCCTCGGGGGTCGACATGTCGGCCGCCGCGAGCAGGGTTTTCATCGATTGCAGAATGTTCTTCACATCGTGCGTCAGCCGCGCGCCGGTGTCGTGGATCGCCTGGCTGTAGGCCTGTTCGCGCAGGGTCTGTTCGCGCACCTTGGCTGCGTAAAAGTAGCCCAGCAACTGCGACAACAGCCGCACATGCAAAGCCAGCGCCGGGGTCAGCGGTCGCTGCGACTGCCAGGTCAGCGCCAGACCATGAAACGCATGGCTCACGCTATGTTCGGCCGGTTCGCCGAACGTGCCCTCGCCGCGCGCCGCCTGCCAGTGCCCGCCGCGGATCCAGGTCAGTTCCTGCAGGTCGGCCAGCGCGTCGCGCACGAAGGATTCCGGGTCGAGCTCGCGCT
>JAGVGD010000162.1 GCA_020057245.1 Thiobacillus sp. | reverse complement strand
TCAGCCGCGACCTCCCCTGCGAACATTCAACGTAGGCATCCGGCGATCCTCGCGGCCGGTCGCATCCCGCAAGCGGGAACCCTGCTCCCTGCTCGGATCGACCATGCCTACGAAGTGGATGTGTTTGACTGCGTGTTTCATCGGGCCAGGGCCTCGCAAATATCGGCGACGCGTGCGGTCGCATCGGGTTTGGCCAGTGCACGCGCCTTGTCTGCCATCGCCGCCAGCGTGTTGCGATCCAGCCCGCCGATCAGCGCGGCCAGCTTCTCTGCAGTCAGATCCTTTTGCTGCATCAGCCAGGCGGCGCCGGCTTCGGAAAGGAATTCGGCGTTGCCGGTCTGGTGGTCGTCCACCGCGAAGGGGAAGGGCACCAGCACGGCGGGCACGCCGGCGCAGGCCAGTTCGGCCACAGTCATCGCACCGGCGCGGCAGATGGCGAAATCGCAGGCGCGGTATTCGGCCGCCATGTCTTCGATGTAGTCGCGCACGTCGGCTTCGACGCCGGCGGCGGCGTAATTCGCACGCAGGATGTCGAGGTGCTGACGGCCGGATTGATGCACGACCGCGGGGCGCTGGTCAGCAGGAAGCAGCGCCAGCGCTTTGGGCACCAGATCGTTCAGCGCCTGGGCACCCAGACTGCCGCCCACCACCAGCAGCCGCAGCGCGCCCGTGCGCGCTGATTCGGTTCCCGCCGAGATGTCGGTACGGACGGGATTGCCCACCCACTCGGTCGTCACGCGGCGGCAGGGAATCGGTTTGTCGTGCGCATGGGTGAACACCTTGGGGAAGGCGGTCAGCACGCGCTCGGCCAGGCAGGCCAGCAGGCGGTTGGTCAGCCCGCCGACCGAGTTCTGTTCGTGGATCACCAGCGGTTTGTTGAGCAGGCTCGCCATCATGCCGCCGGGAAAGGCGGTGTAGCCGCCCATGCCAAGCACCACGTCGGGGCGGCGCTGCACGATCGCGCGCAGGCTTTGCCAGAACGCGAGCAGCAGGGTGGCGGGCAGCAGCAATTTTTTCAGCCAGCCCTTGCCGCGCACACCGCCCATCGATACCCACACCATGTCGATCCCGGCGGCCGGCACCACGCGCGCTTCGAGGCCATTTTTGGTGCCGAGCCAGAACACGTCCCAGCCGCGCGCGCGCAGCGCGTCGGCCACCGCCAGCGCGGGGTAGACGTGACCGCCGGTGCCGCCGGCCATCACCATCAGGGTGCGGTTTGCGGCGGCCATCAGAAGGTTTTTCCCCGCATCATCTGCCGGTTTTCCCAGTCGATGCGCAACAGCACGGCCACCGCCAGACAGTTGGCGAGAATGCCGCTGCCGCCGAACGACAGGAAGGGCAGGGTCAGTCCCTTGGTCGGCAACAGCCCGACGTTCACGCCCATGTTGATCAGCGATTGCACGCCGATCCAGATGGCGATCCCTTGCGCCACCAGCGCGTTGAAATTGCGCTCCAACTGCGCGGCGCGCAGGCCGATCAGGAAGGCTTTCACGATCAGCCAGGCGAACAGGCCGACCACCACGAGTACGCCGATGAAGCCGAACTCTTCGGCAATCACGGCGAGCAGGAAGTCGGTGTGTGCTTCCGGCAGGTAGAACAGTTTTTCGATGCTGCCGCCGAGGCCGAGGCCGAACCACTCGCCACGACCGAAGGCGATCAGCGCGTGTGACAGCTGGTAGCCCGCGCCGTAGGGGTCTTCGAACGGGCCCTTTAGAAAAGTCTGCAGGCGTTGCAGGCGGTACGCGGACGAGAAGATCAGCGCGGCAAAGCCGATCACCAGCATGACGATGAGGCCGGCGAACACTTTCCAGTTCAGCCCGCCGAGGAACAGGATGCCCATGGCAATCGCGACGATCACCACGAAAGCGCCGAAGTCCGGCTCGGAAAGCAACAGCAGCCCGGTCAGCAGCATCACGCCCGCCATCGGCAGAAAGCCTTTCTTGAGGTCGTGCATGAACGCCGCCTTGCGGGTGGTGTAGTCGGCGGCGTACAGCACGGCGAGCAGCTTCATCAGTTCGGAAGGCTGCAGGTTGGCAAAGCCGAGCGGAATCCAGCGGCGGCTGCCCTTGACCTCGTGGCCGATGCCGGGGATCAGCACCACCACCAGCAACAGCAGGCCGAGCAGGAACAGGTAAGGCGCGATCTGCTGCCATACCCGCATCGGGATCTGGAATGCGCTGATGCCGACCGCCACGCCGGCGACGATGAAAATGCCCTGCCGCATCAAATAATATTCGCCGTTGTGGCCGGTGTAGCGGGCCGCTTCGGCAATCGCGATCGAGGCCGAATAGATCATCACCCAGCCCAGCGCCAGCAGGCCCAGCGTCAGCCACAGCAGGCTGAAATCGAGCTCGGCACTGGGTTTGGGGGCGCGCGCGGTGTAGAGCATCAGCCCGCACTCCTTTGCGCAGCGAGTTTGTGCACTGCCTGGACGAACACTTCGGCGCGGTGTGCGTAATTGCGGAACATGTCGAAACTGGCGCAGGCGGGTGACAGCAACACCGCGTCGCCGGCCAGCGCGAGTCGCTGCGATTGTTCGACCGCGGCCGGCAGGCTGGCTGCCGGGTAGGTCGGGATGTTGCAGCCCTCGATTGCGGCTGCGATCAGCGGCGCATCGCGTCCGATCAGCAGCACCGCGCGGGCGTTGGCCTCGACGGCGGCCTTGAGCGGGCTGAAGTCCTGCCCCTTGCCGTCGCCGCCGAGGATGACCACGGCACGGCGGGTACCCAGGCCGTACAGCGCGGCCTCGGTGGCGCCGACGTTGGTGCCCTTGGAGTCGTCGTAATAGGTGACGCCATCGATTTCTGCGACCTGTTCGACCCGGTGCGGCAGTCCCTTGAAGTGGGCCAGTCCACGCAACAGGGTTGCCATCGGCAAATCCAGCGTGCGGGTCAGCGCCAGCGCGGCCAGCGCATTGGCGACATTGTGCAGGCCGTGGACCTGCAGTGCGGACATCGGCATCAGCATGTCGCCGCCGAGGCACAACTCGTCCTCACACAGGCCAAAATTTTCATCCTGTGGGCAGCGGTCCAGGCCAAAGCTGATGACGTGCCGCCCGGGCAGCGCCATCGCCAGCGTCAGGGCGTCGTCGCGGTTCAGCACTTGTACGCCGTCGCCGCTGAAAATCCGCGCCTTGGCCTCGGCGTAGGCGGCGAGGCCGTCATAGCGATCCATGTGGTCCTCGCTGACGTTGAGTACGGTCGCGGCGGTGGCATTGAGGCTGGAGGTGGTTTCGAGCTGGAAGCTGGAGAGTTCCAGCACCCACACCTCGGGTGCCGTGGCGTAGCCGGTTTCCACTTCGAACAGGGCGTCGAGCACCGGCAGGCCGATGTTGCCGGCGACGCAGGTCGCCAGTCCGGCGATGCGGCACATCTCGCCGCACATGGCGGTGACCGTGCTCTTGCCGTTGCTGCCGGTAATCGCGAGCAGCCGCATCGGCGCAGCCGGC
>JAGVGD010000132.1 GCA_020057245.1 Thiobacillus sp. | reverse complement strand
GGCGGGCCCGGCGCTGGCCTTGCTGCTGGCGGCGTTTCCTGCGCTGGCTCAAACGTTGCCCGTGCCCTGCGGCGGCGGCGCCTGTGGCGTCAATCCGAATCCCACCGCTTTCGTGACCAGCGGCGCGGCAAGCTACTTGCAGAACGGCAATCTCGGCGTGGTCACGCAGACCACCGATCGGGCGATCCTCAACTGGCAGAGCTTCATGGTGGGGAGCGGCAACACGATGCAGTTCGTGCAGCCGAACGCGGGTTCGGCGACGCTGAACCGGATCTGGCAGGGCGATCCGAGCGTGATCGCGGGGGCGCTCAAGGCCAACGGCCAGATTTATCTGGTCAACCAGAACGGCATCGTGTTCGCCAATGGTGCGCAGGTCAATGCGGGCGGCCTGGTCGCTTCGACCCTGGATATCGACGACACGCTGTTCAACAATGACATCGCCACGAACCTCGATGCGGGCAACGATGCGGCCTTCTCCGCCGCAAGCGGGGCGGCGGGCGGCCTGGTGCAGGTCGAGGCGGGCGCGACGCTGAAAACGGAAAGCGGCGGACGGGTGATGCTGCTGGCGGAGAACGTGGAAAACCACGGCGTCATCGAAACGCCGGAAGGCCAGACCATCCTCGCCGCCGGCTCCAAGGTGTATCTGGCGGTAAGCGACGACCCGAACCTGCGCGGTTTTCTGGTGGAAGTGGACAGCCCCGACAGCGGCGGCGGCACGGCAACCAATACCGGAGTCATTCTGGCCGAGCGCGGCAATATCAGCATGACGGCGCTCACCGTGAACCAGTCCGGCCGCGTCACCGCCACGACCTCGGTCGATCTCAACGGTTCGATCAGACTGATGGCGCGCGATACGGTCACGCCCGTGGCCAAGGGCAGTACCGAGGTGACGGCGCCGGAGGCGAACCGCACCGGTACGCTGGTGTTTGGCGCGAACAGCACGACCGAAGTGCTGCCCGACGCGACCAGCAGCAAGACGCTTACCGACGAGCAGGTCTTCAATCCTTCGCGCATCGACGGCGTGGGCAAGGTCATCCATGTGCAGAGCGGCGCGGTGGTGCAAGCCGCCAGCGGCGAAATCGACCTGTCGGCGCAGGCGGGGGCGGCGTTCCAGCTGGAAGGTTCCCCCAAGGTCGACGACGTGCGCCTGCAGGTGGACGACGGCGCGCTGATCGACACCGCCGGTCTCGCCGATGTGGCCGTGGCGGTGGAACGCAATTACATCGAGGTGGAATTGCGCGGTTCGCAGCTCGCGGATTCGCCGCTGCAACGCGACACCTTCCTGTACGGGAGCAAAGTATGGATCGATGTCGAGCAGGGCACCCCGCTTGCCGATGTGTCGGCGGACATCGCCAAGCTGGAGCGCTCGGTGCTGGAAAAGAGCACGACCGGCGGCACGATTTCGCTGCGCTCGGAAGGCGATATGGTGTTGCAGGCTGGCGCGACGCTCGACGTATCCGGCGGCAGCATCGCCTACCAGGCGGGCTATGGGCGTACCACCAAGCTGGTGCTCAATGGCCAGACGGTGGATATCGGCGATGCCGATCCAGAACAGGTTTACAGCGGTTTCGCGGACCGCTTCACCGTGTACGACGCCAAGTGGAACCAGACCCAGGTCTTCGATTTCGGCCAGGCCAGTTACATCGAGGCCTATACGGCGGGCCGCGATGCCGGCACGCTGAACCTGACGGCGCACAACCTGGTGGCCGACGCCACGCAGCTCGCCAAAACCACTGTCGGGACCTATCAGCGCACGCAGGCGCCGCAGGGCGGCCAGTTGGTGCTGACGCTGCTGTCTCAATCCGGGCTGCCGCTGGCCAGCTTGCCCGACTTCACTTTCGTGACGTCGCGCATCGGCGCGGCGGCGACGGAAATCGGCGATACGCTGCCTGACGAGGTGCAGCTGTCTTCCGAATTCTTGTCGCAGGGCGGCTTCGACAAGCTGACCGTCGATACCAAGGGACGCATCACGCTGCCAGAGGAGGTCACGCTCGATGCGGGCGACCAGGGCAGTGTCAGCCTCACTGGCCGGCGGATCGATATCGACGGCGACATCCTGGCGGCCGGCGGCGAGATCGCGCTAACCAGCACGGTTAGCAAAAATGATGAAACGCAGGGTGCTGCCGCCGATTTCGGCCTCAACATCGGCAGCACGGCGCGGCTCGACGTGGCCGGCCGCTGGGTCAACGATCTGCCCGGCTCGGGGCCCGATGCCAACACGGGATCAGTGGTCATCGATGGCGGAAACATCACGCTGGCGGCCCATTCGGATCTAACGCTCGCCGCAGGCAGCGTGCTCGATGTCAGCGGCGGCGCCTGGGCGCAGGCGGATGGCACGGTCAGCTACGGCAACGCCGGCGCTATCGATCTGGCGAGCGGCAACTACGGTCAACCGGAGGGGGAGGCGGGTTCGACGACCCCGCTGACATCGACCATCGTTCTGGACGGCGAACTGCGCGGCTACGGCCAGGAAAACGGCGGCACGTTGAGTATCGCCACGTCCAGCATCCACATGGGCGATAACCCCAGCGGCACGCCGGGCGAGCTGGTGCTCGACGAAGACTTTTTCGGCCGCGGCGGCTTTCGCGAATTCAAACTGACCGGCGTCGATGGCGTCAAGGTGGCGGATGGCTTCCAGCTGCGCCCGGCCCCGCTGTCGGCGCAACTCGCGCCGGGTTACAGCCTTGCAGCCAGCGGCAGCGACATGGCCGCGCTGACCACCCTGCTGGCCTTGCCGGCGGAGTATCGCGCGCCCACCCGGGTGGAGCTCACTGCGAGCAATATAAACCTCGGCGATGTCTATGTCGGCGAGGGCGCGTCGATCCGCGTCGATCCCCAAGGCGAGGTGGTGCTTTCCGCCGCGAGCCAGCTTACCGTGCTCGGTACGATTGAAGCTGCCGCCGGCCATATTGTGCTGACGCAGCCCGTACCGGTGCAGGGCGACGTGGATGAGATTGCCGAATTCGATCCCGGTCGTTCGATCTTCCTGGGGGAGAACAGCCGTTTGCTGGCCACCGGCTATTACCGCGCCGAGCCCGATGCGCAGAACCTGCGCAAGGGCGACGTGCTCGACGGCGGCAGCGTCGAAATCTTGGCGACCAAGGGGTATCTGATCGCCCAGGAGGGCTCGCTGATCGACGTGTCCGGCACCGAAACCACGCTGGATATCGTGGGCGCCTCGGGCCTGGCGGCCACGCCGGTGGCGAGCAACGGCGGCACGATCACGCTGGCCGCGCGCGAGGGCATGCTG